>CAUQCU010000060.1:0-12597 GCA_963516555.1 Campylobacter concisus | reverse complement strand
GTCTATTATGCTAAAAATTTAAGCTTTATGCTTGATGTAAAGATCGCTTTGCAGACAATAGAAAAGGTGCTAAAGCGAAGTGGTGTAAGCAAAGAGGGGCAGGCGACGACGGAGAAATTTAATGGCAAAAACTAAGAAAATTTACATCTACGGAGCAAGTGGGCATGGGTTTGTGATCGCTGACATCGCTAGAGATAATGGCTATGATGAGATAGTTTTTTTAGATGATGCTAGCGAGCGTAAATTTAGCCCAGAGCTTGAAAAAGCTGACATCATAATAGCCATAGGTGATAATAAAACTAGGCAAAAGATCAGTCAAAAGGTAGAGGATGTTGGCTTTGAGATAGTAAATTTGATCCATAAAAGTGCGGTTGTGAGCCAGAGTGCCGTGATAGAAAAGGGTGTGGTCGTCATGCCAAATGCCGTGATAAATGCAAAAGCTCGCATAAAAGAGGGCGCTATCATAAACTCTGGCGCGGTGATAGAGCATGAGTGCGTGATAGGTAAATTTGCTCACATCAGCCCAAATGCAGCCCTTGCTGGAAACGTTAGCGTGGGAGAATTTACGCATGTTGGCATTGGCTCAAGTGTCATTCAAGGCATAAGCATCGGCAAAAACTGCATCATCGGTGCTGGAAGCGTGGTCGTTAGAGATATAAAAGATGGCATAAAGGCTTACGGCGTGCCTGCATGCGAGCGTGCTAAGATATAAATTTAAAAATAAGTGCTAAAATCGCCAAAAAATCACGAAAGGTATGAAAATGGATAGGGTTTTTTTATCTCCACCAAATATGAGTGGAAAAGAGCAGGAATATATAAAAAAAGTTTTTGAAAGCAACTATATAGCGCCACTTGGCGAGTATGTCAATAAATTTGAAGAGAGCATTAAAACTTATACTGGCGCCAAAGATGCGCTTGCACTATGCGCTGGAACTGCGGCACTTCACCTAGCGCTTCGCGTCCTTGGCGTGAAAGAGGGTGATCTTGTGCTTGCTTCTAGCTTTACTTTTATGGCTTCGGTCTCGCCGATACTTTATGAAAAAGCAACTCCAGTCTTTATAGATAGCGACGAGAGCTGGAATTTAAGCCCAGAGCTACTTAAAAAAGCGATCTCAAATTTACCTAAAAAGCCAAAAGCACTAGTCGTCACACATCTTTACGGCCAAGCTTCAAAGATGAAAGAAATTTGCGAGATTTGCCAAAACGAAGGCATCGCTTTGGTTGAAGATGCGGCTGAAGCACTTGGCGGATTTTACGGTGGCAAGGCGCTTGGCACATTTGGCGTGATGGGCGGATATAGCTTTAATGGCAACAAGATTATCACCACTTCAGGCGGCGGCATGTTGGTTGGAGATAGTGAATTTGTAGAAAAAGCTAGATTTTACAGCACACAAGCAAGAGAGCCGCTGCTTCACTACGAGCATAAAGACTATGGCTACAACTACCGCTTAAGCAACGTCCTAGGCGCTATTGGCGTGGCTCAGATGGAAGTTTTGGAAAAGAGAGTCGAGCAAAAGAGAAAAGTATTTGAAATTTATGAAAAAGAGCTTGGCGACGTTTTAGAATTTATGCCAGAGCTGCCAAATTCTCGTGGCAACAGATGGCTCACAACTGGCGTTTTTGCTAAAAAAGATGCACATTTAAAAGTTATAAAAGCACTAGCTGATGCAAACATCGAGAGCCGCCCGCTTTGGAAGCCTATGCACATGCAGCCAGTATTTAAAGGCGCGCTAAGCTTTGTTGATGGATATAGCGAAGATCTATTTTCAAGAGGAATTTGCTTGCCAAGCGGCAGCGATATGAGCGAGCAGACACAAGAAAGAGTGATAAAAATAGTCAAGGAAAATGCCTAAATGTTTCATGCAACGAAGTTAAAAAGGCTCGTATTTTTCCTTCTTGGTGATGTTTTTATATTTGTTTTTTCGATATATGCAGCATATCTTTTAAGATTTAACGCCGATATCCCAGATATCTACGTGCAAGGACTTTTTGTAACGGCTGGATTTTTGATCGTATTTAAGCTCTTTTTCATGTGGATGTTTAAAATTTACAAGGTGCCATGGAGATTTTTTGGCTTAAATGAAGCACGTAAAATTTTCCTAGCTCACGTTTGTGCGGCGATCTTATTTACGATCGTGTTTTTCATCATACAAGATTTTTTAAATCCTTACCCAAGAAGCGTCATCTTTATTGACCTTCTCATCTCATGCCTACTTATCGGGCTTTTGAGAATTTCAAAGCGTATGGTGCTTGACTTTTCAAACAGACCTCACAAAGGCGAGCCTTGTATCGTTATAGGCGCAACTTCAAAGGCACTTCACGTATTACGTGGCTTAAAACAGGGCTATCTTGACTACTACGCAGTTGGCGTGGTAGATGGTAGAAGCGACCTTGTTGGTACATATTGTGATGGATTTTTAGTTCAAGATAAAAAAGATATACCAAGCCTTATAAAAGACTACGACGCAAAGACTGCTATCATCGCACTAGCACTTGATCAAGACGAGCTTCAGGCTTTAGTTGATGAGCTAACTGGATATGGCATAAGAGATATGAAGCTCTTTTCGCTTATCGAAAATGAGCCGATCAAAGATATCTCGATCGAAGATTTGCTCGCTAGAAAGCCAAAAGACCTTAATCCAGAAGCCATTTCAAATTTCTTAAAAGATAAAAAAGTGCTTGTCACTGGAGCTGGTGGCAGCATAGGAAGCGAAATTTGTAAGCAGTGCTTGAAATATGGCGTAAGTGAGCTTATAATGGTCGAGCACAGCGAGTTTAACCTTTATAAAATAGGCGAAGATACAAGAGATAAAAGAACTGTTAGCAAGCTTGTAAATATCACAAATTTAAAAGACTTTGAAGAGGTTTTTGAAGAATTTAGACCAGAGATCGTCATCCACGCTGCAGCTTACAAACACGTGCCACTTTGCGAGCTAAATCCTCGCTCAGCAGTTGAAAACAACATCCTTGGCACAAAAAATGCAGTCGATCTTTCTAAAAAATATGGTGCTAAGAAATTTGTCATGATCTCATCGGACAAGGCTGTGCGCCCAACAAATATCATGGGTACAACTAAGCGTGTTTGCGAGCTTTATGCACTAAATTCAAACGAAGCAGGTGTCTGCGAAATAGTTTGTGTGCGCTTTGGTAACGTCCTTGGCTCAAGTGGCTCAGTCATACCTAAATTTAAGGCGCAGATAGCTGCAAATAAGCCACTAAGCGTCACTCACCCAGAGATCACAAGATACTTTATGCTTACATCTGAAGCATGCCAGCTAGTCCTTCAAGCAGCCTCTATCGCAAAAGGTGGAGAGCTTTTCGTGCTTGATATGGGCGAGCCTGTTAAGATCGTCGATCTTGCTAAAAAGATGCTTCTGCTTTCAAATAAAGAGCATCTAGGCATTGAATTTGTAGGACTTAGACCTGGCGAGAAGCTTTATGAGGAGCTGCTTATTAACAAAGATGACGTTCAAACTAAGTATGAGTCGATCTTTGTGACACACTCGCAGCCTTATGATCTGACCCTTTTAAATTCACAGATAAATGGGCTTTTGCAGCTTGAAGATGACGAGGTAGCACCTGCTCTTAAGGTGATCGTGCCAGAGTTTAACCATGCATTAAATTTAAAAGGCTAATTTTGGTTATAAAAGATATTAAGAGATTTAGTGACACGAGATATAAGGCAAGGGCGTATATCTGCTATTTATTTAGTAGAAATTTGCCAAACAGACTGCCTGGAGTCTGCTTAGAAAACATAAAAGCTGGCTTTGATAAGATCAGCCACGAGATAGAAAATTTTGATGCACTATACATCTTAGATGAAAATGGCATACAGATCGAAGACTCGATCAGCCTAAATGAAAAGTATAAAATTCCAAAAGGCGAAAACCGCGCAAATAAAGCCTACTACTACACCGCCGTGCGCGAGAAAAGGTGCGTTTTAAGCGATCCATATCCATCAAGTCTAAATGGAGGTTTATGTGTCACAGCAAGCGTACCTATCTATAATGAAAAAAATGAGCTTAAATTTATCGCTTGCATCGATATAAGCCTAGAAAATATCCTAAATATGGTCGATAGCGGCTTTGTCGAGGAGCATTTTGGTAGATTTTTAAAGACAGTTTATGCGCTCTTTTGTGCATCGCTTTTTATGATCTGCGCATTTTTATTTTGGCACGGCGTAAAGAGCTTTATCTCAAAGAGCATCGAGCATATAAATGTCGAAGAAATTTTTGAATCAACCATCATTTTAACGCTGGCTCTTGCCATTTTTGACCTTGTTAAGACGATATTTGAAGAAGAAGTTTTAGGTAAAAATCACGAAGAAAATAGCGTTATTTATAAAACAATGGTTAGATTTATCGGCTCTATCATCATCGCACTTGCCATAGAAGCGCTTATGCTTGTGTTTAAATTTGCTATCACCGCACCTGAAAATATCATAAACGCTATCTATCTAATAGGCGGCGTGGCTATGCTAATGGCGGCACTTAGCTTTTATCTCTTTAGCGTAAAAAGGCAAGAAAATAGATGATAGCGGTGATCGACTACGGTGCTGGCAACATCAAAAGCGTGATAAATGCTTTTAAATTTCTTGGGCATGAGTGCGTCTTAGTAAGTGAGCCTGATAGTTTAAAAGAGCACTCTCACATCGTTTTGCCAGGTGTTGGGGCATTTGGTGAGGCGATGAAAAAGCTTAAATTTAACGGCATGGACGAGGCGATAAAAGAGGCTGTAAAAAGTGGAAAAGCCTTTATAGGAATTTGCCTTGGCATGCAGCTTTTGTTTGAAAAAAGCTTTGAATTTGGCGAGCATGATGGGCTTTCTCTTTTGCCAGGCGAGGTCGTTAAATTTGATGAAGCTAAATTTGATAAGCCACTAAAGATCCCACATGTTGGCTGGAACACACTTAGCTTCAAGCAAAACAGCCCTTTAAGACTAGGATTAAAAGAGCTTGAGTATTTATACTTTGTGCATAGCTACCACGTGGTTTGCGATGATAAATTTGCACTTGCAAAGACAACTTATGGATATGAATTTACAAGTGCGGTGCAACATGAAAATCTCTTTGGTTTTCAGCCTCATCCAGAAAAAAGTCATGAGGTTGGGCTTAAAATTTTAGAAAATTTTGCGAGGTTGTGATGGAAATTTTCCCAGCGATAGATCTAAAAGAGGGGCAGGCGGTTAGGCTTAGTAAAGGGCTAATGCAAAGCGCTAAAATTTATAGCAACGAGCCAAGTGAGCTTGCTAAAAGATTTGAAGATTACGGCGCAAAATGGCTGCATGTGGTCGATCTTGACGGAGCATTTGCAGGAGAAGCTATAAATTTTAAGACGATCAAAAAGATAGTAAAAGCTACAAATTTAAAGGTGCAAGTGGGTGGCGGCATAAGAGATGAAGAGCGCATAAAGCGCTATTTAGACCTTGGAGTTAGCAGAGTGATCCTTGGCTCAGTTGCTCTAAAAGATCCAGAATTTACAGAAAAAATGGCTGGAATTTATAGGGTCGTAGTTGGCATAGATGCCAAAGATGGCTATGTGGCAGTGCAAGGCTGGGGCGAGGTTTCAAGCATAAAAGCAGTCGATCTTGCAAAAAAATTTGCAGATGTGGGTGTAGAAGCTGTGATTTGCACCGATATTAACAAAGATGGAATGCTTGGCGGAGTTAATGTTGATTTTAGCTTGCAAATAGCTAGAAGCAGCAAGCTTGAGACCATAGCAAGTGGCGGTGTGAGCGATATGAACGACATTTTAGCACTTAAAGAGACAAATGAGATAGCTGGCGTGATCGTTGGTAAAGCTTACTATGAGGGACGACTTGATTTAAAAGATGCTTTCAAACAAGTTGGCTAGCGTTAAAGCTTTTATAAATTTTAATTAGCTAGAATAGGGCAATTTTTACTAAAAGGATATTATGTGAAGATTTTGGTTGTAGATGACAGCTCAACAATGAGAAGGATCATAAAAAATACTTTGCAAAGGTTAGGACATCAAGAAATTCTCGAGGCTGAGCACGGGCTTGAAGCTTGGAATATCTTGACACAAAACGAGGGTATTGAGGTTCTTATTACTGACTGGAACATGCCTGAGATGAATGGTCTTGAGCTTGTTAAAAAAGTAAGAGCTGAGCAAAAATATGTTGATATGCCTATTATAATGGTAACAACAGAGGGCGGAAAAGCCGAG
Source organism: Campylobacter concisus (assembly GCA_963516555.1). Classification (GTDB taxonomy): domain Bacteria; phylum Campylobacterota; class Campylobacteria; order Campylobacterales; family Campylobacteraceae; genus Campylobacter_A; species Campylobacter_A concisus_BA. The sequence continues at coordinate 6,412 of CAUQCU010000060.1, read as the reverse complement.
GTTATAACAGCTTTAAAAGCAGGTGTTAATAACTACATCGTTAAACCTTTTACGCCACAAGTTTTAAAAGAGAAGCTTGAAGACGTTCTTGGTTAATGAAAGATAAATTTTACGAATTAAGCATCAAAACATCAAATTTTTATGATGAAATTTTAGAGTTAGTTTTCTCTTTTGGGGTCACCTGTGTAGAAGAGCTAGATCATGAGATCATCATCAGGGAAGAGTATGATCTAAAAGATATAGCTTGGGGTGTCGAAGAGTATGCAAAAGGGCTCTCTAGCGTTCGTAAAATTTCAAATGATTTAAAAATTTCTCTTAATTTAAAAGAAAATAAAGACTGGCTAGGCGAATATAAAAAGGCAGTTAAGCCTATTTTGGTTGATAAAATTTATATTAGACCTAGCTGGGAAGAGCCACTTAATGGTGCAACAAATATCATAATCGACCCAGCGCTAGCCTTTGGCTCAGGGCATCATGAAAGCACAAATTCTTGCTTGCAACTTTTACAAAAATATGCAAAAAGTGGCGATAGTGCTTTAGATGTGGGATGCGGAAGCGGGATATTAAGCATCGCTTTAGCAAAGCTTGGCTGCAAGGTCGATGCCTGCGATACAGACGAGCAGGCCACGCAAAGCTCGCTTAGCAATGCCCAACTAAATGAGGTTAAATTTAATAAAATTTGGACAGGATCTATTGCAAATTTAGAGCAAAAATATGATATCGTCGTAGCAAATATCATTGCTGATGTCATTTTTATGCTCTCAAATGACTTGAAAAAATCGCTTAAAAAAGGCGGCTATTTAGTATTGTCTGGAATTTTGAACAAATACGAAGATAGGATTAAAGATACGTTTAAGGATTTGGAGTTAGTTGAGATAAAACAGGCTAATGATTGGGTTAGCTTTGTTTATAAGGAAATAGATGAATAATCAAAATAATAACCAAAACAACGGCGACAATAACGGGTTTTTCAACAAAAACCCCATCTTTATCTTTGCTATTTTTGCGATAGTTATAGTTCTAGCTTTTAGAAGCTTTAGTGGTGACGGACTAGGCGGTACTTTTGGGCTTGGTAGCAACGCTCAAAGCAAGATGATAGCTTATTCTGAATTTAAGGATATGCTAAAGAATAAGCAATTAAATGAAGTTGCGATATCTGAAACCACGATAAAAGGCGTTGGTAATGACAAAACCATCTACCTCGCAAAGCGCATAAATGATCCAACACTTATTGGCATACTTGAGCAAAACGGCGTAACTTACAGTGTTTATAGCGAAAATAACTGGTTTGGAGATCTTATATTTTCATGGATCATACCGGTATTTATATTTTTTGCTATTTGGATGTTTATCGCTAGTCGTATGCAAAAGAATATCGGCGGTGGCATACTTGGTATAGGAAGTGCAAAAAAGCTTATAAATTCTGAAAAGCCAAAAGTTAAATTTGATGACGTCGCAGGCGTTGAAGAGGCAAAAGAAGAGGTTCAAGAGATAGTTGATTATCTAAAGAGTCCAGATAAATACCTAAGGCTTGGAGCTAAAATTCCAAAAGGTATTTTGCTAGTTGGCCCTCCAGGCACTGGTAAAACACTTCTTGCAAGGGCAGTTGCAGGCGAGGCTAGTGTGCCGTTTTTCTCTATGTCGGCATCAAGTTTCATTGAGATGTTTGTTGGCGTTGGTGCAAGTAGGGTTAGAGATCTTTTTGAAAATGCAAAAAAAGAGGCTCCGGCGATCGTTTTTATAGATGAGATCGATGCGATCGGTAAGAGCAGAAATTCTGGTCCGATGGGTGGAAATGATGAGAGAGAGCAGACGCTAAATCAGCTTCTTTCTGAAATGGACGGCTTTGATGCAGATAAGTCACCAGTTATTGTTATAGCAGCTACAAACAGACCTGAAGTTTTGGACGCTGCGCTTTTAAGACCTGGTAGATTTGATAGGCAAGTGCTTGTTGATAAGCCTGATTTTAAGGGACGTTGTGACATCTTAAAAGTCCATATGAAAGATGTTAAAATTGGCAAAGATGTAAATATCGAGGATATTGCAAGGCTTACTACAGGTTTAGCAGGGGCTGATCTTGAAAATATCATAAATGAGGCAGCTCTTCTTGCAGGACGTAAGTCAAAGACTTTTGTTGAGCAGGCTGATCTAGTGGAAGCTGTCGAGAGATCGATAGCTGGTTTAGAGAAAAAATCACGCCGCGTAAATCCAAAAGAGAAAAAGATAGTCACTTACCATGAAAGCGGCCATGCTTTGGTAGCTGAGCTAACAAAAGGTGCAAAAAGAGTGACAAAAGTCTCAGTCGTGCCACGCGGTCTTGCAGCGCTTGGCTATACGCTAAATACGCCTGAAGAGAATAAATTTATGATGCAAAAGCATGAGTTGCTTGCAGAAGTGGATGTGCTTTTGGCTGGCAGGGCTGCTGAAGAGGTCTTTATAAAAGAGATATCAACTGGAGCTAGCAACGACCTAGAGCGCGCAACTGATATCATAAAAGCCATGGTTAGTATGTATGGTATGAGTGATGTTGCCGGTCTTATGGTACTTGAAAAACAACGCGCGACATTTTTAAATGGCGGACAGAGCATAAAAGACTATAGCGACAAGATGGCTGAAAAGGTCGATGAGTTTGTAAAAGCACTTCTTCATGAGAGATATACGGCTGTGCTTGGTCTTCTTGAAATTTATAAAGGTGCCATTGAAAACATGGTCTCAGCGCTTTATGAAGAAGAGACTATCGAGGGGAAACGAGTTAGAGAGATCATCAAAAACTACGAAGAAGAAAATGGTCTTGAAAGTAGGCTTGTAGAGCTTGAAGAAGAGGAAAAAGGCAAAAAAGAGGAATAAAAATGAGTGGCTACATCGCAAAGGCAGGGTATAAATTTATATTATTCTTTTTGATTTTATTTGTTATATCTGTTTTATTTGGCATTGCACCACTATTTTTTCTAGCGCTGCTTCTTTTAACTCTATATTTTTTTAGAGACCCTGAAAGAGAGCCTTTTACTGATGATAAACTAGCCTTACTTTCGCCCATAGATGGCAAGATAAAAGAGATCAGCGTTTCAAATTTTGATGATAAAGAGGTGGCTAAGATAGTTATCTCAAAGCCATTTTTTGGCGTAGGTACGCTAAGGGCTATAAGCGATGCTAACGTCACTGAAGTTAAAAGAAGGCATGGGCTCTTTTTATGCCAGGCTATGAAAATTTCAGAGATGCTAAATGAAAGAGTGATAATTCGCTTTGAAAAAGGAAATATCAAATTTGCTATGAAGATCATAGCTGGAGTTTTTAGTAGAAGTTTAGAAATTTATAACATTACCAGTCTAAAAGCCTCTAGAAAATTTGGCTTTTTAGGAAGCGGCGAAGTGATTTTATACTTGCCAAGAGATACTAAAATTTGCGTAAGCGTTGGCGAGAGCGTTAAAGCTGCTTCACTTCTTGGATACTTTGAAGAGGAAAAATAAAATGAATAGCATACAAAAAATGCAGTTAATGTATATATTGCCAAATTTATTTACCGCAGCAAGCGCTTTTTTGGGCGTTATAAGCATTATTTCATCTATTCAGGGGAACTATTTTAAAGCCATTATTTACATCATTCTTTCACTGATTTTAGACGGACTTGATGGACGGGTGGCAAGACTTACAAAGACTACAAGTAAATTTGGTGTGGAGTTTGATAGCCTTGCGGACCTTGTAGCATTTGGTGTGGCTCCAGCGATTTTATTTTATCTAACAGTTGGTGCAAAATTTGGCAGATTTGGCGCACTAATAGCAGCTATGTTTGTAGTATTTGGAGCTATTAGACTGGCTCGTTTTAATGTCACCACAGGCACCTATGAGCCAAATGTCTTCATCGGGCTTCCTATACCATCAGCAGCGATTGTTAGTGTGCTTTGGATCGGCATTTATGTGGATGCAGATTATTACACATTTTTAGAGGGTTTTGAGTGGTGCTTTATATTGCTTGAAGCGGTTTTAGCTATCTTGATGGTTAGTAATATCCGCTACCCAAGTTTTAAAAAGATAAATTTAAAACAAACTCATGTTATACGAATTTTAGTAGCACTTGTGGTTGTTTTTTCTATGCTTTATCTATATCCATTTGAAAGTGCAACTTTGGTGATGAGCGTTTACGTGCTTTATGGTATTATTAGAGCGGCTATAATGTTTAGCAAAAATCACAAAAAAAAGGAGAGCGAATGAGCGAAAATGGCATAATAAAATCGCGTAAATTTTTACCAAAAATCGAAATCAAAAACTCTCTACTGCTGCTACTTAGGTAGCAAATTCTTCTTTACTTAACTCATTAAATTTAAATATAAAAAATAATAAAAGGACAAAAAATGGATAAAAATAAAATTATAATCTTTGATACGACTTTAAGAGATGGCGAACAAAGCCCAGGAGCTTCTATGAACACAGCTGAAAAGCTACAAATCGCACTTCAGCTTGAAAGGCTTGGTGTTGATGTGATGGAGGCTGGATTTGCAGCGGCTAGCCCAGGGGACTTTGACGCGGTAAATCAGATCGCAAAGCAAGCTTCAAACATCACTGTCTGTTCGCTTGCACGTGCAGTTGAGCGTGATATTAAGGCAGCTGGCGAGGCACTAGCTCCAGCAAAAAACAAAAGAATTCACACCTTCATAGCAACAAGCCCGATCCACATGCAGTACAAGCTAAAAATGAGCCCAGATGAGGTGATCAGACGTGCGGTTGAGGCGGTACAATACTCAAAAACATTTTGTGATGACGTTGAATTTAGCTGCGAGGATGCATGCAGAAGCGAGATGAGCTTTTTAAAAGAAATTTGCGACGCAGCGATAAACGCAGGGGCAAAAACCATAAACATCCCAGATACGGTTGGCTACTTGTATCCAGAGGAGATCACAGCTCGCATTAGCGAAATAGTAAAATTTATAGGCGATAGAGCGATAGTTTCGGTGCATAACCACAACGATCTAGGCATGGCTACGGCAAATTCGCTAGCCGCCATAAAAGCTGGTGCAAGGCAGGTTGAGGGTACGATAAATGGCATAGGTGAGCGCGCTGGAAATGCTGCGCTTGAAGAGATCGTGATGGCTATAAAAACTCGCCAGGACGTCTTTGCACCACTTTACACAGGCATCATCTCGAAAGAAATTTATCCGACTTCAAGGCTGATCGCTAGCATCACAGGCATCGAGCCGCAGCCAAACAAAGCAATCGTTGGCAAAAACGCCTTTGCGCACGAGAGTGGCATCCATCAAGACGGCGTACTAAAGCACAAAGAGACCTACGAGATCATCAGCGCTGAAAGCATTGGTTTAGAGAAAAACTCGCTCGTTCTTGGCAAACACAGCGGCCGCCATGCGTTTAAAGATAAGCTTGCTAGCCTTGGATTTGACCTTGATAGCGAGGCGCTTAATAAGGCGTTTGAGAAATTTAAAGACTTGGCAGATAAGAAAAAAGAGATATTTGACGATGATATCAGGGCGCTTGTTGCAGAGGAGATCACGAAAATACCGCAGGCTTACGAGATCACAGACTTGCTTCAAAGTAGCGGTGGTAGCTTAGCAAGTGCCTCTATGAGCATCAGGCACAACGACGAGATCGTTAGCGACTCAGCCCTTGGCAATGGCACAGCAGATGCGATATTTAAGGTAGTTGATCGCATCAGCGGCATTAATGGCACGCTAAAAGACTACAAGGTCACAGCTGTTTCTCAGGGCAAAGATGCTCTTGCAAAGGTCGATGTAAAAGTCGAGTTTGAGGGCAAAACAGCCGTAATGGGTCACGGACTTGATATTGATACGATGATGGCAAGTGCTAAGGCCTATGTTGGCGCACTAAATAGCTACCTTCGCATACATAAAAACTAAAATTTTTGGCTGGCTGCTAAATTTGTAGCTGGCTACTTTAAATTTAACTCTCTTTGAATAAAGGTTTAAGTTTATTGGCTTTTTAATTTCTAAATCTTTATCAATTTTAAAAATTTAATCAAGCTATTTTTGCAAATTTTAAAACTTTACTCACTCGCCTTAGCAACTTACTAAATTTAGGGCTCATAGTCATTCGCCACTAAATTTAGAAGCGTGATATGCTCGTTCATAAATTTTAAAATTTGAGGGAGACTTTCTAGAATAGAACGCATGCAGTGCGAAGCGCTATCGCATGCACCTCTAACGTGCGAGGGGATTGTGGGATCTAAAGGGAGATAAGGGGACGGCTTTGCTTCGCTAGCTCGCAACTGCAAGCAGACCGTAATTCAAGTCCCCTTGTCTCACTTTTAAAAAAAGAGTTTATAAATTTAAAGTCTAGATTTCAAAAATAGAAATTTACTATCTATCAAATTTTAAAACTTTCATTCACTCGCAATAATTGACTACTAAAATTTGGGGTCGCTTGCAGCGTAGACCCAAGTTTAGAG
>CAUQCU010000059.1:0-12722 GCA_963516555.1 Campylobacter concisus | reverse complement strand
GTATTTTTATCAAACGCCGTTATCGCCTTTTTGTTAGCGGAGTTTGTGCTGTTAGTTTTGATGAGTATTTCGCTATTTTACGTCGTCAGGATCATGAAGTCGTGGGACTATAACGCACTAACATCGCTTCAATACTCACTTGAGAAGCAAAACTACCTTGTAAATACGATCTTGCTCTTTAGCGTCTGCACAAAGATCGTTTTGTTTATATTTTTCGCACTTTGTCTAAACGAGCTCTCTGACATCGTGCCAGGGGCTATGTGCTCGGCTGGTGTGATCGGCTCAAATAAATTTGGCGGCATCTTGATGCTCACTAAAATTTTGCTCATCTTTGGGCTTGGTATCTGGCTGGTTATAAACAAACTTGACTTGCAGGCGCTAAATTTCCCATATCTAAAGAAAAAATATGCCATTTTCATCTGCCTTTTTGTGATGATACTGCTCGAGCTTGGCATAGAAATTTCGTTTTTTTATAACATCCCGCTAAAAGTGCCAGTCTTTTGCTGCTCTGTCACTTTTCAAGCTCCAAAGCTCCCTTTTGGCTATACAAATTTTGGCTTAGTAAGCGCCTTTTTCGTGCTATTTTTTGTCATTTTGGCGCTAAATTTCTTAAAGCAAAGCATGGCAAGCTTTGTGGCAAATTTGCTATTTTTAGTGCTTAGCTACTATGCTATCACCTACTTTTTTGGGCTTTACATTTATGAGCAGCCAAATCACAAGTGCCCATACTGCATGCTAAGAAGTGACTATTTTTACGTTGGCTACCTTATCTGGGGCAGTTTGTTTTTGGGTGTTTTTTACGGACTTATGCCATATCTTGTGGAGATCATCACAAAGACAAACTACTCACACAAGCTCAAATTTTCATCGATCTGGCTAAGTGTTTGCGTGCTGATCTGCTCGCTTTACGTGCTCAAATACTATTTGTTAAGAGGATTTTTATTTTGATAAAGCAAATTTTTTCTCTTTGTTTGTTGGCTCTAGTCTTAGCCGTGCTCGCCTATAATGCTGACATAAGCGACGATAAAATTTTAGTTTCACATAGCGACAAATCAGAGCCGATCGAGGTGCTCACGCCAAATAAATATATATGTTATGAGAGCAGGACGCTCATCGCTGATAACAACGACACAGCTCAGGCGATCATGCCAAATGGCGACATCTACTTCTTTAACGACATCACAAATTCTTTCATCTGGTATATGGCGCAAAAGAGCAAAGATAAGATCAAGTTATATGTCTATTCAAGAGATACAAACCGCTACATTCCAGCGCAAAATGCCTGGTACTCGAGGGTAGATATCACTCCGATGGGATACGGCATAGGGGCGTATGAGTTTCACACTTACGGCATAAACGACAACTACTTTAAAGAGGTCTTACTATACGCAGCACGCGGCGAAACACTGCTAAATCCATACATAAACATCCTACTTTCAGAAAATAAGATATAAATTTACGAAGTTAGTCGATTTGTTTTAGATGATTGATTGTTTTACTCATAGTTTTAAATATGATCTCGATCTTTTCATCATTATCATCTGCGGCAATCATTTTATTAAGATAGTCGCACCCATCTTGGAAACCTAGAGCGCAAGCTTTAAAAACGTATCTTTTTGCCGAGTCATAGTCCTGCTTTGTGCCTTTGCCTAGCGCATATAAGGCACCTAAGTTATGGCAAGCTTCGGCGATGTCGCCGTCACAAGCCTTTTTATATAGCTTGATAGCCTTGTTATAGTCTTGTTCTACCCCTTGATCTTTTATATATAAAACACCCAAATTTAGGCAGCTGCCAACAAATCCACCATCGCATGATCGTTTATATAGCTCGGCTGCTTTGTGATAGTCTTGTTTTACACCTTGAGCATCCTCGTATAAAACTCCTAAGTTATGACAGGCTCGAGCAACATTATCGTCGCAAGCTTTTTGCCATTGCTTGGCGGCTTTATCAAACTCGCCTTTGTTGTAAGCCTCAAGCCCAAGCCCAAAAAGATCTTTAGAGAAGCCAGTAGCAAGTAAGATCAGAGATAAAAGAACAATCTTTTTCATTTCTTCTTCATTTTTATAAATTTAATTTGCCTCTTCGTTAGAGAAACAAGCCTGATGTTAGTATCTAACGTTATTAACTTTTAAAAAGTCTCTTAGGTCTTCGTATTCGCTATTTTCGAAGTAGCGCCATTTGCTAGGCTTTAGCATATCAAGGCTAATGCGCCCAAAACTAACACGTTTTAGATCCATCACTTCAAGGTCAAAGTAGCCAAAGAAGCGACGAAGCTCTCTGTTTTGACCCTCATTTATGATGACCTTTAGTTTTGTATAGCCACCGCTTGAGCCAAAGACTTTATAGGCTAGAAATGGCTTAAATTCCATTGATTTTATAGTTGTTTTTGCGTGAGCGCCTTTGGTGGCGTCCTTGGCGAAAAAGCCATTTGTCATCGCTTCTATCACCTCTTTTGAAATTTCGCCCTTTACCTTTAGGTAGTATTCGCGCTCTAAGTCGCTATTCATTAGTGCTGTGGCGATAGCTGGGGCGTCAGTTAGTAAAAGTAGCCCCTCGCTTGCATAGTCTAAGCGCCCTACGCTAACAAATTTGGCAAATTTCTTGTCTAACGTGTCATATATCGTCTTTCGTCCGCGGTCATCTTTCTTGCTAACTAGCTCACCCTTTTGTTTGTGATAAACGATAACGGTAAATTCTTTTTTTAGCTTTATCAAACGGCCATTTATACGCACTTTGTCATCTTCATCTACACTTGTGGCAAGGTCGCTAACCACACGTCCTGCTATGCTAACCTTGCCAGCTTTTATCAGCTCATCTGCCTCACGGCGTGAGTAGTTTGTGTTATGTGAAATAAATTTATTTAGTCTTGTTTTTTCCATTTTATAGTCCTAAATTTGCAAGGTCGTGGATGTGTAAAACGCCCACAGGCACGCCATTTTCTACGACGGCTAGAAGCTGAATTTTGTATTTTTCTATTAAAGCTAACGCATCTACGGCTAACATCTCTTTGTCGTTTATCTCTTTTGGATGCAAGGTTGCAAATTTCATCGCTGGCTCGTCTAAGTCAAAGTCCTCTCTCATAAGCGCGCGCCTAAGATCGCCGTCACTTAAAAGAGCGTCTAGCACGCCATCTTTATCGACTATTAAAACCGTGCCAAGCTTACCATGTGTCATCGTATCGATCGCGCTTTTTAGAGTTGCATTCCAGCGGACTATCGGTAAATTTTCGCTTCTCATCACATCTTTAACCTTCAAAAATAGCCTCTTGCCAAGGCTACCACCTGGGTGAAAATTTGCAAAGTCTTCTTTCTTAAAGCCTCGCTTTTGCATCAAACAAACAGCTAACGCATCGCCAAGAGCTAGCGTTAGCGTGGTTGATGCCGTTGGGGCGGCATTTAGTGGGCACGCCTCTTTCTCTACATTTATATCTATAAAAGCATCACTAAATTTACCAAGTGAGCTTGATATGCTTCTTGCCATGGCGACTATTTTCACGCCAAAGCGCTTTACATGAGGCAAAATTTTGATAAGCTCATCGCTCTCGCCACTAAAGCTAATGGCTAACAAGACATCGTCCTTTTCTATCATGCCTAGATCTCCATGCATGGCTTCTGTTGGGTGTAAGAAAAAGCTTGGCGTGCCAGTGCTTGCAAGCGTGGCGGCGATCTTTGCGCCTACATGACCGCTCTTGCCTACGCCTGTGACTATGACCTTGCCCTTTGCGTTATATATCAAATTTACAGCATCTTCTATCTCTACGCTTTTAGCGTGTCTTAAAAGCTCGTTTGCCTCTATCTCTAAGACTTCAGCCGCGATTTGGTTCATTGTCTGCATAAATTTCCCTTACATTAGATAGATGATCGGCACGATAGTTGGGTACTTTTTGACCTTTCTAAAGATGTGCTTTCTGATCACTTGGCGCACCTGTGACTCAAGTAGTCTGCTATCTTTCAAAAGCTCCTCTTTGACGTTGCTTAGGTATTGTTCTAGCACGCCCTCCATCTCTTTTCTAAATTCAGCGTCTTGCTTATCGCCCACAAGGCCGTAGCTGATGACGCGAGGCTTGTTGATGAGCTTTGCGCCGTGACGTGAAATTTGAGCGATTATCATGACGACACCTGCTTCAGCTAGGTTTTGTCTGTCGATGACGACGTCGTCTGCAATTTGTTTATTTATTTGATTATCTATGAAGACTTTGCCAGTTTTTACCGTTTTTACACGTTTTAGGTATTTTTGACAAACCTCCATCTGATCGCCGTCGCTCATTAGATAGATATTTCTCTCATCCACACCACAGCTAATAGCTGTCTCTTTGTGCTTTGCGATGTGGTTGTACTCGCCATGCACTGGCAAGAAAAATTTTGGTTTTATGAGGCGAAGCATCAGCTTTTGCTCTTCTTGCGCTGCGTGACCGCTGACGTGGATCTCGCTAAAATCTTGGTAAGCGACGCTCGCACCTGATTTTAGTAAGAAATTTAGCACCGTTGAGACGCTGTTTTCGTTGCCTGGGATCGCTTTTGAGCTGATTATAATCTGATCGGTCGGCTTTATCTTTATATATTTGTGCTCATCTGTCGCCATGCGGTAAAGCGCGCTCATGGTCTCGCCCTGGCTGCCAGTAGTGACGATAAGCACCTCGTCATCTTTAAATTTACCAACCTCGTTTGCATCGATAAAAATTTTCTTATCGAGCTTGATGTAGCCAAGCTCCATCGCAGTGTATAAATTTCTCTCCATTGATCTGCCGATGACACAGACTTTGCGGTTGTATTTTAAGCCCCACTCGATCGCTTGATAGACGCGGTGGATGTTTGAGCTAAATGTGCTCATTATGACGCGGCCTTTTGCTTTTGAAAATATCGCGTCAAAGGTCTTGCCAACACTGCTTTCACTCTTTGTAAAGCCCTCTTTGTAGCTGTTTGTGCTATCGCTTAATAGACAAAGCACGCCACGCTCGCCGTAATACGCTAGTCTGCCAAGGTCTGTTGGGTAGCCATCTATGGGCGTGTGGTCGATCTTAAAATCGCCCGTGTGGATGATCGTGCCAGCCTTTGTCGTGATCGCAAGTGCTGAGGCGTCGATGATAGAGTGGGTTATATGTATCCACTCGACCTCAAAGTCGCCTATGATATATGGTTTTCTTTTTTCGACTGATCTAAAGAGTGAGCGCTCTTGTTTTAGTCCGTGCTCTTCAAATTTATTATTTATCATGCCAAGTGGTAAAGGTGTGGCGTAGATAGGAAATTTAAACTCTTTGTAAAAATAAGGCACCGCGCCGATGTGATCCTCGTGTGCGTGAGTGATGATGACACCTTTTATCTTATCTTTTATCTTGCGAACGTAGTCAAAGTCTGGGATGAGGATATCCACGCCGTGCATGCTCTCGCTTGGAAAGCTCATGCCGATATCAACGATGATAGCGCTAGTTTCGGTCTCAAAGACCGTCATATTGCCGCCGATCTCGCCAAGACCGCCAAGTGGAGTTATGCGAATTTTATGCTCGCTTGAGTTTAGATACTTTAGTGGCTCAAGTCTTAGCTCGTGAGTGGCTTTGTTTGCCTCCATCGCGCTTGCGATGTCTTGTTGCCACTGCTCGTTGCCATTTAGCTTTGCGGGTAAATTTTTCTTTGGTTTTTTAGCCTTTTTTGGCTTTTCTTTTTGCTCTTTTGTCTCGTTTTTAGCTTCAGCTTTTGGCTCTTGTTTTGGCTTTTCTTTTTGCTCTTTTGGCTTATTGTTTTCGCCAGTTTTGTTTTGATTTTTGTTATTTCTTTGCTTTTTTGGGCGAGGATTTTGACTCTTTGGCTCGGCGTGCGCTTCAGCCTGCTCTGCTGCAAAGAAGTTATCTATCACGCTTTTGCTTGCTAGTGAGGTTTGCTCGGTAGTTTCGCCCTCTTGTTTTGTCTTGTTTTTTGGTCTAAATCTTCGTCTTTTGTTGTTTTTACTTTGATTAGTTACAACTTTCTCTTCGTTTTTGTCGTTCATTATCTTCCTTTAATCTTTCAAATACTTTTAGATAAGAATCGACATCTAGTTCGTGTGGACGTAAATTTTGAGCTAAGCCTAGGTCTTCAAAAATTTCTTCTAACGCCTTTTTGTCAAAATTTGTGGATAAATTTTTCAAAAGCGTCTTTCTTGGCGAAGCAAATGCAGCTCTTAAAAATGCTTTAAAAGCCTCGTATTGTTTTGCATCTTTGAAAATCCCGTCTTTGCCAAAAATCTTTTTTGTTTTTTGTAGTTTGATGACTGAGGATGTGACCTTTGGAGGTGGATTAAAAAGCTTTGAATCCACGTCAAACAAAAGCTCACACCTGCCTTGTAGTGAAGCGAGGATCGATAAAGCGCTAAATTCTTTATCCCTGCTCTTTGCACTAAATTTAAGAGCAACCTCTTTTTGTATCATCACGATAAGTCCAAGGCATTTTTCGTCATCTATCGCATTTAGTATCATCTTCGTAGCAACGTAATAGGGTAAATTTGCGACTAAAAAGTAGTTCTGGCTACTTAGTCCGCCCTCTTGCTGCCACTGCTCTAAAGCATCTTTACAAAAAAGTTTTAATTGTCCATTTTGGATCTCATTTGCAAATTTGACCTTTAAAATTTGAAACAGCTCACAATCTATCTCAAAAGAGGTCGTCTTATAAATTTGCAAAAGTCTAAATGTCAAATCACCTAAGCCAGGCCCAATCTCAACGACGTTTTCTACGTCCTTGGGTATCGCTTGGATGATCTTGTCTAGTGTCGCTTTGTCTTGTAAAAAATTCTGTCCAAAGTGCTTTTTTGCCTTTATCATAGCCGCGATATTAGCCAAAAATTACTTATACAATGATTACAAGTTTAGTTTAATCATATATAAAATGGACTATAATCACTAAATAACAACAAAATAAGGCGCAAATTTGAGTAGGGCAAACACCTTAAAATACTTTTTATTATCACAATATTTAGAGCCAAAAACCTTAGACGAACCAAAAAAGACAAATAGCAAATTTAAAAAATCAATGGACCTTGAGATCGCAAATTTCGATGAGAAATTTCTACAAATTTTAAGAGCATTTGACAGGTCGCTTTTAAAAAATGGTGTAGAAATTTCAATTTATGGCGGCATTTTTGAGACTGACTTGCTCGCCCTTGCGATATCAAAGCTAGCAAAGGTGAAATTTGAAAAAGAGCAAATTTTAGAGGAGCTACGCTCTGAGCAAACGAGCTTTGAAAAGGCATTTTGTTATAAGCTTAAGCTCTCTGGCGATCTAGTCTTTTGCAAAAATGAGCAAAATTTTGCTTTAAAAGATGCAAATTTAGATGATGAACTAAGCCCATTTTTTACGCCAAACTCATCAAATGAGCTCTTTATCCCAACAGCTCCTTGGGCGATGGTGCGCCTAAATCACCTAAAAGAGATCAGCCAAAACGACTTTAACAAAGAGTGCGAGCACATCAAGGATAAAATTTCTATCCACAAAGAGAAAATGAAGCTTAGCAACTATGTAAAAGCAGTGCACGAGGAGCTAAAAAGCTCGCTAAAGACGCCATTTTGCAAAGATATGATCAGACTTGAAGTAAGGATCGTTGATCCAAATTTTAAAGAGAACGACGCCCTTTTAAATAGCTTTTTTATAGATGATATAAATTTGCTTATCAAATTTTACGAGTCAGGCAGGACGCACGAGCTGACGGATCAGTTTTTAGACGAGGGCAGTGAGAATAAATTTGAGAGGCTTGACGTTAGAGATGAGCTAAATCAAAGGGCAGTAAGGGACTTTTTTAAGGCTGAGCGCTACCCAAGATCGGCTTTTGCAAGTGATTTTGCACTAAATTTCTCACAGCAAATGGCGCTAAATAACATCATAGAGAAATTTAAAGAAGGTAACGGCGGGATTTATAGCGTAAATGGCGCTCCAGGCACGGGGAAAACGACACTTTTAAAGGACGTGATGGCTGAAGTGGTGACGCTTAGGGCGATGAAGCTCGCACAAATGAGCAGGCACGATATCTTTGAGTCAGTTTATGACAGCGACGAAAAGGCGCTTTATTTTAGGCTAAATGACGAGCTGCAGGGCTTCGAGATGGTCGTTAGCTCTTGCAATAACGGCGCGGTTGAGATTTTGAGCAAAGAGCTAAGCCAGTTAAAGAGCATAGGTGATTATGCGGGCGAGATTGATTATTTTAAATTTATAGCCACAAGGCTGCTCTCGGCTGATGAAAAGAGTGAATTTGGCGAGAAGTCCTTTATCTCAAAGCCAGCTTGGGGGCTATTTTGCGTGGCGCTTGGCTCAAAGCAAAACAAGTCAAATTTTGTTTTTAATGCAATTAATGGCGTAAAGATCGAGGCTACTCACAGCCAGTATGACAAGATCTCAAAAGAGTATGGCGAGTTTTTGGAGCAAGATGGCTTTTTGATGGGGCTTGGCAAATATCTGGCAGTTGGCGAAGGGGTTGATGACTTTGACGTGGCAAAGGAGAAATTTAATCTCGCACTTCACGAGGCAAATTTACTTTTTAGCGAGATCAGGATCAAAGAAGAGGAGCTAAAGAGCCTTAAAACAGAGCTAGCTGACGTTGATAGAAGGCTAGAGAGTTATAACTCAGCCAAGCAGATAGAGGAGCTTTTATCTCCGCTTGAGAGCGAATTTACTAGCATTAGTGGCAAGCTTGAAGACAAAAAGGCTGAATTTAGCGAGCTAACAAGAGTTGTTAGTCAAAATGAGGCCTTGCAGGAGTATCTAAGCACGCCAGAAAAGCCGCCATTTTTTCTCTTTCAGCAGATTTTTAAGACAGAGGCTTTTGAAAAGTATAACAACGAGGCGTTAAAGGTTGGCGAGATAAACCGCCAGATAGCCGAGCAGAATTTAAAAGCTAGCAAGCAAAATGGCGAGAGCAAAGAGAAAAATGAAGCAAGGCTAAATGAGCTAAAAAGCGAGATAGCAGGGCTTGAGAGCAGGGCTGCGGAGCTAAATACTAAGATAAATCTTTACAAAAGGCTACAAAGTGACTTTGCTAGACGTCAAAAGATACTTGGTAGGAGCGAGGAGCTAGATAGCTATCTAAACGGCAGCTTTAGCGAAAGCAACGAAGAGATGCAAAAGAGTATGCCATTTATGATGGAATTTGGCATAGACCAGAAATTTCACAAGACGAAGCTTTTTAGAGCTAGGATAGAGCTTTTCAAAGAGGCGCTAAATTTGCACAAAGCTGCCATTTTTGCCTGCAAAGAGGCTGTTAGGACAAATTTACGTGCCCTTAGTGTTATCTTTAACGATGAAAAGATGGCTGAGAAAAACGGTTTAGAGGCAAAGCATAGACGTGAGATCATTAAAGGATTGTTTCTGCTAACGCCTGTTGTTAGCTCGACTTTTGCCTCGTTTAATAACACCTTTAAAGAGCTTTTAAATGGCGATATAGGCATGCTTTTGATAGATGAAGCAGGGCAGGCAAATTTAACTAACGCGTTAGGTACCTTACTCCGCTCAAAGATGGCTGTGGTAGTAGGCGACCCACTTCAGCTTGAACCGGTCGTAACGCTACCTGTTAGTTTAAATAACGCGATCCTTAGCTACTGCGAGGCAAAAGAGGAGTTTAACTTGCTTAGATCCTCTGTGCAACTAAGAGCTGACAAAGCTCAAAATATCGGCACATATATAAAAGGTAGCGGCGATAGTATCTGGGTCGGCTCGCCACTGATCGTGCATAGAAGGTGCGCTAACCCTATGTTTGAGATCTCAAACGAGACAACCTACGACGATATGATGATACTTGGTAGAAGCGCAGCTAGTAAATTTGCAAACACTAATGTACAAACAAAATGGATAGACGTTAGAAGCGAAGAGTGGATAGGCAACTACAACAAAGTCGAGGGCGAGGTGGTTAAAGAGCTCTTGTTAGGCGATCTATCTGATGTGAAAAATAACATTAGGATAATAACGCCATTTAAAGATGTTTGTAGAAATTTAAAAGGTGCAGGCACTATCCACACGATGCAGGGCAAAGAGGCTGACATTATCGTATTTGTGTTAGGTGGAGCGACAAAGGGTGCTAGAGCATGGGCTGCTAGCAAGCCAAACCTGCTAAATGTGGCGCTAACAAGAGCAAAAGAGGTTATTTATATAGTTGGAAACCGAGAAAATTGGGCGAGTTTGCCCTACTTTGAGGTGGCAGCTAGAAAGATAGACAAAGGATAAATTTGAATCATTTTGCAAAACGCATAATCCCGTGCCTCGATGTAAAAGACGGCAGGGTTGTAAAAGGTGTAAATTTTGTTGGACTTGTCGATGCTGGGGACCCAGTCGAGATAGCTAAAAGATACAACGACGAGGGTGCTGACGAGCTTTGCTTTTTGGATATCACAGCCTCTCACCTTGGCCGTGATACGATAGTTGATGTGGTAAAAAAGGTCGCAAGCAAGCTTTTTATACCCCTAACCGTCGGCGGAGGCATACGCACGATAGATGATATCTCGCGCCTTTTAAATGCGGGCTGCGACAAGGTGAGCCTAAACTCATCGGCGATAAAAGATCCAAATTTGATCGACGAAGCGGCTAAGAAATTTGGCTCGCAATGTGTCGTTGTGGCGATCGATGCCAAAAAGATCGAAAATGGTTATAGCGTTTTTATAAATGGCGGCAGGATCGATACCAAAAAAGATGCCTTTGCTTGGGCAAAAGAGGTCGAGTCGCGTGGAGCAGGGGAGATATTGCTAACGTCTATGGACAACGACGGCGTCAAGCAGGGCTTTAGTCTGGAGCTGACAAGGATATTTAGTGCGCTCTCTATACCGACTATCGCAAGCGGTGGCGCTGGCAAGATGGAGCATTTTAAGGATGCTTTTGAAGCTGGGGCTGATGCGTGTTTGGCGGCTTCGATATTTCACTTTGGTGAGATCGAGATAAAAAAGCTAAAAGAGTATCTTAAGGCAAATGGCGTTGAGGTTAGGCTTTGATGTTAGTTATCTCAGCTGGAAAAAACGAAATTTTCGACTTTGCCTTGCCGATGGGGGTGGGGCTAGTCGATATGGCGATAAATTTGACAAAGTTTTTGCAAAAAAGATCGTGCGTGGGAGCAGATGAAAAGAGCATAAATTTAAAAAATATTGACCCGCACTACCTCGCAAAGATCGAGGCTAAATTTGCAAACTCATCAAACCCAGAGCTGCAAAATCTAAGCCAAAATTTGACAAAAAATCCTGAGCGAAATTTATATCAAATGCCAGAAAAGATAGTTTTTGTTGGCTCTGCAGGTCTATATAAAGATGGTGAAATTTTGCAAATTTATGAAAGCTCGGTTGGGGCAAATGTTGAAATTTCTAGCATAGAAAATAGATCTTATTCGCCCATTGAGTGTGAAATTTCTTCTATCGTTTCACGTGGAACTATCAAAACAAATTCATCAAATTTCATAACGACAGACAAAAATTTGGCTCATAAGATGTTTGAAAATGGATATTTTTTAGAAAATATGGAGTTTTTTTCTGTTCTAAAAGTGGCTCAAATTTTTAAAATTCCAGCTTACGGAATTTTTATAGCGACAAATTTTTGTGATGAAAATGCGCATGCTGATTTTATAAAAAATCACTCTGCGGCCAAAGAGCTACTAACAAAATATGTAAAGGAAAATATGTGAAAAATTTGCTTGATCTTAGCATCGAAGAGTTAAAAGAGTTGGTCTCTCCCTCTTTTAGAGCGACGCAAATTTATGAGTGGGTATATAAAAAAAATGCTACTGAATTTAGCCAAATGCTTAATTTACCAAAGGATATGCGTCAGGATCTGGCTGAGAAATTTTACCTCGATCCTCTAAAATGTGTGAAATTTGAGCAAAGTAGCGACGGATCGATTAAGTATCTTTTTGAGCTAAAAGATGGGCTGAAGATAGAGAGCGTTTTGTTACCGATGAAAGAGGAGATTAGCGACGAAGATGGCAAGATCAGTCGCCATGCTCGTTATACTGTTTGTGTTAGCTCGCAGGTTGGTTGCAAAATGGGCTGTGCTTTTTGCCTAACAGCAAAGGGCGGGCTTGTTAGAAATTTGACTGCTGGCGAGATAGTAGGGCAAATTTTATGGATAAAAAGAGAAAATAACATACCATACGAGAGGCGCATAAATGTCGTTTATATGGGTATGGGTGAGCCACTTGACAACCTTACTAACGTTAGTAAAGCGATCAAAATTTTAGCTCTTAATGAAGGTCTAGCCATATCTCCACGCCGTCAAACCGTTTCAACCAGCGGCCTTGGCAGCCAGATAAAAAAGCTTGGCGAGATGGACCTTGGGGTCTTGCTCGCTATATCGCTGCATGCTGTTACTAACGAGCTTAGAAGCCGCTTAATGCCGATAAATAAGGCGTATAATATCGAGGCTGTTATGGATGCTGTTAGGGGATTTCCTATCGATATGAGAAAGCGTGTGATGTTTGAATACCTTGTTATCAAGGACCTAAATGACAGCGTTAGTGACGCAAAAAAGCTGGTAAAACTGCTGCATGGTATCAAGGCAAAGGTAAATTTGATTTACTTTAACCCGCATGATGGCAGTGAATTTGGACGGCCTGAGCTTGCTAGCATGCTAAAATTTCAAGAATATCTAAGGGATCATGGTGTCACTTGCACGATCAGACAGAGCAAAGGGCTTGATATAAGTGCAGCTTGCGGACAGCTAAAACAGCGAAATGAAAATCCAAAATTCAGAGCTAACGTTAGTGATAAGAACGCAGCTAAAGCAGAAGAAAAACC
>CAUQCU010000058.1:0-12735 GCA_963516555.1 Campylobacter concisus | reverse complement strand
AGTAGATCGACTTTTGATCCTCTTTCATAGCCTCTTTGTACTCTTTTAGGCTGATTAGTCCGTCTCTTTTTGAGCTTTTAAATAGGCAAAGATCTAAAATTTGCTCTTTTTCAGCGTTAAAGCCATAAAGCCCCTCTTTTAAAACCTTGCCAAATAGTTTGTAAAATTTTATGTATTTTTCGCGGTCGTTATCTTTTACTTTTGCAAGTTCGCTTAAAATTTTCTTTACACTTTGCTCTTTAACGGTTCGCATGATCACATTTTCTTGCAAAATTTCGCGGCTAACATTTAGCGGTAGATCCTCAACATCGATCACACCTTTGATAAATCTTAGATACGGCGGCAAAAGCTCTTTTGCATCGTCAGTTATAAAAACCCTCTTCACATAGAGCTTCACACCACTTTGATAATCAACTCTAAAGAGGTCAAACGGCTCAGTGCTTGGCACATAAAATAGCGTCGAATACTCGATCTTGCCCTCGGCCTTCGTGTGGATATAAAGTAGTGGGTCGCTGCTGTCGTGTGAAATTTGCTTATAAAAGTCGTTGTAGTCTTGCTCTTTGAGGCTTGATTTGCTTAGTCTCCAAAGCGCATTTGCCTTGTTTATCTGCTCATTTTTGCTCTCGTATGTGCCTTCTTTTTCGCCTTCTTTTGGCGCAACATAGCTCTCTTTATCCATAAATATAGGATAAGGGATGTGGTTTGAGTACTTTTTGACTATCTCTTCTATGCGCCAAGAATTTGCAAACTCATCGTCGTTTAAATGCAAGATAATATCCGTACCAAAGCCATCTTTGCTAGCCTCTTCGATCTCGTAGTTTTTTGCGTCAGATGTCCATTTATAGGCCTTCTCGCCAAGCGCACGTTTGCTTATGACCTCGATCTTGCTTGCCACCATAAATGCTGAGTAAAAGCCCACGCCAAACTGGCCTATCAGCGAGCTATCTTTCTTTGCATCGCCGCTTAAGTTTTGCATAAAACCCTTTGTGCCACTTCTTGCAATGGTGCCTAAATTTGCGATGAGTTCATCTTTATCCATGCCGATACCGTTGTCGCTGATGGTTAAAATTTTGGCTTTTTCATCTACTTTGATATCGATCCTTGGAGTGTAGCTTAAGCTTTTATATTTTTCATCGGTCAAGCATAGGTAGTTTAGCTTATCAAGTGCGTCGTTTGAGTTTGATATGAGCTCTCTTAGAAATATCTCTTTGTTTGAGTAAAGAGAGTGGATCATCAAATTTAAAAGGTCATTGACCTCAGTTTGAAATTCAAATTTATCTGCCATTTTCTTTTCCTTTTTTAAAATTTTTGGCAGATTATAACACAAAGTGATAAAAATACTCTTAACATTGATAGTAATACTATCAAGTTTTTTTATAAAATTTTAGACATATATGATAATTTATAAATAAAATAAAAATTTATATTTAATTTTTATTATTAAAAATACTAGTTTGTATAGTATTTATTTAAAATAATACAAATCTTTTATAAAATGTTGCTAGCTTGCTTTACAAAATAAGAGACAAATATCTATATAAATAGATATCAAAGATAAAAAACAATAAATTTAAACCCTTTGGTTAAAATTTTAAATGTTTTATCTATATTTTCTAATACAAGAGGTTGTAAATTTAAGTTTAAAAACTAAAAAATGGCTCTATGATGTTTGACTTTAAAGGCATTTAAATAAAAGCCACTTTTAAAAATTTAATTTACTAATAATTACTATGCAAGTGATCTTTAACGCCATGCTCTGCAAATTTTCGTCGCTCTGGCTTAAATCACAAAATATGACATAAAAGCTATTCTTCATCAAATTTAACAACAATAGCAAATCAAAACAAATAAGCAAGCTAAAAACTAGTCAAAAAACATGCATACTTAAAATAACAGCTAAAAAGCATCAAATTTAAAGAGGTGGTAGTATATAAACCACCTCTTCATAAAAGAGGTGGCTATAAATTTCAGTAGTTTAACAAATTTTGTTTATGAAATTTTCTTTTGTTTTGGGCGGAAAACTTTCATCACGTTTTCATCGGTCTCGATAAATGCACCCTCAATCAGGTCTATGCAGTATGGCACCGCTGGAAATACCGGCTCCAAGCACTCTTTTATCGCCTTTGGCTGACCTGGTAAATTTATGATGAGCGCGTGGCCTCTGATGCCTGCTGTTTGGCGTGATAGGATCGCTGTTGGGACGTATTGCAAGCTTGCAGCTCTCATTAGCTCGCCAAAGCCTGGCATCATCTTCTCACAAACTGCCTCAGTAGCCTCTGGAGTGACGTCTCTTACAGCTGGTCCTGTGCCTCCAGTAGTTAGCACAAGGTCGCATCCTAGCACGTCTATCATGTGCACGAGTCTCTCTTTTATGAGATCAAGCTCATCTGGGATCACCTCGTAAAAATACTCTCTCTCACTTACTATCCAACCGTCAAGCACCTCTTTGATCGCTGGGCCTGATTTATCCTCGTATGTGCCCTCACTTGCGCGATCTGACATAGTTAGAATTCCTATTTTTGCTTTCATTTTTTCTCCTTTATTAGTAGTTTTCATTTAAAATTTTAGCAAGCGTCTCTTTATCCACACTTTCATAAGCAAGCAAATATGAGCTTATCCTTGCGATTTGCTCGTTTGTGCCCTTTAAAAAGGAGATTATCTCATCTTTTGCCTGTTTTAAAATTTCTTCCACATCATTTGGATTTGGCACGAAAGAATTTCCCATGCCGTATTCATAAACCATCTTTGAGGCGATCTCTTTTGCTAAATTTAGATCGTTGCTTGAGTTTGAAAAGATATCGTTCTCATCTATCTCGAGCTTACACATGCCAGCGATTAAAACCTTTATGCGTGAGAGCATCTGCGACTTTGACTCGATCTCTTGCTCAGTCGCCATAAAGCGGTCTTCTATGAGCGAAATTTTTTCAAATTTCACATCAAACCAGTAGGCACTTAAAGCCTTTGCGCCTTGATAGATGGCTTGAATTTTCTTCTCGCTCTCGCTGTAGCTTAGCACCTTTTTCTTGCCGAGCAAGACCTTGTTTAAAACAGCCTCAAAGTCCCTCATCCTAAGCACGCTTTCGCCGTTTCTAAGGGCATTTATCGCTGCTTCATTTACAAGTGTGCTAAGTGCTGCACCAGAAAAGCCAACGCTCATCCTAGCAATATCCTCAGCCGGCACTTCGCAGTTTTTATCTTTTAGATATGTGTTTAGGATCGCCACCCTGTCGTTATAATCAGGCATTGATAAAAATATACGCCTATCAAAGCGGCCCGATCTAAGTAGTGCCTCGTCGATCATCTCGATCCTATTTGTAGCAGCTATGACGATGACGCCAGAATTGTCCTCAAAGCCGTCCATCTCGGTTAGCAGCTGATTTAGCGTGGCTTCTCGCTCGTCGTTTCTAGCCCCACCTCTACTCTTGCCAACGGCGTCTATCTCGTCGATAAAGATGATTGAAGGTGCGTAAGATTTGGCTCTGCTAAATAGCTCTCTAACTCTTTTTGCGCCCATGCCAACATAAATTTGCACAAAGCTTGCGCCATTTTGGTAAAAAAACGGCACATTGGCTTCACCTGCAACTGCCTTTGCCACAAGCGTCTTACCGACGCCTGGAGGGCCTATCATTAGCACGCCTTTTGGCATTTTGATACCAAAATTTCTATATTTTTGCGGATTTTTAAGAAAATCAACTATCTCACTAAGCTCGCTTTTGACCTCGCTAATGCCTGCCACATCGCTAAATCTCACGTTTGAGATGACTGGCATCGCATTTTGATTTAGCACGCTTTCTATCTCAAAAGCGCCATCTTTTTTGTTTAAAAGGCTCTCCTC
This sequence comes from Campylobacter concisus, assembly GCA_963516555.1. Classification (GTDB taxonomy): domain Bacteria; phylum Campylobacterota; class Campylobacteria; order Campylobacterales; family Campylobacteraceae; genus Campylobacter_A; species Campylobacter_A concisus_BA. The sequence continues at coordinate 8,900 of CAUQCU010000058.1, read as the reverse complement.
TTTTTTCTTAATAGCCCTAAAAATATAGGAGTACCAAAGCACAAGGCAAACAAAGATGATGCTTCCCCAAACCATGCCAGGAGTGATATACTGCACGCTTCGCTCGACTGGGACCTTTTTGATGAGCTCTTTTATGTCTATGCCCTCTTTTATGATGGCAAAGCGGTTATTTTGCGCATAGAGGATGACCTCATCTTCGTCGATGACCGCTTTATCGATGAAATTTCCATCCATTAGTTGCATATATTGCGAGTAGGTGATGTTTCGCGGCTCTTTGCTCACAGCAAAAAGTAGCGCTATTATCAGAGCCACAGCGGCTATTATCAGGATGTTTTTCTTGTTAAATTTAATTTTTTGCATAATTGGCATCTGGCTTAATTTCATATTCGCTTACCTCCAACCACTCTTTTGTTATGTCGTTTTGACTAGAAATTTTAGCTTTGTTGTAAAACTGGTCAAAGCCCTCGTAAAAGTCGCCGTTTTTTTGCTCGATTAAAATTTTTAAAGTCCCGTTATGTTTTTTTCTAAAATTTTCATTATTTTGCAAAGCTATGCCTTGTAAAATTTTGAGCCTACTCTTTGCCACATCGCCGCTAACGTCGCTTTTTAGCGTCGCTGAGTGCGTATCACGCCTAGGCGAATAGACAAAAGCGTGCAAATGCGTGATAGGAAATTTCTTGAAATTTTCCACCGCCTCTGCCCAAATTTCCTCACTTTCCCCTGGATGGCCCACGATATAGTCAGTTCCCAAAGCAAAGCCAAGTGAGCTTAGTTCATTAAAAAGCTCTAAGTCACTAAATGCGTTGTTTCGCCTGCGCATGATCTTTAGCATCGCCTGGCTCGTGTGCTGAAGTGCGATGTGTAGATGGCGTTCCAGCCACTCCTCTTTTAAAATTTCCCTAAAGCTCTCATCTATCTGGCTTGGCTCGATACTGCCAAGTCTTATGCGTCTGATGCCTGAAATTTTACCTAAATTTGCTAGCAGTTTGCCAAGAGAGCTATTTGTATCCTTGCCGTAACTGCCTATGTTTGTACCAGTTAAAACGAGCTCATTATAGCCATTTTGAGCTAAAATTCTAGCTTCTTTTAAGATCATCGCCTCGTCCATACTCCTAGCTCTGCCACGCACTGATGGGATGATGCAGTAGCTGCAGTTAAAGTTGCAACCCTCTTGAATTTTTATAAATGCCTTTGTGTGATTTTCGTAGTTTGTGACGATGTTTTTATCGACTGAGTTTAAATTTCCAAGCTCAAAAAACGGCTTTTCTCGTTTTAAAAGCTCGTTTAGATCGCTCTTTTTGCTAGCTCCTAGCACTCCGTAAATTCCGCTTGCAAACAGCTCCTTGCCCTTACTAACCGCCCCACATCCTGTTAGTATCACCTTTGCGCCTCGTTTTTTTACGCCGTTTATATAGTTTCTGACGCCGCTATCGGCCGAATTTGTCACGGTGCATGAGTTTATCACGACGATATCAGCGCCCTCTTCGTCGTTTGTGATCTCATAGTCTTTGATGTAGCTCTTTAAAAGCTCGGTGTCATAGATGTTTGTGCGGCATCCAAATGTTTTAAAAAATATCTTTTGCATTAGATATTTTCGCCCTCTTGCTCAGCGTGAGCTACATGATCGCTTGGCGTTTCTTTCTTGCCTATAAACATAGTTTGCGTTGGGTAAGCTATCTTTATATCATCGTGAGCCAAAAATGCCTCTATGATCTCAGCGCTTATTGTGCTTCTAAGAGCGAGCGTGGCGTATGAGTTGGACATATACCAGCATGAGATATTGATGCCATAAGGCTCAAAAAATGTATAAATTCTTGGCTCTACATTTGGATTTTTGATGCTGTACTGGCTTCTTAGCTTGTTCATCTGGCGTTTTGCGATGTCAGTGTAGCCTTTTGAATATTTTTTTACTATATTTTTTGCTAGATAGGCAGCTTTTTTGTGATTGCTATCAAAGCTTATCACGACATCTATACCGTCCCAAACTGTCTTCATACCGTAGTGCGAGTAGTTTGCGATGAGGTCTGTAAAGATATAGTTATTTGGCACAAAGATGATCCTACCTGCACGGCGGTTTGTCTTATAAGTTGAGTAGCTAACGTCTTCAAAAACGGTTAGGCGAAGCAGTGAAATGTCTATCACATCACCCACAAATTCGCTCCCGTCGTGATAGACCCTGACGCGGTCGCCCACGTGGATCGTGCCACCAAACATGATAACCATCCAGCCAAGCATACTCATAAACATATCCTTCATCGCGATGGCGATACCAGCTGAGGCAAAACCTAGCACGGTGACTAGATATGTGACGTTTTCGATGTATGAAAAGAGCAGGATTATGATGATAACGGTGATGTTTAGCACATTTAAAAATTTATTGACAGTGTAAAATCTCTCGTTATCCGTGATCGTTCTTTTAACAATAAATTTAGCGATAAATGTTAGTCCGATCGTTAAAAGGATGACGATGGCTGTGTAGCCCATGCTTAAAAACTGAGCCTTGATGTCAGAGGTTGTCAAATTTATCGCTTCATCAGCCCTTTTTTCATAGACGCTATAAGTGGTATCAGCGATCTGTTTTGCCGCTTTGAAGTCGCCTATCTCTTGTTTTACAAGGTTTAGACTTGCTCTATTTTGCTCGCTATCATCTATCAAATTTAGTCTATTTAGCAAATTCTCTTTTGCTTCAAGCTTCTCAAGCAAGGTGTCAAGCTCTTTGATGTGTCTTTGGTACTCGATCTTGTCGCTTCTTATCTTTTTGATGTATGAAAAGCCAGATACCAGCGCCACTGGGCTATTTATCCTAGGTGGTGTCTCCATTTCTGGGGCTGCTAGCATATTTGAAAATGGCGTTTTCTCATACTCTTTTAGCAAATTTATCTGCTCTTTTAGAGTTTGACTTCTCTTTATGAGATCGCCACCTCTTTTTGAGCCTTTATCGAGCTTTTTAAGCTCATTTTCATTTTGCTCTAGCTCATCAAGAAGCTTTTGATAGGTGTTGTAGTTAGCGTATCTCGTGATCCAGATGTTGTTTTTTAGGGAGTTATCTAGGTTTGAAATTTCTTTTATAAGCTCGCTATTTTGTAAATTTTGTGAGACATTTTGCTCAAGTGTAGCGTTTTCTTCAGCGTAAAGCGCAAAGCAAAAAACTAAAAAAACTAGGATCTTTTTCATTTAAATTCTCTCAAAGTTTCTAAAACGTCCTCTTTTTTGACGTCATTTTTGATGAACGCACTGCCGATTTTATCTGCGATGATGAAATTTATCTTATCACCTTTTGTCTTTTTATCCATAAAAAACGCCTCGTAAAATGCATATTCATTTTCTATTTTATAGCTTACAGGCAGATCAAATTTCTCTAAAACCTGCTTGATCTCCTCTGCCTGCGCCTCGCTCATGAGACCCAGTCTAACGCTTAGGCGATTTGCCATATTCATACCTATCGCCACCGCTTCGCCGTGTAAAAATTCTTTATAATTTGTCTCGTTTTCGATGACGTGAGCAAAGGTGTGGCCGTAGTTTAGGATGGCTCTTAGCCCCTTTTCTTTCTCGTCTTGCTCGACCACCCTAGCCTTTAAATTTATAGACTTTTCAACTAGCTTTGCTAAATTTTCATCGTCTAAATTTACGCTCTTTAGCCAGCTAAACATCTCTTTATCAAAGGTTATCGCCATCTTTAAAGCCTCAGCCACGCCAGCTGCAAATTCTCTCTTTGGCAATGTTTTTAAGAAATTTATCTCACAAAAAACTGCCTTTGGCTGATAAAATGAGCCAATTAAATTTTTGCCAAATTTGTTATTTACCCCAGTTTTTCCGCCCACACTAGCATCGACTTGTGCTAAAAGCGTGGTTGGGATATTTATGAAGTTTATCCCTCTTTCATATATGCTTGCCGCAAAGCCAGTCATATCGCTGATGACGCCACCGCCAAGAGCTATGAGCGTAGATGAGCGGTCAAATTTACTAACAAAAAGCTGCTCTAAAATTTGCTCTATCGTCTCAAGGTTTTTATACTCCTCGCCGTCTGGCACGCTTATGATAAATTTCTCATCGCACTTTAAAACGCTAAGTAGCTTTTCAAGGTGAAGCCCCGCTACTTTGGCATTTGTGACGATGCCGACCTTGCCCTTTAGCTCTAATCTCTCAAGCTCATTTATATAAATTTTATAGCTTGACGCCTTTTCCTTAAGGTTTAAATTTATCTGCATTTTCTACTCACTTACTGGCACAAAAAGCTGTGCGTTTTGGCTTAGTTTTTTATAAAGTCTATTTAAATTTGTCGATAAAAAGGCAAAAGCGCTGCCATTTGCCACGTTTTTAGTAAACATCACAAAATGAAGCAGATCATTTGTGCCTTTTAGCTTTATTAGCGGGTTTTTGAGGCTGTGATTTTCTATCTTTATGCGCTTTGAAAAGAGCGTACTAATGCTCTCAAAGTGCTCTTTTAACGCCTCGTCGTCGCTATGCTTGTTATCAAAATAGTAAAATCTCATCTCCAAATCAAGCTGCGCGCAGCAGTCTGTAATGACGGCTGATTGATTTTCCACTTCTTGGCTTTGATCGCCCAGTATCACGCCCTCTTTTATCTTTGAGAGCAAAATTTTGCCCGTTTTTAGCACTGGGATTTTAAGCTCATAAAATAGCTTTTGAAATTTAAAAAAGTATCTATCGTCGCTTATGATAAGCCCGATGTCGTGTTTTAAAACGTCATCTTTTATCGATTTATTGTCGCTATTAAAATAATCCATCAAAACAAGGATATTTTTCTCTTTTATCGCCTTTAGCGTCTCTAAATTTTCGCCTAAAGTTGGGTTTATCACTCTAAAAATAAGGCGTTTGTTATTTAGCTTTGAATGCACATATAAGCTATCTTTTATTAGCTTGCTAACTCGCTCTTTGCTCATTGATCTCATGTCGATTAGAGTGTAGATGTTGCTGCCAAATGGACTTGGAAACTGCCCACTTTCGCGTTTTATCGAGCGATAAACGTTTTGAAGCACGTTTGGATCGCCAACGATTAGCAAGATATCGCTTGGTTGGATCATTGTATTTGGCTTTGGCAAGATGATCTCAGCACCCCTATAAATGAGCGCTATCCGCCATCTTTTTTGAGCGATCGAGCTTACATGGCGATACATATATGAGCTGCCAATAGGCACCTTAACCTCCATGATCTCGCCCTCGCTAAAGCCGATATTATCAGCATATACAGGCATGTCTGGCAGATAGTCCATGAGCCTAGAAGCTGCGATATCTCTTATATCAACCACGCTTAGATGCTTATCGCTTGCAAAAGTCTCCTTGCACTTTTCATCAAGCTCCCACGAGTTCATAAAAATGGTCTCAGTCTTTGTGCTGATCTGTCTTAAATTTTCATAAACAGCAATCGCTTCATTTTTGTTCTCACTCACGATACAAAACTGGCTAAAATAGCCATCACTTATGCTCTTTAGCTTTGAAAGGCTCGTTGGATCAAACCGATAAAATGTGAAATTTTCGTAATTTGCCTTTTGGCTGTGATCTTCGTTTGAAACAACGATATAGTGGTGTAAATTTGACTTTGCTCCAAGAAGTCTATCTAAAAAATTTCTTGCAAAAGCTCCACCAGCGATTATTAAAATTTTCTTCATTAATTCTCCGTATTTTAAAGCCGCATTATAACAAAAGGTCTTTAAAATAAGCTATTTTTGGCTGTAAATTTAAGCTTTCACAGCCAAAAAATTTAAGAAAATTTTAGTAGATTATTTCAGAGATTAAAGTATCGATAGCTGAGTTTGCAGCCTTGTTTATCGTCTCAAAAATGGTGCTTGAGCTTGGATCTGGGCAGAAAATTTCTTTTGTTATCATGCCTGATTTTAGCGAGGTGTTTGCATTAAATAGCTCATACGCTAGCGAAACTTCGGCTTTATCGCCTCGTATTTGCAGTGAGATGATGCTAACTTTTAGCCTAAGATCCTTTGCATTTGGCGAAAATATCGGCTTTGCAGCGCAGTTTGAGTAAAGTCCTTTCACAAGCGACTTATAGATCATCTCGCTTGGTTCAGAGACAAATTTGGCGTCTGTCAAATATCTTATCTTATTGTTTTCAGCGACGATTAGTATCTTTCTAGTATCGACCATATCAAGGGCGCTTACGTTTTCTATGAAGACATTTTTTAGCTCTTTTTGCTTATTTTCAGCCGAGCACTCTTTGTTTGAGTAGTGAATTTCATACATCGTAGCTTGTGGTACGTCGGTCTTTAGCGAGCAGCCAAAAAATAAAAATGCAGCCGCAGCGTATATCAAATTTCTCATTTTTTGTCCTTTTTATCTGTATTTGGCACTGGATTTGTGAAGAAAAACTCGTAAGGATTGTCCTCAAGTCTTTGAAGCGCACCCCTAAACTCACGAAGCGTCTTGTCAAATCCATTTAAAAAATCGCTAGCCTCTCTAAGCAGCGGTGAGACGGTGTTTCTAAGGTCATACTCGCCGTTTTTTACCTTTTGAGTGACGATATCTTGAAGCGAGCCATATCCAGTGACAGCCGAATTTGCTGATTTGAAAACTGAATTTGCGCTTGCAATTAGAGTGTTTAAATTTTTAGCAAGCTCTTTTGTGTCGGTTTTGTTTAAACTGTCGGTAAAATTTTTTACATTTTTAACGATGCTATCAACCTCGCTTAGACCATTTTTATCGGTTAAAACCTGAGTAAATTTATCGATATTTCTTAGGATTGACTCGATGTGAGAGATATTTTCAGCCGAGAAAAAGCCATCAACTTTATCAAGGGTTTGATTTATCTTTAAAGTGATGTTTTCAGCGTTGTTTCCAAGCTTTGAAAAAAGGCTCTCTTCAAGCTTTAAAATAGGCTTATCGCCCGGTTTAAAATCCTTCGTGCCTCGGCTTATATTTATACTAGCCACACCGCTAATAGCCTGAACTTCGATGCTTGCCACGCTATCAGCCTTGATAGGCAGATCCTCTCTTATCTTCATCGTGATGTTTATAAGAGCGTTTTTGTCATCGACAAAATTTATATCACTAACGCTTCCTGCTGGCACGCCGATAAATTTAACCGTAGAATCCACCTTTAATCCGCTTGGCAGCTCAGTCGTGTGGATGTAATACTCCTTAAAATCAACTTTCGTATTATTTTTGCTAGTCATCCACCAGATAAATATCGCAAATGCTGTAAGGCAGGCTATGAAAAACATGCCAACAATGGTGTAAGAATTTCTATTTTCCATCTATTTTTTCCTCATTTTAAATAGCTCTTCAAGTGGGTTATTTTCAAGATATTCAAGCTCTTTTATATCTCCCTCAAAGGCTATCTTTTTGTTATCTATTATCAAAAATCTATCCAAAATGTCAAAAATACTATCAGCATCATGCGTCACCATGACGACTGTTACGCCGATGCTATCACGAAGCTCTTTTATGAGCGCGTCCATCTGGCGCGAGCTAACAGGGTCAAGGCCGCTATTTGGCTCGTCCAAAAAGAGCACCCTAGGGCTTAGTACCAAGGCTCTTGCAAGCGCGGCTCTTTTTTTCATACCGCCACTTAGCTCGCTTGGATAGAGCATTGAAACCTCTTTTTTAAGCCCAACTTTTTGTATCCAAAACATCGCTATCTCATCGATCTGACGCTTGTTAAATTTAGAGTATTCATGCAGTAAAACGCCCACATTATCAAGTATCGTCATCGAGCTATAAAGCGCTCCAAACTGAAACATCGTCCCACTTTTTAGCTTGATCTCCTGCTGTTCTTTGGGGCTACTTTTCCACATATTGACGCCATCAAATGTTATATCGCCCTTATTTGGTTTTTTTAGATATATCATCGTCTTCATAAGTGTGGTTTTACCAGTGCCACTGCCGCCCAAAAAGCCGTAAATTTCAGCCTCTTTGACACTCCAGCTCACGTTATCGTGCATTATCTTATCGCCATAACTTGTCGTTATGTTTTTTCCAACTATTATCTCGTTCATATCTTTAGCCACATAAAAATTATCGCAAAAAAGGCGTCAAGCGCAATGACCCAAAATATCGCATTTACAACGCTAACAGTTGTCATCGCTCCAAGGCTTTGGGCGTTTTGGCTAACGCCAAATCCCCTCATGCACCCAATGATCGCTATTACAGCGCCAAAAAACGGAGCCTTTATCATGCCAACAGCAAAGTGCCTAAGCTCGACCATCTCACGAAATCTATTGAGATAGTCACTAAAGCTGATATCAAGTATCGTTTGGCAAATGATCATCTGCCCTAAGATGCTTATGCCGTCAGCTATAAAGATGATGACTGGCACGCAAAGCACCATGGCGATGATGCGCGGCAAGACCAAGAAGTTAAATGGCTCAAAGCCCATCGTCTTCATCGCGTCTATCTCCTCAGTTAGCTTCATAGCGCCTATTTGTGCGGTAAAACTTGAGGCCGACCTGCCTGCTACGACAATAGCAGCGATGAGCGGAGCCACCTCTCTAAGCGTTAGCATGCCCATGATCTCAACTATAAATATACTTGCCCCAAAGCTTGCAAGCATCGCACTACCAAGGTATGCAAGCACGACGCCTATCAAAAAAGCGGTGAGCGAGACGATGAAAACGGCATTTACACCGCCATCTTTTATGTAGTTGCTAAATTCTCTAAACCTTAAATTTGCAGGATTAAGGAAAATTTTGACGCTTTTTATCAAAAATTCACCCAAAAACGAGCCAAACTCAACTAAATTTACAAAACCTTCACAAATTTTCTCTCCCAAGCGTGAGAAAAAATTTAGGCTATTGTGCGGAGGCATATATCTAAAGTCGATCTTCTCGTCATTTAGCAGTTCGCCCATCGCCTTTATCTTCTCGTCGTTTGTAACGATCTCAAATTTCTTGCCATTTAGCGTGTTTTTTAAAAGGATCAAAACAGCGTAA
>CAUQCU010000057.1:0-12763 GCA_963516555.1 Campylobacter concisus | reverse complement strand
GGGTTAAATTTTCTATCGTCATTTAGCCAACGATCGCGCCGTTTTTGACCTTGCCCTGCGTGCCAAGAAGCGTTAGCGAGCCATCTGATGCGCTTAGGATCATGCCTTGTGAGACATATTTTTTCATCATCGTTCGCTCTTTTAAATTTGCTAAAACGCAAACTTGCTTGCCCACAAGCGAGCTAGGCTCGTAGTATTTGGCGATGCCAGATAAAATTTGACGTGGCTGCTCCTCGCCAAGATCTATCTTAAATTTAAGCAGTTTCTCGCTACCCTCAACCCTCTCGCACTCTAGCACTTCGCCTACTTTTATCACTATCTTAGCAAAGTCATCGATGCTAATGATACCTTCTTCTTTTTTCTCCTCTTTTGGCTCAGCTTTTGCCTCTACTTTTGGCTCTTCTTTTGGCTTGCTAGCCTCGCCCATTAGCTCTTTTTCTATCCTTGGGAAAAGTGGCTCAGTAGCTTTTGCCACAAAATTTGAAATTTCATTTTTTAATACAAGACTTTCGTAAGAAGCCGTGTCTATGCTAAAGCCAAGCGTATCAGTGATCTTAGCGCAAGTTTTTGGCATAGCAGGACTAAGCAGTATCGCCACTTTTGCAAGTAAATTTGCGCAAAGTGCTACAAGTGCGTTTGCTTCGTCATTTTTGCCAGCTTTTACAAGCGACCACGGCTCATACTTCGCAATGACTGCGTTTGCTAGGGTTACGACCTTCCAAAGATCCTCTAAATAGCGGTTTGTCGCTAAATTTTCTAAATTTTTAATAGCCTCATCAAGGTAGCCCTTCGCCTCATCAAGCTCGGCTTTATGAAATTTGATCACATCTTTTGAGTCGATCTTGTAGTCGCTATACTTTGCACTCATGCCCACAATTCGGCTTAGCAAGTTGCCAAGTCCGTTACCAAGCTCTGAGTTTATGCGCTCGATCAAGGCCTTTTGGCTGTAGTCGCCATCTTGACCAAAGGGCACTTCTCTAAGCAAAAAGTATCTGAAATTTTCAAGACCATAAGCGTTTGCGACCTCTCTTGGGTTTATGACGTTGCCCTTGCTTTTGCTCATCTTCTCGCCATCTATCGTCCACCAGCCGTGTGCTGCGACGTGTTTTGGTAGTGGCAAGCCAAGGCTCATCAAAAATGCCGGCCAATAAACTGCATGAAAGCGCAAGATATCCTTGCCAACGATGTGTGTGGTGTGTGGCCAAAAGTCCATTCTGGCGTTATCTCTTGAGTATCCTAGTGTTGTTAAGTAGTTTATGAGCGCGTCAAGCCAGACGTACATAACGTGCTTGTCGTCGTTTGCACTCTTTGGTAGCTTTATACCCCAGTCAAAGCTCGTTCTTGTCACAGAGAGATCTTTTAGCCCGCCTTTTACAAAGCTTACGACCTCGTTTTTCTTACCCTTTGGGATGACGCAAAGCTCGTCGTTTTCGTACCATTTTAAAAGCGCGTCTTCATATTTTGAAAGTTTGAAAAAGTAGCTCTCTTCTTTAACTAAAGATGTCACGCGGCCGCAGTCTGGACAGCGGTTGTCCTCAAGCAAGTCTCTTTGGTTGAAAAATGTCTCGCAGCTAACACAGTAAAAGCCTTCGTACTCGCCCTTGTAGATATCGCCGTTTGCTTGCATCTTTTCAAAGACATTTTGCACGGTTTGCTTGTGCTCTTCGTCGGTTGTCCTTATAAAATGGTCGTAGCTTATCTCAAATTCATCCCAAAGCGATCTAAATTTCGCACTGATCTCATCAGCGTACTCTTTTGGCGTTTTGCCTCTAGCGCGAGCTGCTTGCTCGATCTTTTGACCATGCTCGTCTGTGCCGGTCATAAAGTAGGTCTCTTTGCCTTGCAAACGGTTAAATCTAGCTAGCGTATCAGCGATGATGGTCGTGTAGGCGTGGCCGATGTGTGGCACGTCATTTACGTAATAAATCGGAGTGGTTATATAAGCTTTTTCTTTCATATTTTTCCTTTAAATTTAAAAATCAAATCCGCCGTCACTGCAGGTGTTGCCTTTTGACATCGAGTTGTAGCAGCTATTTACATACTCTATTCTCGTCTCGCAGTCAAAAAATGCCTCGCAGTTAAAACAGCTTTTGCGACCTTTTTGCTCTTGGCACTCTTGCATAACTTTTGCCTTTTGCTTTAGGGCTAGCTCAAATGCGTCAAGTGGCTCGTTTGCTTGTGCTTCTTGCATTATTTTTGCTCGTAAAATTTATGCAAAAGTGAAATTTCATCACGTGAACCAAAGAAGCATGGCGTTGTTTGGTGAATTTTTTCTATTTTTATATCAAAAAGCGTTTGGTTTTTGCCGTTTGAGGTTGCGCCCTTTGCGTTTTCATATATAAAGGCAAATGGCAACACTTCAAAGACAACCCTTAGCTTGCCATTTGGATGATCGCTCGTTGCTGGGTAGCTAAAAAGACCGCCGCCTTTTAGTAAAATTTGATGCAAGTCGCTCACCATAGCGCCTGAGTATCTTAGCCTGTAACCCTCGTTAAATAGCTCGTTTATGAAGTTTCTATGAGTTTGGCTCCAGCCTTTTTGCGTAGCTCCTGTGGCGTTTAGCTTGCCTTTTTCTTTTAGCTCAAGCTCTTTTACAAATTTAAACTCGCCATCTTTGCCAAGCCTATAAAATTTAGGCAAAGCACCCTTTTTTTCAGCAATTACAAGTTCAAGTCTTGGACCATAGATGCTGTAAGCTGCGGCTATTAAATTTTCTGGTTTTACCTCGTCTTCGTAGATACCAAAGATCGAGCCAACGGCGAAATTTACATCAACTAAGCTTGAGCCATCAAGTGGATCGTAAGCGATGATAAATTTAGCATTTTTATTTATCTCAAGCTCGTCCTCTTTCTCTTCGCTAATCAGCGCTTTTACGCATGAAAGCTGCTTAAATTTAGCCGTGATGATCTCGTCGCTTTTTACATCAAGCTTTAGCTGGGTGTCGCCAGTTGCGTTTTCGTGAGTTGTGTAGCCAAGATCGGCGTATTTTATGACCTCGCTTATCTCTTTTGCGATATCTTTTATGGTGTTAAAAATTTGGTTTAGTTCTTGCATTATACAGCCTTTGCATTTTTGATTATCCACGCACAAATGGCGTCTATATCGTCTAAATTTAGATTTGTGATCTCGTAGGGGATCTGCTCTTTATAAGTGGCGATCGCATCTGAAAAGCTAAGATAAGCTTCATCGATCTCGCCTCTAAAGACGCTTAGTCTTGGCAGTGGCAGTGTCTTTAGCCCCTCGACTAAGAGCATGTCAAACTCGCCGATCATTCTTATGACCTCGTCTATGCCTTGCGAGCTTTGTGAAAAATAAGTCGTTCTAGTCGGACTCATCACGACTACGTCAGCTCCTGCCTGAGAAAATTTAAAGCTATCCTTGCCTTCAACGTCAAATTTGGCCTTGTCGCCTGGGTCGTGCTTGACTACAACGACCTTTAGCCCATCATCTATAAATTTTTTTGCGACTTTTAAGATAAGCGTCGTTTTTCCGCTATTTGAAGGGCCAGAAAAAGCAATGGCAAGTCTTTTCATAAGAGCCTTTTTAGTTAAAATTTCTTGCGATTATAGCTCATATTGGCTTTAAAATTTATGAGTGAAATTTAAAAAATAAAATGCTAAAATGCGAGAAAATTTAATATTTTAAGAGTTTTTTATGAGAAAATTTACACTATTTTTTGCATTTATTTTGATAATATTTGGCTGCGCCGATCAAAAAGTGATCGTGCATGAGCCACTAAAAAATGAGCTTTTAGCCTACACAAGCAAGAGCGAGATCATCGATGGCACCGATAGAACGCTTATAATCGCAACCTATCTAAATCCTATATATAACTCAAATTTAGACGAGAGCAAAGAGCACTTTTTAGTAGCCATCAACCCAAAAGAGCATGCGCAAAATTTGAGCAATATAAAGGTAAATGGCGACTCAAATGCCACAAATGCAAGGCTGCTTGATGAAAATGACGAGATGCTTAAATTTGCTGGATTTTCTATGCCTTGGGCGGTCTATTACGAAGTGACCGCACCGAGTAAGCAAAGTGATGATCTCGCGCTTAGTTTCGAAATTTATCAGTCAAAGCCGGTTTTGTTAAATTTTCGAAAAGTTGCGAAATCTTTATACTGGAACCATTAAGCGCCATATAGATCACGTAGTTTGCAAGCACCTTCTTGCCGTAGTTTCTAGTCTCAGCCACTGGGACTAGCTCGATCGATAAAAATGGCTCAAATTTCCCCTCTTTAAACATATCATCTCTTGTGATGACTTTTTTGGTAAAGCCGATACCGCCGTTATACGCGTAGGCTGTAAATAGCGGATGATAAAGAAATTTATCAAGGTAGTTTAGGTGGTGATTTGCAAATTTAAATGCAACATCGGTTTTAAAAAGATCGTCTTGGTCAAAATTTGGAATTTTTAGCTCTTTTTTGCCGATCGCATTTGCAAGAAATGGCATAAACTGCATCATACCAAGGGCGTAAGAGGTAGAAACGACGCTTGGGATAAAGAGGCTCTCTTGTCTTGCTAGTGCGTAGATCATCGACTTTCGCTCAGTGCTAATGCCCTCAAGCTCTGGTGAGCTTGGCATCAAAAAGTACTGCTTCTCCCAGCCGTGCGCCTTTTGCATGAAGTATGCGTATGCGCCGATGCTCTCGTTTGTGTAAAATCTCATCGCAAATTCGCTTGCTTGCGTGGCGTTCATATCCTTTGCAAGAGCAGCGGTTTTGTTCCATAAAAATGGATCGCTCACATCAAAATTTTCGATATTTTGCTTGCTTGGTCTTGGCACGATCACTTCAAGTGGCTCGCCACCGACCAAATCTCTTGCATAAAGTGAGTAGATATTTGCATCTTTGCTGGCACTTAGCTCTTTTAAAAAGCTCTCATCGCCGCTTAGCTCATACTGCCAAAAGGTCGCATTGTCTCTTTGCCAAGCCCTATCAAAGGTGTTTTTAGCTCTTGTAAAAAAACTAAATGCAACGTCATTTTGACCAAGCAAGATGGCGTTTAGCCCAAGTGTAAATGCGTCGCTTTTTTCAGTTACAGCTGGATCTATGCTAAGTAAATTTCTTCTAAAGCCTTCATATTTTTTATTAAAGACTACATCGTTTAGTAAATTTGTAAAGCCTTTTTGCAAGTAAAGCTTGTTCATAAAATTTGTTTCAAAATTTACGCTAAAAAGAGCACTTTTGCTTTGCGGATTTGAAGCGTTAAAAAGCTCTAAAAAGCTCTTTGTATCGTTTGCATTTGCAAAGCTAAGAGCCGGGTTTGGCTCGTTTAAAGTGCGTAAAATTCTAGCTTTTTCTGGGTTTGTATTTGCAAGATTTGCCGCTAAAATTTCACGAGTTTTGTTATCAAGCTTTAGAGAAAAGCTCATCGTTGTTAGTAAATTTTGGCAAGCCAAGCTAGCACTTGTGATGTTGCTCGCACTTATGCCAGGACATTTGCTAGGGGCTGCTTTGGGAGGTAAAATTTTATTGATTGATTTTTGAACTAAGCCACTTTTTCTAAAAACGTCGCGTGAAAGCTCTGCTATCTGCTCCTTTGTGTAGCTGCCTTCGTTTATAAGGCGGTTTATGTAGTAGTCTTTTGCAAGGCTTTTTGGCTCGTTTTTTAGCTCCTCGTAGGTGTAAATTTTAGCTAAAAGAGCAACGCAGGCTAAAGAGAGGATACTAAAGTGACGCAGCAAAAACAAATAAAAGCCTTATTAAAAATTGATCTATGAGTTGAAGTGCTAAAAGCACGATGAGTGGGGTAAAGTCGATACCGTTAAATTCTGTTTTGATGTAGCGTCTGATGAAGCTATAAACAGGATCAGTCAGCCTATAAAGTAGCTGCACGACTGGCGAGCTAGGATCAGGCTTGACCCAGCTAATGAGAGCCGCTGCGATGACGATCCACGTATAGACCGTGATGATAAGGTGCAAAATGTTTGCGATCGCTGAAAATAGGGTGGAAAGTATCATTTTTGCTCCTAGATTAAAATTTTGCCTAGATCATCTTTGATGAGTGGATAGAGCTCGCTAAGCTCAGGGCCGTGAAGGTCGTTTGTAAGCAGCGCACGTAGCGGCATGAAAAAGTTTTTGCCTTTTAAATTTGTAGCGCTCATAAGCTCTTTTTTAAACTCATCAAATGTTTCGCACGCTTTTAAATTACGAGCTGCTTTTTTTATGATCTCAAATTCGTTTTTATACTCATCTGGAGCTATTTTCGGTGAGTATATAGCCTCAACTTTTGCCTTTATCTCAGGCACAAGAGAGCTTTCTTGAGTGTAAAATTTAACTAGCTCAACCTTGCTCTCATCCACGCCAAAGATCTCTTTTATGCGTTCTTTTGAAGCAAGTTTGATGTGTTCTCTATTTATCTGCTCAAGCTTTTTCACGTCAAATCTAGCAGGTGAGCGTGAAATTTTAGTTATATCAAACCACTTTACCGCATCTTCGATCGTAAAAATTTCAGTTGGAGTTTTGTTGCCAAGAAGTATCAGATAGTTTGCGATCGCCTCAGGTAAAAATCCCTGCTCAAAGAGCCATTTTACGCTTGATTCGTTCTCGCGTTTGCTCATTTTTTTGCCCTCTATATTTAAAAGGATAGGCAAATGCGCGTAGTTCATCTTGCCAGTGTAGCCAAGCCCCTCGCGTATGAGGTCTTGCTTTGGTGTGTTGCTCACGTGATCCTCGCCGCGTATGACAAAGGTCACGCCCTCAAGCATATCATCAACCGCGCAGGCGAAGTTATAAGTTGGAGTTTTGTCTGCTCTCATGATGACAAAGCTATCAACGGCGTCTGGCTCGAAGCTTAGCTCGCCTTTGATCGCATCTGTAAAGCTCATCGTGCGTGTTGGTTTTTTCATGCGGATAACAAATGGCTTCTCGCAGTTTAAAACTTCAGCGTCGCTTAGCCTCTCGCATGTGCCGTCATATCTATATGCCACGCCTTGCTCTTTTGCTTTTTGCTTTTTAGCTTCGAGTTCTTCTTCGGTGCAAAAGCAGGCAAATGCCTTTTTATCGATGAGAAGTTTTGATGCAAGCTGTCTGTGGAATTTTAAATTTTCACTTTGGATGTAAATTTGCTCTGGTTTTATGCCAAATTTGCTCAAAATTTCTAAGATATCTTTCTCTTTTCCCTCGATATTTCGCTCTTTGTCGGTATCTTCTATGCGTAAAATAAAGCCACTTTTATCTTGCAAAGAACAAATATAGTTGAAAATAGCAGCACGTAAATTTCCTATGTGCATATCTCCTGTTGGAGAGGGTGCAAAACGATACATAAGCTCATTCCTTACGTTAAATTTGAAGTTTGGATTATAACACTCGCTTGATAAATTTAAAGTTATGTAATTTTAAATTTTTAGGCTAAGCAAAGCATAGTTTTTATAAAATCCGCACGAAAATTTAACTATTTATAGGAGAAAGCAATGAGTTTTATCAGTGAATTTAAAGAATTTGCGATGCGCGGAAATGTCATAGATATGGCAGTTGGTGTTGTTATCGGTGGAGCATTTGGAAAGATTGTCTCATCACTAGTTGGCGATATTATCATGCCAGTAGTTGGCGCTATAACAGGCGGTGTAAATTTCACTGATCTTAAGCTAACACTAAAAGAAGCTGCAGAAGGTGCGCCAGCTGTTACGATAAACTATGGCTCATTTATACAAACAATGGTTGATTTTTTAATCATTGCGTTTTGTATCTTTTGCGTCATCAAAGCTTTAAATACACTTAAAAATAAACTACCAAAAAAAGAAGAGGCAGCTCCTGCAGAGCCTGAAACCCCAGCTGATATAGCACTTCTAACTGAGATCAGAGATCTTCTTAAAAAATAATTTCTTTAATCAAAGGGAGAAAGCTCCCTTTGAAATCCGTTAAATTTTGTCCTATTTTTTATGCTAAAATGCTTTTTCATCTTAAAAGCGAGTGAAATATGATAGAACAAATCCCATTTTTTCAAGGTCTAAGCGCCGATGACCTAGCCAAACTTGAAACCATAAGCGTTGTTAAAAAATACAAAAAAGGCGAGTTTTTATTTATAGAGGGCGAGGAGCCAAAGTGGCTTACATTTTTGATAACTGGCTCGGTTAAACTTTATAAAACTACGGCAAATGGCAAGGAAATTTTTATCCATCAGCTTGCACCTATGAATTTTGTAGCTGAAGTCGTAAATTTTGAAAATATCCCTTATCCAGCAAGCGCCATTTTTACTATCTCTGGTGAAGTTTTAAAGATAAATTATGAAAAATTTGAAGCCCAGTTTCTATCAAAGCCAGAAATTTGCATGAAATTTCTAAAGTCAATGGCTCAAAAGATAAGAATAACAACGAATTTACTTCATCAAGAGCTAATACTAAGCTCTGAAGAGAAGGTAGCTAGGTTTATTTTAGATCATGAAGATCTATTTAATGAACTAAAGCATACAAAAATTTCATCGATACTCAATATGACTCCGGAAACTTTTTCGAGAATTTTAAATAAATTTAAAACAAATGGTTTGGTCAAACTTGATGAAAAGAACCAAATTCTAGAAAAAAATGTAGGTGGGCTACAAGAAATTTATTCTTATTGAAAGTTAATATCAAATAAATATTTTCATTTACTTAAAGAAAAAATTTATATTTTTTTGGATAACATTCACCTAAAATTTTCGTAAAAATTTACGATATATTGATAAATTCAGGAGGAAATTTTGGCTGAAGTTAAGAAGAAATTTTTTGTTTGGTCATCTGTGATAATAGGCATCGTAATCGGCTTTATCGCTTCTATGGGTATAGCTGATGTACTTCATGCGACTGGTAGTGGATTTGTCTGTACCATGTGTCACACGATGGATCCTATGATGCTGCAATATCATGAAGACGCGCACGGCGGTAATAACAAGCTTGGCATAAAAGCTGAATGTTCAGCCTGTCACCTGGACCACACAAGTGCCTATACCTATGTACTTACAAAACTTAAAGTATCGATAAATGATGGCTATAAGACATTTTTTACAGATACAGACAAGATCGACTGGCATAAAAAACGCGAGCATGCATCTCACTTTGTCTATGATAGTGGTTGTATGACTTGCCACTCAAATTTAAAAAATATTATTCAAGCTGGTAAATCATTCTTGCCACATAGAGATTATTTCGTTCTTGGAAATCCTAATAAGAAATCATGTGTTGACTGCCATGAGCATGTTGGCCACAAGAATTTAGGACTAGAAATGGATAAATTTGAAGCAATTAAAAAACAAGAAAACAATAAAACCAAGTAAGGAGGAGAGATGTTTAAAAAGTCGCTAATGTTATTAGCCTGTCTAATGTCTTTTGGCTTTGCCGCAAACATGGATGCAAATAAATCTGACGCTTTAAACCTTAATGTTGTAAAAAACATTAAAGTTGCTCACAAAATGTCAGACTTATCAAAAAGCTGTGTTGAGTGCCACGCTAAAGAGACACCCGGCATAGTTGCCGATTGGAAAAATAGTCGCCACGCTCACGTTGGCGTAAGTTGTATGGATTGCCACTCTGTAAATGCAGATAATCCTATGGCTTCAGTTAAGGTGCATCCAAAAGATTCTAACAACCATGTTTCAATGCTAGTTAGCCCAAAAACTTGTGCTAAGTGCCACGAAAACGAAGTTGATGAACTAGTAAAGAGCGGTCACGCAAGAGCTGCTATGCAAATGTATGCTAATCCTGTGATAGTAAAACTAATGTATCACTATGAAGGTATGGATCATCCAGAATACAAAATGGCTCCAGACGCTACTGGTTGTTCTCAGTGCCACGGAACCGTCATCAAACTAGACGCTGATCACAAACCTACAAAAGAGACTTGGCCAAACTATGGTATAGGCAATGTTTATCCAGATGGTGGCGTAGGTAACTGTAAATCATGTCACAGCGCGCACACATTTAGCGTAGCTGAAGCTAGAAAACCAGCTGCTTGTGCATCTTGCCACCTTGGACCTGATCACCCAGATATTGAGATCTTTAACAACTCAATGCACGGACATATCTATAATAGCGAAGCTCACAAATGGAATTTTGATGCTGCTCCTGACACATGGGATGTACCAGACTTTAGAGCTCCAACTTGTGCAGCTTGCCACATGAGTGGTGTTGGTGAAACAACAACAACTCACAACGTTTCAAGAAGACTAAAATGGAACCTATGGGGCGTCAGCAGTAAGCTAAGAACAGCTGGTGATGAACAAGCTGTTACTATTTACGAAAAAACTGGCAAACTAAACGTAGGAACACCTCTAGCAGGTCACCCAAGTGGCGATCCTGAAAAAGCACGTGCTGAGATGAAACTAGTTTGTAAAGCTTGCCATACATCAACTCATACAGATAACTTCTTCATTATGGGTGATAAACAAGTAGAGCTTTATAACGTTTACAATGCTGAAGCAACTAAGATGCTTGAAGAGTTGAAAGCTAAAAACTTACTTCTAGAAGATGTTTGGGAAGATGAATTCCAAGATATCTACTATCATATGTGGCACCATGAAGGTCGTCGTATGAGACAAGGCGCTCTAATGGCTGGCCCTGACTACTCACACTGGCACGGTGTATTCGAAGTTAAGAACGACATTAGAAAACTTCGCAAAATCTATAAAGAAAGAATTGAATCTGGCAAAGTCCAGTAATCTTTTTTAAGGTGGGAGTTTTCCCACCTTTTTATTTTTAAATTCCAAATTTTATCTTTTAGTTATTATCCTAAGGCAAATATCTTTTAATAATTATTTTTGTAAATTTAAATTATAAAATCATACGGCTTAGCACTACAAATTGTTCTAAATAATTAATAAAATCTATAATGTAAATTTAAAAATATAAAATATAATCTTTGTTTTTAAGGAGATATTTTGGGACTTTTTCGGATCATTATCGGGGCATTTATCTTTAGTGTTCTTACAAATTTATACTCATACAAACGTTTTATCAAAAAGGTATCTTTTTTTACCCCACACCTTAAAAAAATTCGTATATTCTTCTATATTATTAGTGTGCTTGAGTTTGTATTTGTTCTTCAACTAAGATTTTCTTTTTTAAATATAGAACTCTATCTGATAGCAGGGACACTCATTGGTTTTTCTATATTTTTATTTGGTGTTAGTTTGTTTTATGATGTTGTTAGGTCCATTTGTTCAAAAGCTCATTTTAATCCCACAAGACGAAAATTTATTAAATTTTGCTTTGATGTGACATTTGTCATTTTTGTAGTTGCTTGCTTTTTGAAAGGAATTTTTAACGCACTTACTCCGCCAAAAATTAGACAAGTTAGTATAAAAATAAAAAATTTACAAAGTGATCTAAAAATAGCCATGATAACCGATGTGCATATTGGCGAGTTTTTGCAAAAGGATTTTGTGGCTGAGCTTGTAAAAGAGATAAATTTAGCTAGACCAGACCTAGTGGTGATAGTTGGCGACTTGGTTGATATGAGAGCTGAGCTTATAGGCGATTTTTTAGATCCATTAAAAAATCTTAAAAGCACTTACGGCACCTTTTATGTCCCCGGCAATCACGAATACTACCACGGAGTTGATGGGATACTAGAAAAAATTCGCGCTCTTGGCATTAGGATACTTGGCAATAAAAATGAAAAAATAGCTGGTATAAATTTGGCAGGGGTCTATGATCTAGCTGGCATAAGATTTAAAAATTTAGAGCCAAATTTAGACGAAGCACTAGCTGGACGCGACCCAAATTCGCCTACCATCCTACTCTCTCATCAGCCAAAATTTATAAAAACTATGCAAAAAGATGTTGATCTAGTCCTTTGCGGTCACACGCACGCTGGACAAATTTTTCCTTTTAGTATCCTAGTTTTGCTGGATCAGGGTTTTTTACATGGGCTTTATAAGATTAATGATAAAATGCAAGTTTATGTTAGTAGCGGTGCAGGATTTTGGGGGCCTCCGGTTAGGATATTTGCTCCAAGTGAGATCGCTATTTTAAATTTAAGCAAGGACTAAAATGAACAAGGACAATCTCTTTTCTCAATTTTTTGGCAAGGTTGCAAAAATAAACTTTTTCAAACCGCTTCAAGAGCTTATCAACTCCTTTTATGTAAAGCTATTTAAGATCGACATGAGCGAGTTTAAGCCGGCAAATGAGTATAAAAATTTAAACGAACTTTTCACCAGAGAGCTCTTAAAGCCAAGAGAATTTGACGCAGCAGATGAGATATTTATAAGTCCGGTTGATGGCACCTGCCTTAGCTTTGGCACTACAAAAGAGCTAGAAGCTTTTAGTATAAAAGGTATGAATTACGGTCTAAAGGAGCTTTTAGGGCAGGGCGAGCTTGAGGGCGAGTTTGACTTTGCCAACATCTATCTTAGCCCAAAAGACTATCATCATTATCATGCACCCTGCGATATTACGATAAAAAAAGCGGTCTATATCCCAGGTAAGCTTTACAGCGTGGCGGTAAAATGGCTTAGTAAGGTCGATAGCCTTTATACCAAAAACGAGCGTGTGGCGCTACTTTGTGAGATGAAAAATGGCAAAAAACTTTGGCTAGTCTTCGTGGGTGCGCTAAACGTTGGTAAGATGAAATTTTGCTTTGATGAGCGTATCCAGACAAATGCGATGGCAAATTTTACGCAAATTTATGAGTATGAAAATTTACACATCAAAAAGGGCGAGCGTCTTGGAAATTTCGAGCTTGGCTCAACCATCGTCATACTTAGCGAAAAAGATGCGATCGAGTACAACCTCTTTGAAAACAAAGAGCTAAAATTTGCTGAAGCTATCGGTAGGATAAAAGAGTAA
>CAUQCU010000056.1:0-12767 GCA_963516555.1 Campylobacter concisus | reverse complement strand
AGCTGTTAGGGATTATTGCTTTGGCAACTGGGAGATGTGCTGGATAGGCTTTAACTACGGACGTGACTTTATCTTAAAGCCAACTCCAGAGCAAACACCACTAAATAACTTTGGCTATCCATACGCTGAGGTTGATGGCAACACGCAAAACTACTATTCGCCAAAAGAATTTAGCTACGACTACGTCTCAACAGAGCTAAAATGAGAGCCTTTTGGCTGATACTAACATCCATAGGTAGTGCTATCGGCGCTACCTTGTGCTGCTTGCCAGCACTTCTTTTCTTGCTTTTTGGCACTTCTTTTTCATTTCTATCTTGGACACAAAATTTATACGAGTACCGCGTCCCTTTAAGCGTCGTGGCAGTCATTTGCTTTGTGATCTCTGGCATTGCTCTGTTTTACAAGCCAAAAAGCTGCAACCTAAGCTATAAAAAGAAAAAATGGATACTTATATATATACTTTTTGGAGTGATTTTGCTTTTACTCCTTACATATCCGGAGCTTTTAGGAGAAATTTATGCGTAAAATTTTAGTTTTAGCCCTTCTTGTACTTAGTTGCTACGCTGAGAAAACGATAGAAATTTCAGTACCCAGCATGCACTGTCCGCTTTGCACGGCGATAGTAAGAAAGGCCGCACTTAGCGTTGAGGGCGTAAAAAAGGCAGACGTGTCGCTAAAAGAGCGAAAAGCTGTCGTTATAGCAGATGACAAGGTCGATGAAAAAGAGCTTTTAAAGGCGGTTGATGCGACTGGCTATAAGGGCGAGATAAGATAAATTTAAAGGAGGCAAATATGTCAAAGAGTGAAATTCTAACGAAATTTGAGACACTTGCGACGATACCGCACTGCAGTTATGAGACTGATAAGATGCGTGATTTTTTAGCTGATTTTGCAAAAGATAAGGGCTGTGAGGTCGTGGTTGATAGCTTTGGTAACGTCCATGTCTATAAGGGCAAGCCAAAAATTTGCTTGCAAAGCCACTACGATATGGTCTGCATGGGCGATGCACCAAAGATCGAGATCGTTTATGGAGATGATGGCTACATGAGGGCTAAAAACTCATCTTTAGGCGCTGATAACGGCATAGGCGTGGCTATAATGATGCAGATGATAAGCGAATTTGATGACATTGAGTGCCTCTTTACAAACAACGAAGAGGTCGGCATGGTCGGAGCTGCTGGCTTTAGTGGCGATCTAAAAGCCGATAAGCTTTTAAATTTAGATAGTGAAGAGGACGACCGCGTCACTATCGGCTGCGCTGGCGGTGTAAATTTGTTTGCTACTATTGCGCTCAATAGCAAAAAAATAAAAGAGAGCACGCTTTACGAAGTAAAAGTAAGCGGCCTACCTGGCGGACACTCTGGCAACGAGATACATAAAAATATCCCAAATGCGATCAAGGTTTTGGCTACATTTGTCACTAAAAATGGCTGCAGGCTTGTTAAATTTGAAGGTGGCGAGCGAAGCAACTCTATCCCAAGTAGCGCAACTGCGCTTGTATTAAGTGATAAAGAGCTAAAGAGCGAGTGCGAGAATTTAAGCGTGAAAAAGCTTGGCACGGGAGATGAAATTTTAGAAAATGGCGAGAAAATTTTAGCTTTAATAAACTCATTTTCACAAGGCGTAAGAGCCTATAACTGCGAGC
Organism: Campylobacter concisus; assembly: GCA_963516555.1. Lineage (GTDB taxonomy): Bacteria > Campylobacterota > Campylobacteria > Campylobacterales > Campylobacteraceae > Campylobacter_A > Campylobacter_A concisus_BA. The sequence continues at coordinate 11,122 of CAUQCU010000056.1, read as the reverse complement.
TAGGCATACCGCAAGATAGCGTAAATCTCTCTTTGGCAAAGATCAAAGATGATGGCACGCTTGAGGTGGAGTTTTTCGCAAGATCAATGAGTAAGGACGGCCTAAATAGAATGGAATTTGAAATTTCAGAGCTTGCAAAAGCAGTTGGCTTTCATGTTATTTCAAAAGATAGAAACCCAGCTTGGAAGCCAGTTAATGATAAATTTGCAAACGATATCTTAGAAGAGCTTAAAATTTATAAGCCAAATGCAAGAATAACAGCTGTGCATGCTGGACTTGAATGTGGAGTGCTTTTGGAAAAAAAAGCAGGTCTTAGTGCATGTTCTATTGGACCAAACATCTACTCACCTCACTCTACAAGAGAGCACTGCGAAGTAGCCTCAGCGCTTTTCATCGAAAAAGTCGTTCGCGGTATCGTTAAAAAATATAACTCATAAAAAAAATTTGCTAGAAATTTCTAGCAAATTTTATCTATATCACCTTGTCCTTGCTTTTACAAAGATCGTTTAATATGCACTCATGGCAAAGCGGTTTTTTAGCCTTGCAGGTGTAGCGTCCAAAAAGAACCATGCCTTGATGAAGCTTGCCAAGGTCGGTTTTAAAGGCGCGGCTTAGATCATCTTCAGTCGCTTCTGGCGTCTTTGCACTGCTTAAGCCAAGTCTATGTGATACTCTAAAAACATGCGTATCAACAGCCATGACGTTTGCGTTTGTAGCCTCTAAAAGCACGACGTGAGCGGTCTTTTGCCCAACTCCAGCAAGCGCTTTTAGCTTCTCTTCATCAAGTGGAATTTCTCCGCCATAAAGCTCAACCACGCTGTTTGCCATTTTGATCAAATTTATGGCTTTGTTGTTAAAAAAGCTGCATGAGTTTATCATTAGTTTTAGACTGGCTAAATTTGCGCTAGCTAGCTCAAAAACATCTTTATACGCCTCAAATAGAGCAGGGGTGATCAAATTTACCCTTTTGTCGGTGCACTGAGCTGAGAGCATGACGCAAACAAGTAGCTCATATAAATTTCTAAACTGAAGCTCGCTTTTTGCGTCCTTAAACTCGTCTAAAAGTCTTCTTTTTATCTCTAAAATATCTTTTTTTGTTCTCATTTGGCTATTTTACCTAAAATTACAAGTTAAACGAAAAGTTACCGCATTATTTGATATAATCTTGCCCATAAAATCAATTTTTTAAAGGATTTATATGAAAAAATTTTTGTTTCCAGCAGTTTTAAGTTTAGCTGCAGCTGTCACTCTAAACGCAGCAGTAGTTGCAACAGTTGATGGCGATGCTATAAACGATAGCGATATCTCAGCACTTTTATCAGCAGCTATGCCAGGATTTGACGCTAGCAAGCTTCAACCAAATGAGAAAAAACGTATAATCGACGATCTAATCAACAGAAAACTTCTTTTAAAAGATGCAAAAGCGACAGGCATTGAAAAAGATGTTGATTACATCAAGGCTGTAAAAGCTGCACAAGAGGGCATCGCAGTTGAGCTTTATATGAGAAAACTATTTGACGGTATAAAAGTAAGCGATAGCGATTTAAGAGATTTTTATAACAAAAACAAAGCTAGCATGAACCAACCAGCTCAAGCAAGAGCAAGACATATCTTAGTTGAAGATGAAAAAACAGCAAATGATATCATCGCTCAACTTAAAAATTTAAAAGGCGAGGCGCTAACTAAGAAATTTGCAGAGCTAGCAAGCCAAAAATCAATTGACAAAGGCTCAGCAGCACACGGTGGCGAGCTTGGCTGGTTTGGTCAAAGCCAAATGGTAAAACCTTTTGCAGACGCAGCATTTTCAATGGCTAATGGCACAGTTTCAACTAAGCCAGTTAAAACTCAGTTTGGCTACCACGTTATCTTAAAAGAAGATGGCAAAGCTGCTGGCACTGTAAGCTTTGAACAAGCAAAACCAGAGATCGAGCAAGCTGTAAAAATGGAGAAATTCCAAGCTGCTGTTAGACAAAAAAGTGAAGCTCTACGCCAAAAAGCAAAGATAGAATACAAATAAAATTTGGAGGATAAAATGGGCGTTTTAGATATCGTAAAACCTGGTGTTTTAAGCGGAGATGATGTAACAAAACTTTATGCTTATGCCAAAGAGCAAGGTTTTGCAATACCTGCTGTAAATGTCGTAGGCAGCGACTCAGTAAATGCTGTTTTAGAAGCGGCAAAGGTTGCTAACTCGCCTGTTATCGTTCAGTTTAGTAATGGCGGTGCAGGTTTTTACGCTGGTAAAGCCTGCGAAAATGCAGCCGTTCTTGGTGCGATCGCTGGAGCAAAGCATGTTCATCTGCTTGCCAAGGCTTACGGCGTGCCAGTCATTTTACACACTGACCACGCTGCTAGAAAGCTTTTGCCTTGGATAGATGAGCTAGTAAAAGCAAGTCATGAGTATAAAAAAACTCACGGCGTGCCACTTTTTAGCTCTCACATGCTTGATCTTAGCGAAGAGAATATCAACGAAAATTTAAGCACGTGCGAGAAGTATCTAAAAGAGCTTAGCGAGCTTGGTATCAGCCTAGAGATCGAGCTTGGCGTCACTGGTGGCGAAGAAGATGGCGTAGATAACACAAGCGTTGATAACGCACTTCTTTACACTCAGCCAGAGGACGTCGCGCTTGCTTATGAAAGACTAAGTAAGATAAGCGATAAATTTAGCATCGCAGCTAGTTTTGGCAACGTTCACGGCGTTTATAAACCGGGCAATGTCGTGCTAAGACCAGAAATTCTTAAAAACTCACAAGCCTATGTTGCAAAGAAATTTAATACAAAAAGCGACAAGCCAGTAAATTTTGTATTTCACGGCGGAAGTGGCAGCGAGCTAAAAGATATCAAAAATGCTGTAAGTTATGGCGTTATTAAGATGAACATTGACACCGATACTCAGTGGGCTTTCTGGGACGGCGTGCGTGAGTATGAGGCCAAAAATAGAGCATACTTGCAAGGTCAGATCGGCAACCCAGAGGGCGATGACAAGCCAAATAAAAAATACTACGATCCAAGGAAATGGCTAAGAAGTGGCGAGGAGAGCATGGTTAAGCGTCTTCAGACTGCTTTTAGCGACTTAAACTGCCTAAATAGGAACTAATCCTATGCAAAATCAAAATGATTTTAGTGAGCTAAGCGTGCCAAAGGAGCACCAAGCTCACTCTTTCTTTGTCTTTTTTAAAGTTATCTTTATCCCTTTAGCTATCTATATCTTAGCGATACTAGCGTATCTTGGCGTTATAAATTTTCAGATGAAGTTTCACACCATCGTAATGATGGGCGTTATACTCTTTGTCGCTTTTATATTTTCACGCCATAGTGCCTTGGTAGCTTACTCAAATTTCTTAGCAAATGCCAAAGACTATAAGATAAGACTAAAAGAATTTATCATCGCTCATCTCTTTGAAATTTCAAGCGTCAAAAAGGCAAACGCTAAATTTGAAGATTTTTTTGAGAGCTATACAAGAAATTTTAGAAATGACAACCTAGCAAACATCGGCCAAGCAGTCTTTCCTATGCTTGGAATTTTGGGCACATTTATCAGTATCGCTATCTCTATGCCAAGCTTTAGCTCAAGCACTGCAAACGGACTTGAAAAAGAGATCTCTATACTGCTAAATGGCGTGGCTACGGCATTTTATGTATCGATATATGGCATATTTTTAGCGCTTTGGTGGATGTTTTTTGAAAAGATCGGCATTAGTAAATTTGAGAGATTTTACAGCGAGCAAAAAGAGCTAAGCCGTGAGTTTTTCTGGCAGGAAAATGAGCTAAATGCAAATTTCATGAAGGCAAGTGTGGGCTACTTTAAAGATAGCCACGATGCCTTTAAAATGGTGCTTGACGATAAATTTGTAAAAGAGCTAAGCGAGCAGACAAATGAGAAATTTAACAGCCTAAAAGAGCTTTGCGAGGTTGAGAAAAATATCATCAATCAAAGCAAGGCAGAACTTAGCGCAAGTTTAAAAATGCTAAATGAATCTGGGCTAAAACAAGATGAATTTGTAAAAATCCACTCCGATATATTAAAGGCAGTTGGCGCGTTTTCTAATGCCTTTAAAGATATGGAGGTTAAAATTTTAACCGAGCATGCAAAGCTTGGCGAAATTTTTAGTAGAAATTTAAACGCTACAAAAGAGAGCCAGCTTAAATTCGAGCAGACTATCAAGAGTTTTGATGCCATTTTAAAAGAATTTTCTCTCTCTTTGATGAAAGAGCAAAACGAGGCACTAAAGGCATTTAGAACCTCGCTAGTGGAGAGTGCGACGATATTTAAGGCAGCCTACGAGCAAGAGGGTAGGAGCTTGGAGCGTGAAAAAGAGCGCGAGAGCCTTATCGCTGAGCTTAAGAAGAACATAGACGAGATCGATAAAGAAGCAAATTCTGTAATAGAAAAAATCGAAAATCTAGTGCAATGAAAATAGACAAAAATAACGAGGATCAATCGAGCTTTTGGGTTTCGTACGCAGACTTGATGGCAGGTCTGCTCTTTGTTTTTATGCTGCTAATAGGCGCTGTCGTCGTAAAATACGTCCTAACTCAAAACACTCTTGAAAATAAAGAGCAAGCCATCATCGCAGCACTAGCAAATTTAAAAGACGCCCAGGGTAAGAATTTCACCCTTGAAGAGCTAAATGACGCCCTAAAAAACGAGCTTTCAAAGATAAGCGACGAAAACATAAATTTAAAAAAATCAAATGAAATTTTCATCATCCAAATAGACGCCCTAAAAGAAAAACTAGCCCAGCTTATAGAGGAAAACAAGGACGCAAATGCGAGCATAAAAGAGCTAAATGCCAGCATTTTTGATCTAAATCAAAAGATGATCGTGCTAAATGATGAAATTTCATCAAAAGATAGAGCGCTTAGTGACGCAAATGCAAGCGGCGAGAAAAATTTAGCCAAGATCGCCTTTTTGCTCGAGCAAGTAAGCAAAAAAGAGGCTAGATATGACGAGCTTTTAAGGGATCTAAATGTCACTCGTGACAGGGTCAAAAACCTAACTGGCATAAGGGTAAAAGTGATCTCAGCCTTAAAAGATAGGCTAGGAAATAGCATCGAGATCGACCCAAACTCAGGCGCACTAAAGCTTAGCTCCTCAGTACTTTTTGATAAAGCAAGTGCAGTCTTAAAAGAAGAGGTCAAAGAGGAGCTAAAGGCGACACTTAGTAAGTATTTTGACGTGCTTTTAAATGATAAAGAGATCGCCTCAAACATCGATCAGATCGTCATAGAGGGCTTTACAGATAGCGACGGAAGCTACATTTACAACCTAGAGCTTTCGCAAAAAAGAGCCTATGCCGTGATGGAGTTTATAAACTCATTTAGCGATGATGCGCGCCTTAGAAAGCTGCTTGTCGCAAGTGGCCGAAGCTACAACGAGCTAATTTTCAAAGACGGAGCCGAAGACAAGGACGCTTCAAGGCGCATCGAGATCAAATTTTCACTCTCAAACAAAGAGGCTATCAACGAGATAGAGAAATTTTTGGAGTTTAAGGGTGATTGATAAAATTCGCTTAAGAGGGCGAGAATTTTGGCTTTTAAGGGACGATCTGCTTGGTGAGTTTAACGGCAACAAAGCAAGAAAGCTGGAGTATTTTCTAAAGGCTGATCTTGGCGGCATCAAAGCCATCGTATCTCACGGCTCAAGCCAGTCAAATGCTATGTATAGCCTAAGTCTTTTTGCCAAGCTAAAAGGGCTTAAATTTTACTACGTCGTCTCTCATCTAAGCTCAAATTTAGAGCAAGATCCGGTTGGAAATTTCAAATTTGCACTTGAAAATGGCATGGAAATTTTTGTGAAAGAGGAGCGTGAGAAATTTGCTAAAGAGCTAGCAAAGAGCCAAAATGCGCTCTTTATAAACGAGGGCGTGGCGCAGAGTGAGGCTGAGCTTGGCTTTATCACGCAAGCAAATGAGATCAATGAGTGGAGTAAAAAAAGTGGCATAAGGCCTGATATTTTCTTGCCCTCAGGCACAGGTACAAGCGCATGCTACCTGGCAAAGCACACCGATCTTAGGGTCTTTACTGCTCCTTGCGTAGGGGATAGCGACTATCTAAAAAAGCAAATTTATGAGCTAGATAAAAACAGCAAAGTGCAAATTTTAAATCCGCCAAAGAAGTATCATTTTGGAAATTTATATAAAGAGCTTTATGAAATTTGGCTTGAAGTGTGCAAAAGTGGCGTAGAGTTTGACCTTATTTACGACCCAGTGGGCTTTATGACGCTCTTTGCAAATTTAGACAAGCTTGGGAGCGAAATTTTATATATCCACCAGGGCGGAATTTTAGGTAACATTACACAAAAGCAAAGATATGAGAGAAAACTAAAAATAAAGGATCATAAATGAAATTTTTACACAGCAGCGACGCAGACTTTGAGAGTAAATTTTCGCAGCTTGTTAGACGAAGTGACAATGACATGAGTGCCGTGATGCCAGTGGTTGCAGGCATCATAGACGAGATAAAAAAAGATGGCGATAGCGCGCTTTTTGCCCAGATAAGTAAATTTGATAAATTTAGTGTCACAAGCAAAAACGACATAATAATCGACGTAAAAGAGATGGAAGCGGCCTACAATTCGCTAGATAACGCCCTAAGAGTGGCTCTAAATTTAGCCCACGACAGGATAAAAAGCTATCATGAGCGCACAAAACCAAGCGACTGGACCTACAAGGACGAGCACGACATCTTGCTTGGCGCTAAATACACCCCAGTTGATCGCGCTGGCCTTTATATCCCAGGCGGCAAGGCCGCATACCCTAGCTCGCTTCTCATGAATGCTATCCCAGCAATCGTTGCAGGCGTAAAAGAGATCGTTGTCTGCACTCCAGCGCCAAATGGCAAGGTAAATCCTCTGCTTCTTGCGGCGATGCATCTATGTGGCATCAAAACAGCCTTTAAAATAGGCGGTGCAAGTGCGATCGCAGCGATGGCTTACGGCACAGCGACCGTGCCAAAGGTCGATGTCATCACAGGACCTGGCAACATCTACGTAGCGACTGCTAAAAAGCTAGTTTATGGCGACGTAAATATCGATATGATCGCAGGTCCAAGCGAGATAGGCGTGATCGCTGATGATAGTGCTGACCCTCGCCACATAGCGATCGATCTACTCTCACAAGCCGAACACGACGAGATCGCAAGTGCCTTTTTGATAACGCCAGTGGAGGCCTTTGCAAGGGCAGTGCAAAGACACGTTGAAGATGAGCTAAAAACGCTGAAACGCGAGCCAATCGCAAGTGCTAGCATGAGAAATAAAGCTGCTATCATCGTCGCAAAAGACTTGCAAGAGTGCTTTAAGCTGATGAATGAGCTTGCTGTGGAGCACCTAGAGATCGCTACAAATGACGCTTTGAGCTATATGGACGAGGTAAAACACGCTGGAGCGATATTTTTTGGACACTTCACGCCTGAAGCGATGGGCGACTACATTGCTGGACCAAACCACACCTTGCCAACTGGCGGAAGTGCGAGATTTTACTCGCCGCTTGGAGTTGAAAATTTTATGAAGCGAAGCTCTATCATCTCAGTTAGCAGAAAAGGTATCATGCACCTTGGCAAACCTTGCATGCAGCTAGCCGAAGCCGAAGGATTAACGGCCCATAGAAAATCAATCGCAGTGAGGTTAGAGGACTAAAAATGAAATTTGATTTTAGAAAATTTAAAATTTTCTAAAATCTTTTTAAAAATATTTTTTGCTTTAAGAAATATTTTTGCAACTTTTTATGAAATTTATAGTAAAATCCATCACGAAACTACTAAAAAAGGAGTTGATATGAAGTTAGGAACTTATACTGCAAACCAGGCTTCAGGAAACTATTATTTAGATCAAGCTAAAAATAGCGAGAAAAAGGCGTTAAACGCCATCTCTGCAAATAGTGAGATCAAAGCATCAGGTGCAAATTTGCAAATCGCAGAGAGCTTACTTTCACAAACAAATGTCCTAAATGAGGGCATGGCAAATGCAAACGATATGATCGGTATGCTTCAGATCGCCGACTCAACGCTTTTAAATTTAAGTGAGAGTGCGGACAAGATCGGCGAGCTATCAAGCAAGCTTTCAAACCCAGCTCTTTCAGCGAACGAGCAAAAGGGTATAAAAGGCGAGATAAATGCGCTTAAAAATGCGATGAGTGACAGCGTAAAAGAGGCTAAATTTAACGGTAAAAACGTTTTTGACGCCGAGCTTGGCTTTTTCACAGGCGAGGGCACAAAAAATATAAATTTAAGCACAAATGCTCTTTTAAATGTTAAAGAAGATGGCTCAAATTCGGGCGATATTTTGAAAAATATAAATTCACTTCGCTCTGAGATCGGCTCGATACAAAATGCTGTATTTAAAGGCATGAACTCTCTAGCTGCTAGAAGCGTAGCAAACGCTAATAGCATAGAAAACCTTGATAGTAGCGACATCGCAAAGAGCTTGGAAGAAAATTTACAAGCAAATTTAAAGCTACATGCTGCCTCTTTAGCTAAAGCTCACGATACTACGAGCTTGGCTGCAAAACTAGATAAACTTCTAGGCGAATAAATTTTTACCGGTCTTTGGCCGGTAAAACTCTTTTTTTATTTCTACTTTTTTAACTTATAAAACATATTTGTAAATTAAAATTTAGTTATTGTTTTTGAAATTTGATTGAAATTTTATAGCTAATGTACCTTTAAAGAAATAACTTTTATAACAAGTGTACCCTCAAAACGAAGGTTAAATTAATTATGCTTTAAGATGATAGCCATATGCAATGTTTAAAACAATTTTTGGGTATAGATGCTATAAATTTTTAAAAGAGAAAGTCTTTTAAAGGGTATAGACGTAATAATTTACCAAAAGAAAAGCTGTCTAAATGAGGGTATATACGCCAAAGTAGTGCAAAATGCTATACAAAAACATTAAATTTCTTACTAATCTTTTTTTGGCGCTTTGAATGTAAAAATAACATAATTATAAACTAGTATATAAATTTGATTTTAGAAATTTAAAGAATTTAGATGCAGATGCCCAAAAGGGCAGGGCTTGTTAGCCCTCGATGTAGTTTTTAAGTTTTCTACCAACTTTTGGGTGTTTTAGTTTCTTGATAGCCGAGCTTTCTATCTGGCGGACACGCTCACGAGTGACGTTTAGCGCCTTGCCGATCTCTTCAAGCGTGCGGTCACTCTCATCTTCAAGCAGACCAAATCTCATCGAAATAACCGCCTTTTCGCGCTCATTTAGTTGTGAAAGCACATCGTCGATCTGCTCTCTAAGGTCACTTTTTAAAATTTGATCTATCGGTGATAGCGAAGTTTTGTCTTCAACAAAATCTCCAAATTTACCATCCTCTTCGTTTGCGATAGGAGCTTCAAGGCTGATAGGCTCTTTTGTGATCTTGATCACCTGTTTTACCTTATCAACGCTTAGTCCGACCTCTTTTGCGATGATGCTTACATCAGGCTCTTTTCCCTCTTCTTGGAGGTATTTGCGGTTGATTTTGTTGATACGGTTTATCGTCTCTATCATGTGGATAGGTATCCTAATCGTCCTTGCCTGATCGGCGATCGCACGCGAAATAGCCTGGCGGATCCACCATGTGGCGTAGGTTGAAAATTTATAGCCTTTTCTATATTCAAATTTATCAACCGCCTTCATAAGGCCGATGTTGCCCTCTTGGATGAGATCTAAAAACGGCAAGCCCCTGTTTGTATAGCGTTTTGCGATACTTACGACTAGACGGAGGTTTGACTTGGCCATTCTAGCTTTTGCTTCGTCTGAAATTTTCTTTCCACGTTTGATCTGCTCCAAAATTTCTTTTAGCCTTGCTGGCTCAAGGTCAAAGCCTTGTTTGCTCGCCTCCTTTGTCGTAAAAAGCTTTTTGATCTCGACGTAGGTCGATACCATCGTAGCCTCTGGCACGCGAGCTGCGATCTCTTCTTTGCTAAGTTTAATGATATCTTTTAAGATGCTTTTGTGATTTTTCTTTAGCTCGTCGCTAAACATCGGTAAGCGATACTCCAAGCGTTTTAGCTCTCTGTCAAATTCATCGTCGCTTTTCAGAGCTGTCTCCATTGATTTTACGATTTCGCTGATTAGCTTACTTGTTGGGCCAAGGTCCATCAGCTTCTCTTTTAAAATTTTCTTTTTAAACGCAAGCGTCATCTTTGAAGCTGTGTCGTCGCTTTCTACTTTATCTTGCTTGTTCGCGGTCTTTAGCCACTCTTTTTTAGCCTTTTCAAGGGCTTTAAAGCTCTCTATAACTTTTTCTGCGCGCTTGTCGTTTTTGGCTGATTTTTTAGGAGTTTCGTTCTCTTCGTTCTCCTCATCCTCTTCGTCTATATCCTCTTCGCCGTCTTCATTTTCGTTTTCGCTCTCATCTTCAAAGCTTTTAAAAAGCTCTTTTACACGGCGTTCTCTATTGATGAGCGGCTCTTTGTAATCAAGTATGAAATCGATCAAAAACGGTACCGAGCAAAATGCATCGATGATGATATCTTCGCCAAGCTCGATCCTCTTGCTGATCTCCACCTCTTCTTCTTTTGTAAGAAGCGCAATCTGACCCATCTCTCTTAGATACATCCTTACTGGACTATCTGATCTTGACCACTCTAAAAGGTCGCTCTCGCCTGAAAGATCGAGATCCTCGTCGATATCTTGGTCGCTTTTTTGAGCATTTTCTTGACGTTTTTTGGCGTCAGCTAAATTTCTAAGTTTTGCAGCTTCAGCAGATGTGATGAGCTGGACTTTGTTTGTTTTTGCTAGTTGTTCTATCTTCTTTACTATCGTAGCCGTCGGAGCTTTGTCTAATAATTTTACTAATTTTTCATATGTCAAAAAGCCTTTTGCATTTTCAACAAAAAGCTCTTCTATCTGAGAAAAAGAGTCTTTTGCGGCGCTCATAAAATTCCTTTCAAATCGTATCATCGTGATTTAAGTGTTGGTTAAAAGAAAGTGGATTATACCCAAAATTTTTTAAATGTCTATAAAAGAAAGTTGGAACGATGATTGCTTAGTAGCTATAAAAATCAAATTTTGATTAGGAAAATTTATGCAAAATGGTTATTATCAAGCCACTGCTGGCATGGTAACGCAGTTTAACAGACTAAATGTCATCTCAAACAACCTTGCAAATGTAAATACGATCGGCTACAA
>CAUQCU010000055.1:0-12872 GCA_963516555.1 Campylobacter concisus | reverse complement strand
AGCATCATCACGCTTCTTGTGTTTAAAATTTCGCCACTTTTTAGTAAAATTTCACCAACTTTTGTCTCTTCGCCCTTAAAGCGGTAAGCCTCGCCTTTTTTAAGCTTAGCTGGTGCTTTTACAAACTCGCCATCAACGACGCAATCTTCAAATCTCATGACCGTGTCAGAGCCCTTTGGCATCTTAGCGCCTGTCATTATCTTCACACACTCGTTTTTGCCGATACTTAGCTGCTCTTTATCGCCTGCAAAGGCACTTGCGATGATCTTATAAGGCTCATCTTTTTCATCAAATTTAACAGCAAAGCCATCAAGAGCTGAGTTATCAAAGCAGGGCAGGTCTTTGACCGCTATCACGTCATTTGCTAAGGTTTTGCCAAGAGCCTCGCTAAGAGGTAAAATTTCACTCTCATTTTTTGGTTTAAATTTAGCTCTTAAAGCCTCAAGTGCGTCATTTACTAGCATTTTTACTCCTCAAGCCTAACAATTTTTGCCCCAAGGCTTTTAAATTTCTCCTCAAGCCTCTCGTAGCCTCTATCAAGGTGGTAAATTCTATGCACCAAGCTCTCGCCATTTGCGATAAGAGCGGCTAGTATCAGCGCTGAGCTCGCTCTAAGATCTGTCGCCATAACATCAGCTGCGTTTAAATTTGCAGGGGCATAAACGCTTGCGATGTGACCATTTAAGCGGATATCAGCGCCCATCCTAGCTAGCTCACTAACGTGCATAAAGCGGTTTTCAAAAAGCCTCTCATCTATCGTGCTAACGCCATTTGCTGCTAGACAAAGCGCCATAAACTGAGCCTGCATATCGGTCGGAAAGCCAGGATACTCAGTCGTTCTTATCTCGACTGGTTTTATCTCATTTGTCGGTAAAATCGTGATCTTATCGCCATCCACTTCAATACCAAAGCCCATCTCTTCAAATTTATTCAAAATGGCCGTCATGTGCGCTGCATTTGCCCTTGTGACTGAAATTTTGCTATTTGTGATAGCTCCAGCGCAAAGGTATGTGCCAGCTTCGATCCTATCTGGGATAACCTCGATATCGCAAATTTCAAGTAGCTTTTGACCGCTACCAGTGATCTTTAGCTCGCTTGTGCCGATGCCTTCGATTTTTACGCCACTTTTTGCCAAAATTTCACAAATTTGCACCACTTCAGGCTCAAGTGCGACGTTAAAAAGCTCTGTCGTGCCGTGCGCTAGAGCTGCTGCCATGATGATGTTTTCGCTACCAGTTACGGTGATCTTGTCAAAAACTATCTTTGCGCTTTTTAGGCCATTTGGCGCGGTTGCGACGACGTAACCTTGCTTTATCTCGATATTTGCGCCCATTTTCTCAAGTGCGCTTAGGTGTAGATCTATTGGTCTTTGCCCGATCGCACAGCCTCCAGGAAGGCTCACCTCGCAGTGTCCAAAGCGCGCTAAAAGCGGACCAAGCGTCAAGATAGATGCGCGCATCTTTCTAACGATATCGTAGTTTGCCGTGGTCGAATTTACGCTGCTTGTGTCGATACTTAGTGAGTTTTCATCTTTAAATTCACACTTTGCTCCAAGATTAACAAGCAACTGGCAAAGCGTCTTTATGTCAGCGACATTTGGGATATTTGTTAAATTTATCTTATTCTTAGCAAGTAGGGTTAGGGCGATGATAGGTAGGGCGGCATTTTTAGCTCCGCTGATCTTTACTTCGCCGCTTAATTTGGCATTGCCTTCTATTTTTAGATAGTGCATCATTATTTTTTGCCTTAAGAAAATATATTTTTTGCCGATTATATTGTTTTTAAACTTAGAGTAAAGAAAACAGGGCGCTATTTTCGCTTTATTTACATTTAAGAGTTAAAATTACGAAAATTAATTATTTTGGATAAAAATATGTTAAGTTTAATAAATAAAAGAATATTTTTTGCACTCTGCATTGCGCTTTTTACAGGTTGTTCTTTCACCTCAAATGAGCCTAAAATCCCACAAAATGACTACAATCAAACCGCCTCTACAAACGAAGACTTTAGCAGACAAACTTCAAGTGAGCTTTTGGACGAAGATGACGGCAGAGCAGATAAAGAATTTGGTTCATTTTTTAAAAAATACTTAAACACTAGAGCAGGGGGCGACTGCTCAGGCTTTGTCTCTATCGTAAATGCAAAATATAAAAATATGTATTTTGATGAAAAAACCATCAATAACTACTACAGCAAGGGCGGCAGAAAGTCAAAAGCCATCTACAACTTCTATGAAAGCCAAAATTTGATCACTCATAAAAATCCAAAAAAAGGCGATCTTATCTTCTTTTCAAACACCCTTGGCAAAGGCATACAAAAAAATAAAGACAAGAAAAACGTCACTCACGTCGGCATCGTAACAGCCATACTTCCAGATGAAACAGTCAAATTTATCCACAACTCTGGCGGTAGGATCATCCACAGCTATATGAATTTAAAACAAAAAAACACGCATCTAAAGGGCGACAAAGAGATAAATAGCTACGTCGTAAGATGCTCAAACGCTAGCTGCCTTGCGGCAAATAGATTTGCTGGATATGGCAAAGCTAAGTAGCCCAGCTACATTTGCGCTTATTCTTTTAAATTTAGCTGCATTTTTTAGTCTTACCTTTTTGCACTCGCGTGAGTTATGGCTCGCGCTTGGCTTAAATGTCTATTTTTTAGAAAAACTCTATCTATTTCAGCCTCTCACATCTATCTTTATACACGCAGGTGCAGGTCACTTGCTTATGAATATGCTCTTTTTATATCAAGTTGGCACGATGAGCGAGCTATATCTTGGCACGAAAAAATTTATCATTTTTTATATCGTTGGTGGCGTTTTGACGCAAATTTTAAGCTTTATTTATATATATTTTGCATTTGAAAATGAGAAATTTATAAATTTAGTCGGTGCAAGCGGCGCTTTGTCTATGCTCTTTGGTATGCTGGCGACCTCGATGCTATACTCTGATAAAAAGGCGTGGTTTGGCTACTTTGCCATCGTTGTTGCCATGAGCTTTTTACCGCTACTTATGGGCATAAATGTCGCATGGTACGCGCACTTTATAGGCTGGACTGTCGGCTGTTTGTACGCTAAATTTTACTTAAAGAGAGCAGATGAGATTTTTTGATGAGATCTGGGACATTTTAAACGAAGGCGACGTGGGGCTTAAATTTTTAAAATTTGAGCTATTTTACGAGAAATTTAGATCAAATTTGGACATTTGTTTTGATGAAATTTCTGCGCCAAATGAGCTAACTACCCCATGCTACGCTAAATTTTGCGACGTCGTTAGTATGAAAGAGCTAAACAAAAAAGTAAAGCCAAAAGATAAAAACCTAAATTTCATCCACTCAGTCGCTCACATTGAGTTTAGTGCCATTGACATCGCGCTTGATGCTTGTTATAGATTTAGAGGGCTACCAAGGGAGTTTTACGAGGACTGGCTGGAGGTAGCTGAGGATGAGATCAGGCACTTTTGCATGATAGAAAATTTACTCACAAAGCAGGGTGGTAGATACGGTGAGCTAAGTGTGCATGATGGCCTTTTTATCGCACTTCAAAAGACCTCAGATAGGCTTACTAGCCGCATGGCACTGCTACCAAGATATATGGAGGCAAACGGCCTTGACGCAAACGCTCACATCATTAAAAGGCTAGAAGGCGAGGGTGGGCAAGAGGAGCTCATTGAGTGCCTAAAAGTCATCTTAAAAGAGGAGGTCTCTCATGTTTATAAGGGCGATAAATGGTTTAAATTTGCCTGCAAAAAAGAGGGCGTCGATGAGAAAAGCTACTTTGACATCATATTAAATTTATATCCAAATTCATTTAAAAGCATTAGAGAGATCAACGAAAAAGACCGTTTAAAGGCAGGTTTTAGCGAGGAAGAGCTTAGTTGGATAAAGAATTTCTCAAAGGAGAGATCATGAGCAAAATTTACTTCATAAGGCACGCAAAAGCAGTCGATGAGAACAAAGATGGCGCAAAAGACGCTTCAAGAGAGCTTAGCCCAAAAGGAAAAGAAGACGCTAAATTTATGGCTAGCAGGCTAAAAATGTATGATGTGATGCCAGGAGCTATCTTTTCAAGTAGCGCTAAAAGAAGCGAGCAAACAGCAAAAATCATCGCTAAAACTTTAAAATTTAAAGAAAAATCCATAGAGATAAAAGACGAGCTTTATGACATAAGTTTTGAAGATCTTTTGGAGTTTGTAAGAAATTTAGACAAAAATTTAGATGAAATTTTCATCATCACGCACAATCCCAGCATAACAGAAATTTGCGAGTATCTAAGTGACTCATCGATCGATAATATCCCAACTTCTGGAATTTTTTGTATAGAGTTTGAGTGTAAATTTAAAGAGCTAAAAGAGGGCAGTACAAAAGCTCTGTTTTTTGACCACCCAAAGAAACATCAGAGATAAGTTTTAGAAAAAATCGCAAATTTATCTATTGTGATCTGATTAGTTTTTAAAATTTAACCATTTTAAAATCAACCATAATTGCAATGTCAAAATATGACAAAAGGTAAAATGCAAGATATTTTATATATTTTGTATTGAAAACTGTAATTTTCAAATTGATATTTTAAAATTTTGATTCTGCTCTTTTCAAAGTTTTAAATGGCTAGATTTGGCTGGGTTTTGCATTTTATCTTTTGTGTGATCTAAATTTATCCATTAAATTTAGCGTAAAAAAATTTGTAATAAAATGAGTTAAATTTTACACTTTTCAAAAATTGTGAAATTTACATTTATCTTATACGTAACTTAAAATTTGATCTACCCTATTTTGAAAATGTGAGCAAAAGCTATATTTGGAGTTTGTTGTTCTTGCTTTTAAACGCAGAGCACTAACCTTGCAAAAACTGCGATAAATGTACATAAAGCGCTCGCTCAAGAATTAAATTTTATCGTCAAAAAGCGTGTGGATATCTAGTGTGAAGTTTTTGGGCATAAAGATCGGTGAGTCTAAAATTTTAAGCACGCCGTCATCAAATGAGAGAAATTCCACTACTCTTTTGCGCCTATTATCAGTTTTTATGCTCATATCGGCTAGGCGAAGTATCTTTACGATCTGCATTTTATCTGCCATCCATTCACAAAAAGCAAAAAATTTAGAGTCCTTTGAAAACAAAAAGCAAGCAGTCGCTCTCTCGCTAAGTAAAATTTGATGGGTGCTGCCATCTTTAACTAAATTTTGATTCACTGATGATATTTTTGTGTGGTTTGAAAGCTCATTTTTTAAATTTGGATAGTGCTCGCTATTTATAAAAAGTCGTAGCTCGCCAATGGTTGGAGCGCCCATGGCGACCTCGCAGCCTTCAAATTTGGCGCTAAATTTGCCATCCTTGCTGCATGCGTTTGCCTCGTAGTCCCAAGCTGAGCTCATAAATTTACCTATTAAATTTACCAGCCATCGCTTTATAGATATTTAGCTCATCTTGTAAAAGTGTGTATTTTGCTTTTAAAAGCCCTATTTTAGCCTCTAGCTCGCTATTTTTAGCCTCTAAAAACTGCTTTAGCTCAACCTTGCCGTAAGAGTATTTTAGCTCGTAAATTTTTGAAATTTCCTCGTAGTTTTTTATCTGCTCTTGGTAGTTTGTAAGTAGCGCTTCGTCGGATAAATAGCCTTTGTAAAATGCGTCTATCTCGTTTAATGCGCTATTTAGAGTGCTTATGTAGTTTAGCTTTGCAAGCTCGAAATTTGCCTCGCTAACCTTTAAATTTGACTTTAGCTTGTAGTAGTTTAAAAATGGTAAATTCAGGGCGATGTTGCCATTTAGAAATTTAAGGCTAAAGGCTTCCTCTTTTTTGTCAGTGCTGCTTTTGAGGCTCGCTCCTAGCGTGATGCTTGGATAAAACTCTTTTTGGCTCGCTTTGTAGTTTAAGATGCCCTCTTCTATGCGGTAAATAGCCGCTCTTAGATCAGGGCGGTTTGCTATGGCGCTTGTTGGCACATCTAGATCAACGCCCACGCTTTTTACAGGGCTTAGCGTGAGGTCTTCAAATTTAAGCTCAAATTCTGGCCTCTCATTTAGCAAAATCCTAAGCGTTTTTTTAGCACTCACAAGCTCTTTTTTGGCACTTTCTATCTTATTTTGAGCGCTCAAAAGCTGTGAGTTTATCTGTTTTAGGCTTAGCACCTCCTCTTTGCCAAGTTTAAATTTAATCCCAACTATCTCATTTAGCTTCTTATAAATTTCTAAAATTTGCTCATAAGTTTTTATGCTATCATTTAGATATAAAATTTGAAAATAAGCGTCTGCTACGGAGTTTATCACGCTTAGTTTGCTAGCTTCCAGATCAAATTTGCTAGCATCTGCTTCAAACATCGCTGTGTCTTTGCTATTTGCTAGCTTTTGCCAAAGATCAAGCTCGTAGCTAAGCCCTATGCTTGAGCCAAAACTTCTACTAGAAGCGCCGCCCTCTTTTATATTTTTACTACTTGATGCCTCGATGCCAGCGTTAAAGCTTGGGATGAGATTTGCCTGCAAAACGCCAGCTTGAGCGAGCGCTTTATTTACATTTATCGCAGCTTTTGCAAGGTCGGTGTTGTTTTTAAGCGCAAGCGCTACAAGCTCATTAAGGTAGCTTTGGTGATACTGCTTCCACCAAGAAGTGTCTAAATTTAGCTCGCCACTGGCGTTATCTTCAAGTAAAATTTGCTTGTAGTTTTCATCTATATTTTTAACAGCGCAACCGCTTAAAACGAGCACCAAAGCTAGGCTTAGAAATTTCATATTACTCCCTTGAAAGCGCATCTATTGGATTTAGTTTTGAGGCGTTTTTGGCTGGCATGTAGCCAAAGATGATGCCAATAGCCATCGATGTGACAAGTGCAAGCACGATCGAGCCGTTTGAAAAGATCATGCTAAAGCCGTTTAAGAAATTGTTAAAGATGTAGCCGATAGCGTAGGACAGGACGATGCCGATGGCACCGCCAATAAGGCAAAGTAGCACCGCCTCTATCAAAAACTGCTGCAAGATGTTGCTCTGTCTGGCTCCGATCGCCATTTTTATGCCTATCTCTTTGGTGCGCTCGGTGACTGAGACTAGCATGATGTTCATAACGCCTATGCCCCCAACTACGAGCGAGACGACGGCTATGCTTGAGATGAGAAGGCGCATGGTTGAGATGGTCTCTTCGATGGTTTGCTTGATGCTATCTGAGTTTCTAGTGAAAAAGTCCTTTTTGCCGTGCTTGATCTCTAAAAGCTCGCTTAGGCTCTTTTCGGCGATTTGCGCATTGACACCTTCATTTACTTTAGCTGTGATCGAGCTTATAAATTTATCCCCAGTGATCTTGTTTAGCACAGTCGTGTAAGGGGCGTAAATTTTAAGCGTGCTTGAGTCGCCCATTTTAAAATCATCCTTTTGCAAAACGCCGATAATGCGAAGTGGCTTTTTGTTAAAAAGTATGATCTTGCCGATAGGATCATCATTTTTAAAGATGCTATTTTTGGTGTTTTGATCGATTAGAGCGACTGAAGCGGAGTTTAAAACCTCGTCATCATCGTAAATTCTGCCCTCTTCTAGCTTTAGCCCATTTACGTCAAAGCTCCCTACCCCACCGCCTTTTAGGCTCGCACTTAGCGAGATATTTTCATAGGTTAGCACGCCTGAAGTGCTTGTATTTGGCGTGACTGAGTCTAAAAAGGACTGCTTGGCAAGCATGTTTGCATCGCTAATGGAGAGCGTTTTGACCTTGCCTGAGAGCATATCGCCAAAGCCTTTACCTGGCATGATGTCGATCGTGTTTGTGCCGATCTTTCTGATGCCAGCTAAAATTTGCTCCTGCGAGCCTTTGCCAAGGGCAACGACGCTAATTACCGCTGTAATGCCGATAATAATGCCAAGCATAGTTAAAAGCGATCTTAGTTTGTGCGCTAGCATCGCATTTACCGACATTTTAAAGCTCTCTATTAGCTGGTCTTTATAATAAGTAAATTTGCTTTTTTCTGGCTGGGTTTGCTTGCTGGCTTCATAAATTTTGCTATTTTTGACATTGTCACTTACGATGTTGCCATCTTTTATCTCTATCACCCTACTCGCATACTCTGCGATCTTTGGGTCGTGCGTGACGATGATGATGGTGTGGCCTTTTTTGTAAAGATCAACTAAAATTTCCATCACCCTTAGCCCACTTTTGCTATCAAGCGCGCCAGTTGGCTCATCAGCCAAGATGATCTCGCCGCCATTCATCAGCGCCCTTGCTATGGAGACCCTTTGCTGTTGTCCGCCTGAGAGTTTATTTGGTAAATTTTTCGCTTTTTCGCTAAGTCCAAGCGAGCCAAGAAGCTCATTAGCTCTTTTCTCTCGCTCGCTCTTGTTTGCCCCTGCGTAGATGCTAGGCAGGGCTACGTTTTCAAGGGCGTTCATCGTGCTAAGCAGGTTGTATCTTTGAAAGATAAAGCCAAATTTATCTCGTCTAAGCTTGGCAAGTGCGTCGCTATCAAATTTTGATATATCTTTGCCATCAAGCAAATACTCGCCGCCACTTGGGCTATCTAAGCAGCCAAGGATGTTCATCAGGGTTGATTTACCAGAGCCAGACTGACCGATGATGGCTATAAATTCGCCCTTTTTTATCTCTAAATTTATGCCATGCAGGATCTCTATCTCATTTTCGCCTAGCTTAAAGCTTTTGGTGATGTTTTTTAGGCTTATCACTTAAAACTTCTTATGTTCTTTTGCGATCATCTTAGCGATCTCGCTTGAAGAGCCTTGAGATGTGATGATCTCATCGCCTTCGTTTATACCGCTGATGATCTGCGTATCGAGGTTGTCTTTTATGCCGGTTTTGACCGCTGTTTTTACTGGCTTGCCATCTTTTAGCACATAGACAAAAGTGCCGTTTTCATCTTTTTTGATGCCGATGCTTGGCACGATGATGGCGTCCTCGACGTTTGCTATTAAAAGCTCGTTTTGTGTGGTCATGCCTATTCTTAAAATTCCATCTTTATTATCAACGATGCTTTGCGCGTAGTAATAAACCGCTGAGCTACTGCTTGAGCTACTTGAATATGAAGACTTGCTACTGCTACTTGAGCCGTAGCTGCCATCACTTAGTGTAGTAAGCCCTGGATCGATCGAGCTAACTGTTGTTTGAAATTTCTTCGTTGGCTCAGAGAGGATCGAGTACTCAACTGGCGTGCCGACTTTGATCTTTGTGATGTCGCCTTCTGCTATTTGCATCTTCATCTTTACATGACTAAGATCGGCGATATTTACAATAGTTGGCGTAGTTTGGTTGGCATTTACGGTTTGCCCCTCCTCTACTTGTACACTCACAACGGTGCCATCTCTTGGTGCGGTGATCTTTGTGTAGCCTAAATTTATCTTAGCGGTGCTTAGCTCGATATTTGTCTGCTTGATCTGCGCTTCAAGCTCTTTTATCTTGGCGCTATTTGCACTATATGTGTTTTTTGCGCTTTCAAATTCTTGCTTTGAGGTGGCGTTTTTAGAAAAGAGCGCGTTTTCTCTATCAAACTGCGTTTTAGCGATATTTAGAGCCACTTTTGCACTTTCTAGCTGGGCTTTGTAGATGGCAAGCTGGGCTTCTTTATTGTCTATGCTATTTTGCTGGGTTGAGCTATCGATACTTGCGATCATATCGCCCTTTTTTACCTGATCTCCAAGCTTAACATATAGCTTTTTTATCTGACCGCTCACCTGAGCTCCAACGTCGATTAGCTCAGTGGCGAAAATTTCTCCAGTTGCATCGCTCTTTTTGCTAAATGAGCCCTTCTTTGCCTTTTTGGTGATAAACTCCACTTTTTCATCTTTTATATTGAAAAATTTATCATAGACGAAGTATCCACCGACGCCTAAAATAAGCAGGATTATTAAAATTTTAGTTTTTTTCATCGCTTCTCTTTGTAAAAAATTGGTAAATTCTACTTCACAAGAGTAAATACTCTTTAAGCTTTCTCTTTTGCCATGCCAGCCTCTATCAAAAACCTGCTTGGCTGATAATTGACCTTCTTTATCTTGTCGTATTTTGCGTAGCTTAGATAAAGCTCGTCTTTTGCTCTGGTTACTGCTACGTAAAAGAGCCGCCTCTCTTCTTCTAGGCTGCCGCCCATGCTCATTAGCTTTAAATTTGGAAAGCGATTTTGCGCGAGATCGACGATGAAAACTTGGTCAAATTCAAGCCCCTTGCTCGCATGCACGCTAAGCAAGCTAACGCCCTGTCCTTCGCTCATCTCGTTGCTTCCAAGGGCTAAGAAGTTGTAAAATTTACTGATATCTTGATATTTTTTAGCTAGCTCGCTTAGCACCACGCTCTTTGCCATTATGCGCTCTTTGACCTCTTCTTTGAGCGCCAGATCGACGTTGCCATTTTTTAGAGTTGCCCTTTTTGTGCTGATGTTTTCGACGATAAGTGAGTAAATTTTACTAGTTTTTATCTCATTTATCATCGTGGCTGGCTTTGAGATATTTCTCATACCTCTTAAAAAGTTGTAAATTTCATATAAAAACTGCGCTCCACTCTCGCTTAGTTTTTGTAGTTTTAGCACAGGGTGACCTAGAAATTTATCGCTAAAGCCAAGCTTAGAAAACCTTGAAATCTCGGCAAATTCGTCAAGGTCGTCAAAAAGACCAAGCTGGTAGTTTCGCCTTTTGTTTGATGAGATATTTACGCTCTCATCTGGCTCAACTATCCCTTTTATCAAATTTCCATGCCCAAGCTTAAGAAGTGCGTCAAAAATTTCTTTGCTAACTGCGCTGCCAACGCCCTTTGCGTATTCGCAGATGTGGATAAATGCCATTATATCTTTTGGATTGACATAAATTCCCATGATGTCGATGAGCGCCTTGATCTCGCGGCTCTCAAAGAAGCTCACCCCGCCCTTTCGCTTTGAGCCGATGCCTCGCTCTTTTAGCGCGACCTCGATGCCGTCAGCTGATGAGTTATTTCTAAAAATTATGGCGATATTTTCTCTATTAAATGGCGAGAGCGAGATGATGTCGGCGATATTTTGATACTGATCAAAAAGCTCGTTATAGACAAGTAGCCTTGGAGGCTTGAAATTTCCCTCTCGGCTAACTGTGAGGTGCTTTTCATAAAGCCTTGGATTATTGTTTATGACCTTGTTTGCAAGGGCTAGTATGCTCGAGCTTGAGCGATAATTTACATTTAAGGCGTAGATATTTGCGTTTGGAAAGCGATCTTTAAATGAGCCTATTATCTCGATATTTGCGCCGTTAAATGCGTAGATGCTCTGGTCAAAATCGCCCACGCAAAAGAGGCTCTTTGTCTTAAATGCGTCTATTAGGCTGCCTTGAAGGGTGTTTGTGTCTTGATACTCGTCGATCAAAATTTCATCATAAGCTAAATTTGCCCCCTTTTTTAGCTCGTCGCGCATTTTTATGAGAAGGTCGTTAAAGTCAGCGTAGGCAAATTTAGCCTTTTCAGCCTCAAACTCCTCTAAAACATCTTCATAAATTTCAGCATAAACGCCCTGCTCTTCGCTCTTATCGCTTATCCATTTGCCAAATGTTGTGCCTTGCTCGCTGTTTTGAAATAGCGAGTAAAGGTCGTATAGATAGGCTCCGCCGTAAGGCTTGACGTCGCTTAAGTGGTAAAATTTACGCCTCTCAACAAGACTTTTTAAAAGCGTCTTTAGCTCGCTTGGCTGCTTTAGCGTGACGCCTTTATCAAGGCTTTTTAAAAGCGAAAATGAGACCGAGTGGAAGGTGCCTGCGGTGATTTTGGAGGTGATTTGTTTGTCAAAATACCTATTTAAACGCTCTATCATTTCGCTCGCTGCTTTGTTTGTAAATGTTAGAAGCAAAATTTTCTCAGGCTTTACGCCTAAATTTAAAAGATGAGCGATGCGTGCGACAATGGTGCTAGTCTTGCCAGTGCCAGCTGAAGCGATGATGAGATTGTGTCCAAATGGCGCAGTTGCGGCGGTGTATTGTTCTTTGTTTAACCTAGATAAGGGCATTGTTTCCTCTTTTTTAAAAAGGTCTAATTATAGCTACTTAAACTTTAACAGCTATAATCACGCCGATGAAAAAGTTTAAATTTTTAAAATTCCCTGCCCTATTTTTGGCTTTAGTGGTTGCTATTTTTTTGATACTTGATCAAATTTATCCACTAAATTTAGACGCACTCAAAAAAGACGAAGCCAAAATTTTGCTTGATAGAAATGGCAAGATCATAAATATGAAGCTTAGTAGCGATGGAATTTGGAGATTTCACGAGCAAAATTTCCCAAACGCGCTAAAACAATGCGTCGTGCTCTTTGAAGATAGATACTTTTACTACCATTTTGGCGTAAATTTTGCCTCCATTTTTAGGGCATTTTTCCACAACCTAAGAAGCGACAACCGCATAGGAGCTAGCACTATCACGATGCAAGTAGCTAGGATGCTTGAGCCAAGTGATAGGAGCTATAAAAATAAGATAAGAGAAATTTTTAGAGCATTTCAGCTTGAACTTCACTTTAGCAAGGATGAAATTTTAAATTTATACCTAAATTTAGCCCCATATGGCGGCAATATCGAGGGTGCAAAGGCGGCAAGCTTCTTTTACTTTGGCAAAGAGCTAAACGGGCTTAGCTACGCTCAGGCGGCACTTTTAAGCACTATCCCTAAAAATCCAAATAAAAACAGGCTTGACCGCGTCTCAAACATAAATGCCCTAAAAAACAGGGTCATAAAGATGCTTTATAAGGCAAATTTAATTGATCTTAGCGCATTTAAAAGAGCCCAAGCTGAGCCATTTAAAAATGTAAGGATAAGAGCTGTCGTAAATGCAGGCGACTACGCAAATGTCGCTTTTAAAAACCAAATCGCAAAGGCAAGTTTGGATCTAAATTTGCAAAAAGATATGCTTAAAATTTTAAAAGATGCGATGTTTTCGCTAAAGACTAAAAA
>CAUQCU010000054.1:0-13184 GCA_963516555.1 Campylobacter concisus | reverse complement strand
TAAATTTCAGCCAAAATTTATTCTAGCGTTAAAAGTGCGGTTGAGCTTGGTTGTAGAATAACTCAAAATAAATCATCCAAAGGAGATCATCATGAGTTTTCTATCTAAATTTAGTAAGGCTATCTTTGCAGTTGCGGTAGCTGGTGCGATCAGTGCTAGTGCATTTAGCGAGGGCGAGGACTACGTCAAGCTTGAAAAGCCACTAAGTGTGGGACAAAATACGCTAGTTAAAATTTTTAGCTACGCTTGCCCATTTTGCTACAAATACGACAAGAGCGTCACTCCAAAGGTAGTTGAGAAAATTCCTGGCCTAAAATATGAGCCATTTCACCTAAAGACAAAGGGCGATTACGGCGAGGTTGCGAGCAAGGTCTTTGCCGTGCTTATCGTTATGGACGAGGCAAAGGGTGTTAGCTTGTTTGATGAAAATTCGCTATTTAAAAAGGCTAAATTTGCCTACTACAAAGCTTATCATGACAAAAAAGAGCGCTGGAGCGATGGCAAAGACGCTGAAGGCTTTTTAAAGACTGGGCTTGATGCAGCTGGCGTTAGCAAAGCAGACTACGAAAAAGAGCTAGCTAATCCAAAAGTGACTGAGCTACTTAAAAAGTGGGATGAGAGCTATGACGTGGCTAAAATTCAAGGTGTGCCAGCATTTGTCGTAAATGGCAAATATCTCATCATGACAAAATCAATCAGCTCGCTTGACGGCATGGCAGCACTCATCGAAGAGCTTCTTAAAAAATAAGGCGCCACATGAGCTTTTTTAAAAAAATGGCTAAATTTCAAGACTCACGCATCTCTTGGGCGATCCTAGTCTTTGTAAGCGTCGCGCTTGTTGTTATCGCGCACTCGCTATTTCAAAACTACGCTTATATGCCTCCTTGCGAGCAGTGCGTCTATATACGTTTTGCCTTTTTGTGTATGGCACTTGGCGGCGTGATCGCTATCATAAACCCTAAAAATTTGCTCTTTGCTCTAGTTGGCTACGTCTTTGCCTTTTGGGGAGCGGTGCAGGGCATAATGTATAGTGTAAAACTAGCCAAAATCCACGATGCAGTGCATGGCGACGATCCTTTTGGCGTGCAGGGCTGCTCGACTGAGCCGCACTATCCATTTGGCTTGCCACTTGAGAAGTGGGCGTCAGACTGGTTTATGCCAACGGGTGATTGTGGCTATGACAGCCCTATGGTGCCTGATGGCGCGGTGCTAAGCGATTTGCAAAAGAGCATAGTGGATCTTTATGCAGATGGCTGGTATCTTGTGCCGTCTTCTAAATTTATGTCGATGGCGGATTGCACGCTGCTTGGCTTTAGCATTTGCTTTGTTGTGCTTGCACTTATGCTTGTTTCAAAGCTCTTATCTTTTACGAAATAAATTTTAGTTAGCCCTATTTTTGGGCTAACTTAGGATATACTGCGCGCATGGGTATTAATTTAAAATCACAAAATATTAAAATTTATGCGATCATCTTGCTAGCAAGCCTCTTTGTTGTGCTTCTTGGGCTAAATAGCTACAACAATGCAAAAGAAAAGATCATCGAGCTATCTGATAAAAACAATATCGCAGTTAGTAAAAATATCGTTAGCAACTTTCAAATTTGGCTTGATGAGCGCTTAAATTCGCTCATCCGTGCATCAAAATTTATCCAAAACTCTGGCATCATAGATGACGATGCTAAGGTGGCAAATTTCATAAAGCTCTTTAAAGAAAATGCAAAAGAATTTGATCTCATGCAGCTTCTAAGAGAGGATGGCGAGATCTTTGTAGATGGGCAAAAGATCTCAGAAGAGGTGATGTCAAAGCGTGAGCGAGCGGGGCTTATCTGGTATGTCGAGACAAAAAATACAAATGCCCCAAGCGTAAATTTCATGCAAAATCACAAAATTTTAAAGGACTCTACTTTAAATTTATGCGTGCCAGTTGAAAAAGACGGGAAATTTGAAGCAGCACTTTGTGGCGTCGTGCGAATAGGCACTATCTTTGATAGCATCAAAAACTTTAGTCTTGCGCCAAATTCTTACTCATTTTTGGTAACTCACAGCGGCGAGATCCTCACATCGATGGCTGATGCGACGCTTAAAAGAGAGATCGAGGAGAAATTTAAAGAGATATTTTTAAAAGATGAGGACATCACCAGCCTAAAGATAGGGCAAAATTTGATCCAAGTAGCCGAGATACCGACGATGAACTGGTTTATCGGAGCTGGCACAAACAACGAAGAAGAAATTTTAGCCATGACAAGAGAGGCACTAAAAAACGCCCTAAATTTACTCTTTGCCTTCGTCGCACTTGCATTTTTGGCAAACAGCCTGCACAACTTTATGTATAACAAGATAAAAAAGGTGCAAGATGAGTACGAGACCTTGCTAGCGCACAGAGCCAAGATGAGCGAGGCTGGGGAGCTGATAAGCGGCATAAGTCATCAGTTCATCCAGCCAGTAAATTCGCTAAAACTGATGCTAAGCTCGGCGATAATGCTAAAAAAAGAGGGCAAGCTAAGCGATGAGGAGCTTTTAAATTTATTAAAAAAAGGGCAAAGCTCGATCGAGCTTCTTTCAAAAACAATCGAAATTTTTAGAAATTTTTACAAAAGCGCTGAAAATGTGAGCGAATTTGACATCCAAACAAGCGTGAAAAACCTGCTAACGCTCATGCACACGGAGCTTAGCCGTGCAAATGTGAGCGTGAAATTTAGCGGATTTGAAGAGATGAAGGTCCGCCAGATAGAAAACATCATCCAGCAAATTTTACTAATCCTAATCCACAACGCAAAGGACTCACTAGTTGAGAGCTACAAAGATGAGCCACTA
Organism: Campylobacter concisus; assembly: GCA_963516555.1. GTDB lineage: Bacteria > Campylobacterota > Campylobacteria > Campylobacterales > Campylobacteraceae > Campylobacter_A > Campylobacter_A concisus_BA. Next base: position 10,371 of record CAUQCU010000054.1, on the reverse strand, counting down.
AAGCGCGTGATAGAACTAAAATTTAGAAGCTTTGAAGATAAGTGCTACATCGGCGTTTATGATAGTGGCGGCGGAGTGAGCTACGAGATGAGCAAGAAAATTTTTACCTGGCTAAACACGACTAAAAAGCAAGGAAATGGCATAGGACTTTACTTTGCTAAAAAGCTCGCACGTGAGAAACTAAATGGCGATATCACGCTTGCGCACAACTTAAAGCCAACGATTTTTGAGCTAAGCTTTGAGAAGAATTTAAAGGGATAAAAGATGCAAGAGGCACTAGAAATTTTAAAGAAAGTATCTATCTTAGTAGCTGAAGATGACGAGATGGCAAGGGAGCTCATCATCACTGGGCTTAAGCCATACTGTGGTCAGGTAGTTGGCGCAAAAGATGGGCAAGATGGGCTGGAGAAATTTAAAAAACAGGGCTTTGACATCGTGATGAGCGACATCCACATGCCAGTGCTAAATGGCTTTGAGATGATGAATGAGATAAAAAAGCTAAAACCTCATCAGAAATTTATTGTCTTTACATCGTATGATAGTGATGAAAATTTGATCAAGAGCTATGAGCAGGGGGCGACCTTGTTTTTGAAAAAGCCTATCGATATAAAGGATCTTAGATCGATGCTAATAAGCCTAAGCTTCGAGCGAGATGAGAAGCTAGTGCGATTAAGCGATGAGGTGAGTATAAATTTAAAAAGAGAGAAAATTTATAAAAACGGCAGCGAGCTATACCTTAGCTTCTTGCAAAATAAGATATTTTGGCTATTTGCTTACAATCTAAACAAGCTTGTCACCTACGAGATGATAGAGGAGTTTGTCTATGATAGCACCGAGGTGAGCAAGGCTGCGATACAAAATGTCGTGCTTCGCTTAAAACGCGAGCTTGGCGTGAAATTTAAAAACATCAGCGAGAGCGGGTATATCTTGATCGCTTAGCGCTAAAAAATACAAATTTAAAATAATAAAATTACTATTTTGATATAAGAGTGGCTTAAAATTAGTGATAAATTTATGTCACTCTAGGCTAAAATTTATAGAAAAAGAGATAAAAATTTGCAAAAATTGATAGATAAACTTAAGAAAATTTATGTCACAAGTGGGTATAAATTTATGATAGTTATAAATAAAAAACATTTTGATATAAAAAGGCTAAATTTAGTGGCAATAAGGCTAGATAAAGGCTTTTTTGGTTAAGAATTTATACGCTTAAAATGAAAAAAATTTTGTGACATTTTTGGGTTATTTTATCAACTACTATGCCATTTTGATGAACAAAAACTTAAAATTTTAAAATTTATATAGATAAATATAAAAATTTTCACACATTTATAAAAAATTTACACATTATTAATCCCTAAACTTAGGCTTTTCTTAAGGGTATTGTACCAAAGTACAATATAACTAAATTTTTTTCTTAGCTAAAATCTTGATATAGATCAATAAAATCAAAAGGGAGGCACTAAGATGCAAAAGTTAGGCGTTATCAAAAATATCCTAGGCGGTGAAATCGTAGCTGTTGATAAAAGTGGCAACGAAAGAGTCTTAAAAGTGGGCGACAGCATTTTTGAAGGCGAAACGATAAAGGCTAATGGCTCTGCAAAAGCAGTGATCGCAGCAAACGACGGCAAAGAGGTCATCTTGCAAAATGGCGAAAGTCTGAGCCTAGATAAAGAGGCAAATGCACTTAGTGACAACCCAGAGATAGCCTCTATCCAAAAAGCCTTGCTAAACGGCGCAAACATCGCAGACCTTGAAGAGACTGCAGCTGGTGGCAACCAAGGCGGTGGCAACTCTACTGGAGATGGCGTGAGCCTTGGCACTGCTAGCTTTGCTGAGGGCGGTCACTACTCAAATATCAATGAAAACTATAGAAATTTAACCGACGCAAATAGAGCTTTTCAAACCCCAGAAAACTCAATAGGCGGCTATAACGATGCAGGCACAGATGCGGATACGACAACTCCTATCTCGCCAGCTACACCTGTCACGCCGAGTACTCCAAGCACTCCAGTTACGCCTGTCACTCCAAGCATCCCAGTAACGCCACCAACTCCAAGTACTCCTGGCGTCACCGTAACCCCAGGTACTCCTTCACCTGCTAATCCTCCAGTCATCACGCCTCGCCCTGGTGCAGTAGAGATCACTACTAGCTTAGACCCAGCTAACAGTGAGGCAAGAGAGAGTGGCGCAGGAGCAAACGGCGAGGGCGGACACTATCTTGTTTATAAACTAGGTCTATCAGGCACTCCAGTAAGTCCAAGTGGCGAGACCACAGATCTAGGTTTAAATTTCCTTGGCGGCACTAGAGGAGAGGATTATTCAAGCGTAGTTGAGTACTCGACTGACAATGGAGCGACATTTCAGCCACTAACAGGCTACACGATAACTGGCGTAAATATAGAAGATATCTCAAAAGTGCAAGTAAGGATAAAAGTACTTGACGATAACGGACAAGATACTACAAAAGGCCCATTACATCACAACCAAAACGAAGGTGACAATACTGGCCCTCAAGGCATGACTATCGACAACGTACAAAAAACTGATATGGTTGATAACTTCGCTATATTTAAAGAGAGTGTAAAACTAAGCGTTACGCCAAGCAGTAGTTATCTGCTACCAACAACTAATGCAAATATGGCTGAAGGCAAGATCATAGACAACGACGACAACATCGAGCTAAATAAAGATATCAAAGGAAATATCGCAAACCACACCAATTTAAATACAAATGATGGTGATGATACGGTCAGCATAAAGGCAAATTTAGAGAATTTGCACTTAAACACAGGTTCTGGCAACGACGTGGTAAATTTTGATAAAGAGGTTACAATTAGCGGCACTAAAAATAGCCCTAGCGTAGGTGGTGTTCTTGGACATTATAATAGTACTACTATAAATCTTGGTAGAGGCGATGATGTAGTAAATATCAATGCTGATCTTAGTATATTTAAGGCTGAGATCAAACTTGGCGCGTATACTCCTAGCTCAAGCAATAGCGCTCACGACGAAGCAGGAAATAACACTTTAAATATCAATGCAAATATCCTTGGCAAAGAAACATTTAAAGTTATAGACCCTAATATCCATAATAGCTGGTACAATGATAACCGCATCCACACAGGTGACGGCGATGATGTGGTAAACGTAAAAGATGGTGTGAGAATAGAAAAAGTAAATATCCAGATGGATACTGGTAGTAATACTTTTAAAGCAAACAATATAACCATGACAGATGCGTGGGTAGATACTAGCGACAGATACTCTGAGGCAAGAGATGTAAATACTATGGATATATCAAACTCTACGCTAACAAATGTAAATTTAAATAGAGAGTCACAAGATGCAGTGCTGGGATATCAAAGTCTAAAACTAGATAATAACAAAGGCGAGAGCGTTACAGCTTATGCAAAAGACCTACTTGAAGTAAAAGGCAATAATGATGGCAATAGTCACTATGAAACTGGATCATTTAGCTCAGCTCACGTTATAGCAGATGGTATAAGTATAGGTCAAGCAGGCTTTAGCAATAAAACAGATGTTGATTTTACAGCTGATATATCAAATTTAACAGCTAAAACTCGTGTGTGGGTAAGCAGCTATGGTGAAAGTAAAGATACGATAAATTTTAAAGGTAATAACATCTTAAATAACCTTGAGGATTCAAGTAGTGCCGATATAGATACAAGAGGTGGCAATGACACTATAAATTTTGAAGGCAAAAACGTAGCTGGCGCCATCAGTATAAATACTGACGCTGGCAATGACACCATAAATATCGGTAGCGAAACTAAATTTGGCGGAACACATGAAAAACCTGGATATAAAAGTGTTCAGTTCTCTAGTATAAACATGGGTGATGGCGACGATACGATAAATATCGACAAAGGCGCTGAGCTAAAAAGCACTACCATAAAAATGGGTGATGGCGATGACGTTGTAAATTTAAATGGTAGTTTAAAACATGCTGGTGGTACATACTGGGATGGCTCAAGTACTATTGATCTAGGTAGTGGCAACGATATCATACATATCGGCAAGGACGCAGAGATAAATGCAGATGGCATGACTAGTGCTGGTGGTGAGTATAGAAAAGAGCATGGCGGTATAGTTATCCAAGGTGGAGCAGGCACTGATACGCTAGATCTTGCTGGAAATATCGACTTTAGCAAGGTAGCTGGCTTTGAAAAACTTACTCTTGGTGGCAGTGAAAACAATGTAGCACTAAATTTAACTATAAATGATGTGCTAAATATCACAAATGGCAACGGCACTAACCGCACTCTTAGGATAGACGGCGAAAATGGCGATCAAGTAGATATGTCAGCCTTTAGCAAAGGTGGGGTAAATTCTGAAGGGTATACAGAGTACTCAGCTACGTCTAATGGTACGACATTTACCATCGAGATAAAAGACGAAATAGTCTTACACTCTTAAATTTCATGCCCTAGTCTCCCAAAACTAGGGCAAATTCTTACAAAATTTCAAAATTTAGTACCATAGTACAATTTACAAAGCTCTTTTAAGATATTAAAATACGTTCAAAATTTTTAAATAAGGAAACAATATGGCAACAAGGATAGGCGTTATAAAAAGCATCTCACAAGGATCAAGTGTAATCGCAACTGCAAAGGACGGCACACAAAGAGTGTTAAAAGTAGGCGATGAAATTTTTCTTGGTGAGACTATACAGACAACTGATATTGACTCAAAAGTAGTCATAACTGCAAACGATGGCAAAGACATTGCGATCATCGGGAAAGATACCCTAAATTTAGACAAGAGCGTAGCTCACAACGATAGCTTTGGCGACGATAGTGTAGCTGATGTAAGCGCTATCCAAAAAGCACTTCTTGATGGCGCAAACATCACAGATCTTGAAGAGACAGCAGCCGGTGGTAACGCAGCAGCTGGAGCTGGTGGAGATGGCGTAAGCTTGGGTGCTGCTAGCTTTGAAGAGGGTGGTCACTACTCAAACATTACTGATGATTATAGAAATTTACCTGATTCAAGCAGGGCTTTTCAAACTCCAGAAAACTCAATCGGTGGCTACAATGACGGCAATGACGCAGGTGATAATGTTGCACCGCAAAACCCAACAAACCCAACAATTCCTGTAACTCCTGTTGCCCCAGTCATACCTCCAATCAGTGTTGATATCAAAACACTAAATGATAACTTTGGAACTATACAAGGCGATTACAGCCTAGACGCACCAAGCGTACCTCGCACAAATGACGCTACTCCAACTATAAGCGGCACAGTAGATCCAGCTGCTGTAAGAGCGGTTGTTAGCGTGCTTGATAAGGACGGACACGAAGTCTTTACAAAAACTCTAAATCCAAGTGACTATGCTGATGGTAAATTTAAATTTACAACTAACGAGTTAAGCGTAAATGGTAGCCATGATGGCGACTATGAAGTAAAAATAGTAGCAACTGGAAGCGATGGTCAAACAGCAACCGATACTGGTAGCTTTGTGCTTGATACAGTTGCAAAAATAACTATAAACGTTGAAACTGAGATGAGCCTTGTAAAAGAGTCTGAGATGAGTAGCGGACTAAAAGGAAATTTCTGGTTTAACCATATCTATGAAGAAGGCGTAAGCGGTACTGAGCTAAGACCTTATGCCTTTAATAATACAACATACGCTCATGATGGTATGAAGCAAAATGACTTTATAGAACACTATACAAACAATACCAAACCTTGGGCAAGTTTTAAAGCAAAAGAGCTAAATTTCCAACAAGGTGAAGGTGGCGATAGAGATTTTCTAAAAACTGATCCAGGCGCAGTCTCTGGACTTGACGGTGCTCATAACAGCACATTTGTGCCTGGAGCAAGAGATCTTGATGGAAATTTAATAACTCCAAATAGTGAGTGGGTAGCTCCAAATTTCAAAGCACTTGAGTACTTCATCGATAACGCAAAAGGCAGTGAGATAAAAGAACTAAGAGATGCTCCTAATGGTAAAAACACAACAGCTGGTGCGATGATAAATTTAAAAGGTACTATGTATCTTGAGCCAGGGGATTATAAATTTGACGCAAAAGGCACTGATGATAGCGTGAGATTTAAGGTTGATGGCGTTACTATGGTTGATTATGACACTATCCACTCAGAAAATAGAGCCACAGTTACAACTTTACACGTTGATAAAGCAGGTTACTACGACTTTGATATGACCTATGCAAACTACGTTTTTGAAGGCGTATTAAAACTAACTGTTTCAAAAGATGGCGGACCTGAGAGCATACTTGGCTCAGAGGCAAGTGGCATAAAACTAAATTCAACCGACTTTGACAGCTACGTAGATACAGTAACAAGAAATGTCTATAAAGTAACTCAAAAGATCACAGGAACTGTGGATAATGTAGAAGATGGACAGATCGTAACTGTGACATCAAGCACAGGTGAGAGCCATACAGCAGTTGTAAAAGACGGTAAATACGAGGTTGAGTTTAAAACAAGCGATCCAAAAGCGACATACACAGCTAAAGTTAGCGACCTTGTAGGCAACGAGGCGCAGGCAGAATCAACTAAGATAAATGCCGCTACAGACTTAATAGACGCTATAGATAATGACGCAAGCATTGTAAGTGCGAATACAAATACAGGTATAAATGACGCAACTAAATATTATAAATTTACAACTGACGACATCGCTCAAACTGATAAATTTTCAACCAACGCGCCATTACCAGTGCTAAGCGACAAAACTCCGACATTTACAGGTAGCATAGATAGTAGCGCAACTAAAGCGATCATCACTGTGCTTGATAAAAATGGACACGAAGTCTTTACAAAAGAGCTTAGCCAAAGTGAATTTGCAAATGGTAAATTTGAAGTCACATCTGATAGCTTAGAGGATGGCAACTACAAGATCAAAGCAACTGCTATCTTTGAAAATGGCGAGAACAAGACAAGTAGTACGGTAGTGAGTGATTTTGTGGTTGATAAGACACCAGTTACTATAGAAAACATCAAGATCATCGAAAATGACAATGAGGGGCTACACCATACGATCAATTTTAACCTCAAAAACTATGAGGATGGCGATAAGATCGAGAGTATAAAAGTAGTAACAGCTGATGGAAATACTAACGTAATCTCTGTTGGCACAACTAAACCAACCAATGGTGTGCTAAGCTTTGAGTACGATCACAAGATAAAACTAGGCGATAAGATCGAAGTTGAGATGACTGATAAAGCTGGTACAAAATATACTCATGTAAATGAAATTTTAGTTCCAACTATGACTCAGTTTGAAAACGGCAACGACACAACTACAAATGCAAATAACCGCTCAGCTGAGAAGTTGTGGGGCACTATGGATATGAGTGAGAGTGGCTTTAGAGCTGATGGCTCAAGGATCGTTTCAAACGACGCTATCCCATACCTAAGAGCTGTGATCCCAGAAGATGCAACAGCTGGTAATGCTAGCCAAAATCAAACTGTAAGTGAGTTTTTAAATAGCGGTAGAGGCATCACATGGGGCACTGGTGATGTTAGATTTGTCGCAACTAACGTTGATACAGGTGATTCAAAAGATCTATTATCTCAATCGATAGAAAAACCAATAGGCAATGTAACGCCTGATCACTACAATAGACTTACAGGCTATAACAACAGACTTGATCCCGCTGGCAAAATGGCTGATGGCGTTTATAAAATTTCTATCGATGGTAAATATCAAGGTGGAGATGAGCTACTTTACAACTCTATCAGATTTACGATCGATGCAACAGCTGCAACGATAAATGACTCAAAATTACACTACGATGCAGCTGCAGATAAAACCACATGGAGTGGAAATTTAAGTGAAAATGGAGTTGGTGCAAGCTATACACTAAAACAACACTTTGAAGAGGCAGTAAAAGGCATAGCTCTAAAAGATAGTATCACTTTAAGAGATGCAAATGGACACATCATAACTGCAAATTCTGTAACGCTTGATGATAATGGAAATTTCGAAGCAGTATTTAACGGCGATGTAAAAGCAAGTGATGTCTATCTACAAATTTCTGATATCGCTAAAAATACAATAGTCGATGCAGAAAATAACAACAATAACAATGTCATCACAACAAGTGAAGGCAACGACATCATCAATGTTGGAAACGGCGATAACGTCATACACGCAGGACGCGGTGAAAATGAAATTCGCACAGGCAATGGCAACAACGTAATCATCACTGGCGACAACAACGACGTCATAACCACAGGAAGTGGCAACGACTACATCGACGCTGGCAGAAGTGGCTATACTGGCATGAACAAAGGCGATTTAGTAAATGCTGGCGCTGGTGATGATAAGGTTGTATTTACCTTTGATAATCCAAGAGCAGCTCTATCTCAAAGCCTAGATGGCGGTACTGGCACAGATACGCTTATCATGCGTCCAGTGGCAAAGGATGGCACTATCGACTTTAATAAGATAGACAACAAAGGCTTGAATAACGCGATCAAGAGTTTTGAAGAGATCCAACTTGGCATGGATGAGCATGGCAATGACAATCAAGATGTTAAGCTACTAAATTTAAAAGCGGATAATGTATTTAGCATCACTGATGATGTAAATACTATCTTAAAAATAAGCGGCGATAACAAAGATAGCGTTTCATTAAAAGGATTTACTGAGGCTACAGATCAAACTGGTGTTCAAGCTGGATATACAAGATACGAGGGTCAAACAAGCTCAGCTACTCCGACAACTATCTACATAGATGTGGATAACGACATAAACAAACAACTTGTATAAAATTTGGGCTTTTTAGCCCAAATTTTTCTTTTAAATTTCTATTTTTACTCCCAAAAAACGCCTTTAAAAACCATCTTTGTACCAAAGTACAATATACAAATTTAATAAAAAACACTAGAATAAATCAAAAATAAAAATAAGGAATAAAGATGGCAGCTGTAGCCGGCAAGGTAAAAAGCGTCACATCTGATGTTATAGCGATAGATAAAAACGACCGTGTAAGAGTTCTAAACGTAGATGATGAGGTTTATATCGGAGAGAGTATAAAGGGCGAGAGCCAAAGTGCTAGCGTGATTATCACAGCAGTGGATGGTAGCGACATATCTCTAAATGGATATGACACGATATGGCTTGATAGTAGCGTGGTAAGTGCTGATACTAGCGCTGAAAATAGCATCGATACTGATGCACTTTTTAGAGCGCTTCTTGGAGAAAACTACGCTGAGATACTTGATCAGATGAATGAAAAAGTAGAAGATATGTTTGCAAAAACGCAGCCAAATGAGGCTGAAAATAGCTCAAATAGCCTTGAGAGCAGTGAAAATTTAGCGCACAAACATAGCGCAAATGATGAGATTTTATCTGACTCAAACGAGCTAAAAGTAGATAACTCTTATGAGCATGCAAATTTTGACGCAACTACGATATATATCGAGATCGATAACGATATAAACAAACTTTCATAAATTTGAGCCTCTTGGCTCAAATCCTTTTAAAAACTCAAATTTAACTAACATCCCTTATAATAAGCCAAAATTTACAAAAGGAAAACGATGAAGAAAATTCTAATCATCGCAGGCTCTTGCAATAGCGGCACAGCAGGGCTTCAGGCTGATATAAAGACTTGCGCTAGGTTAAGTTGTTACAGTGCAACGGCAGTCACTTCGTTAGTTGCTGAGACCACAGACGCGATAAAAAGCGTAGTTTGCCTTGAATCTAGCTTTGTTAAAGATGAGCTTAGCACGCTTGCGGAGGAATTTAGCTTTGATGCCATAAAGATCGGCATGCTCTTTAGCGAGGAGATAATGGACGTAGTGCATGAGTTTTTGCTCACTCAAAAGTGCAAGATCGTGCTTGATCCAGTCTGCGTCTCAAAGAGCGGCCACAAGCTCATAAAAGATAGCGCAGTAGAGAAGCTAAAAGAGCTAATGAAGCTTGCCACCGTCGCTACGCCAAATTTAGACGAGGCAAATGTCCTTTTTGGAGGGAATTTTAAAGATCTGCCTTGCGATATCATCGTGAAAAAACATGTAAGCGAGGATAGCAGCATAGATACGCTTTATAGAAAAGATGGCTCACTGCAAAATTTCAAAACTCCGCTTGCTAGCCCGCTTGTGATGAGCGGCACTGGTTGCACTTTCTCAACGGCGCTTGCTTGCTACCTTGCAAAGGGCAAGAGCTTAGAGGAGGCCATAGGGCTTTCAAAAGAGTATATCTGCTCCATTATAAAAGAGAGTATCGACACAAAGCTAGGCAAAAACCGCCTTCTTTGGCACGGAGCGAAGTAAATTTAAGCCTAAAATTTAGGCTTAAATTTGATAGTTTTTAAACTACGCCTCTAATATCGCTCCATTGCTTGCGTTTGTGACTAGCTTTTGATACTGCCT
>CAUQCU010000053.1:0-13544 GCA_963516555.1 Campylobacter concisus | reverse complement strand
CAAATAGCGTAAAAATAGGAGCGAGAACAAATATAATGCCAGTAAAAAATGCATTAAAAATTTTCATAAGCCTTCCTTTTTTCGTGGGATTATATTAAATTTTAGCTTTATTATTGCTCTAAATTTATTAACTAAGATATTTTAAACTCCAAAATGTCACAAATTTTCAAATAATAGGGGAGTTAAAACGATAAATTTTAAATTAGTGTGACATTTTTTAGATGAAAAATAAGAGATTTTTTTGAAACTTTTAAGGTAAAAAAGAGAGAAATTTAAAATTTAGCCTTTGCCATAAAAGCAAAGACTAAAATGAGTTTTAAGCTTTTTTCTTCATATCAAATTTATTAGCCATGAAGCCAACAAGACCAACAAAGAAAAGACCACCGCAGATGTTGCCAAGTGTAGCTGGGAGCAAGTTTTTGCTTAAGAAATTTGTCCAGTTGATGACATCTAATTTATCAGCTGTAGTGTGAAGTAAAGCTGCTGCAGCGTTGATGTCGCCACCGCTTGCTGCTATGTAGTGAGCTTTAGAGATGATAGCTTCAGTGATGATGAACATATTTGCAACGCAGTGTTCCATTGAGCAAGCAACGAATGCGCCGATCATCCACATAATAGCAAAGAATTTACCAGATAGGTTGCTCTCGCTTGTCGCAGTCCAGATAGACATACAAACAAAGACGTTACAAAAGATACCACGAAGAAATAGCTCATGAAATGGTGCTGTGATCTTGCCAATAGCTGCTGGCACGAAGTGTTGCAAGATGTAGCCGTCATACTTTAGTGGCAAACCAGAGTAGTAATACATATAAGCGATCAATGCGCCACCAACAAAGTTAAATATCCAAACAATTACCCAGTAGCCTATGGTTTTGCCAAATGGTAATTTGCCCTCATACGCACTAACGCCGCTTAAAACAGAGCTAGTAAATAAGTGACCGCCATAAAATACAACCATCATGAGGCCGCAGCTAAATGTGATACCACCGATGAAATTTGAAAGACCGATAGACTGTTTTTCAGCCATACCAACTGTTGAGTGAGCCCAGAAGATATCACCCATTGCAATAGCAGCACCAGCCATGATAGCAAGAAATATAATGCTTACAAGTGGCGTATGAGCTTTATGCTCCATTGAATTTGAGACCGCTTGAGCGGTTTCTGCCGGATTTAACATCACGTCTCCTTTTTATTTAACCTTCTTTGATCTATAAGAAATAAAAGCAAAGAAGTAGTGCCAAAGATAGACATTTGGCGTTAAAATTTAATGTTTAAAGCTTAGTTTTTACACTAAATTTCAAATCCAAAATGATCAAATTTATCTTTAGCAAACCCCAGATTAAATTTAGCTCTTACTAAATTTAACCAACTAAATTTTTATCAATCTCTACAATTCTTAAAAAAGCTTTTCTGGCACTTTTTTTAGCCTGCTCGCTTAGCCCCTCCTCAAAATCAAGGACATTTTCAAGCAAGACACTAATGCCAAGAAAAAGCGTCTTTGGACAAATTTTACGCAAATAGCTTAAAAGCACCGGCGTTGGGAGGTTGTGGGTTGAGTAGATGTAGTCTCTATCGTCACTTAGGTCAAAAAACTCTATCTTATCCTCATCAAAGCCGCTCATCGCATCAACTACTATCAAAATGTCAGGCGCAAATTCTCTAATAGCTGAAAATTCATTCTCAGGCACATCTTGCCCAAAAAAGACCTTCCACTCTTTTAGCTCAGTTTCTACGATGCGGCCGACTTCATTGCCAACATCATCGTCGCCACGCATAGGATTACCGATGCAAAGGATGGCCTTTTTCATCAAAAGTCCTTCCTAAGCACGATATATCCCTCTTTTAAATTTGCCAAAATTTCTTTAAGCTTACACTCACAAAGCTGTGGCAAGAGTCTAGCGATATGCTCAGCAAAAATTTCAACTTCAAAATACTTGCTTAAATTTCCGATCTTAAATTTCACATATTCGCCAGAATTTTTGATCATCTCGTCAAATTCCTCATCGCTTAGCTCTAAGATCTTCTCGCTAAAATCAATCGTACCAACGCCGTGCCCCACGCAAGTGGAGAAAATTTTTATCTCCTTTAGCTCGCGTGGAAGCTTTTCGTTGTCGTCCATATGCCTTTTTGTAAGCTTATAAACTTGTATCATCTTTTACTCCAAACCTCACTATCAACATCAATCGCAAAATTTTTACCAGCTTTTGCATATTTTAGATAGACATCGTTGTGTAAAAGTGCCATACACTCAGCATATCTAGGATCATCTTCTTTTTTGATAGCTGCTACAACCGCTTCACGTGCAAGCTCTGGGTTGTGGATATCGCTTGAGGCCTTGATAGCGTCCATATATTTTTCAAATAGTGTTCTACCAAAGATATAACTCATTAGCCTTTTACTTTCAGCATGCAAGTCACGTTCAAACAAGATATCGCCCATTACTGACTTTTTAACTGGAGGAGGCGTAGTGCTATCATTTTCGTAGCTTTTTTTGTGCAATTTTTGATCAATGATGCCAAGAGCCATACCTAGACCATAAATAACACTTGCTGGGTGTGGAGGGCATCCTGGGATATAGACATCAACTGGGATTATCTTATCTATACCACCCCAAACGCTGTAAGCATCGTGGAAAATTCCACCTGTGCTGCCACAAGCGCCAAAAGCAACTACGATCTTAGGATCTGGAGCTGCCTCGTAAGCACGAAGAAGTGGGTAGTACATCTGTCTTGTGACTGGTCCTGAGCAAAGCAAGATATCAGCATGTCTTGGGTTTGCTACAAGCTTAAAGCCAAAGCGCTCTGGATCCCACATCGGAGTGATAGCAGCGAAAATTTCGATCTCACAACCGTTGCAACTTCCGCAGTCGATCCTATAAACGCTAAAGCTTCTTTTGATATTTTTTAAATGCTCTAACTTTGCAGTTAGGTCATTTGCTGTTTTTATGTCCTCTGGGACTTGATATAGACTCATTTTATAGCCTCCTCAACGCCTTTTGTTAGCCTCTCAGCAGATTGATTTTTCTTGCACTCTGGGCAGATAAAAAGGTACTCTTTTGCCTCTTCAAGTCTGCCTGGGAGTAAATTTGCTGTGCCAAGCTTTTCAAGAGTGAAATTTATAAGCCTTTTTGGCGTAAATGGCTTGCCGCAGCATTTGCAAGTTTGCATCTCAAGCTCGCCTCTTTGTATAAGAGCGCTCTTGTCAAATTTAACCGCAAGCTCAAAGCTATCGCTAAGTCTTACAGCTCCAGTTGGGCAAACCTCATCGCAGCGTCCGCAGAATATGCAGCGACCACAGTCAAACTGCCAAACAAGTCTTGTTTGCTCATCGTTCATCTTAAGTTCTATTGCATTACTTGGGCAAGCGATACCGCAAGCTGCACAACCTATACAAAGATCGTATGTATAGTCTGGCTGACCGCGGAAATTCTCAGGCACAATATATGGCTCAAATGGATAGGCGTATGTCGCCTTTCCATATTTTTCTGTGATGTCAAATAACTTCATCATCTTAAATCCTTCTTACTAACCCCGCCATCTTGACAGAATTTTTTAAGGTCTTTTTCTGTTAAAATTTTACTTTTTTTAGTCCTTACATCAACCAAAGTAACACGCTCGGTGCATGAGTAGCAAGGGTCAAGTGAGCAAACGATAAGTGCAGCGTCACTTATGTTGTTTCCTCTAAATTGATACCTTAGGCTTGGCCAGTTGTTATATGTCGCAGCCCTACATCTCCAGCGATATACTTTTTGAGCGCTACCTTGCATGATCCAGTGAACGTTCTCACCACGTGGTGCTTCATCGTGACCAAGTGCGAAATTCTCAGGCTTGATCATAGTCACAGGATCGATCATGATCGGAGTTTGAGGCATCATCTCAAAGCATTGGCGGATGATGTGGATAGAGCTTTTTAGCTCTTTATATCTAACCATCTCACGAGCAAAAACATCGCAACCATGTTCAACTGCTACTTCAAATTCTATCTGTTTGAAGAAGTCGTATGGGTGATCGTAGCGGTTATCACGTTTAAAGCCAGAGCCTCTCATATTTGGACCAACTGGGCTAAAGTCACGTGCTATTTGACGGTCTAGGATACCTACACCTTTCCAGCGTCCGATTTGGCGTTTATCTTCCAAAACTGCATCCCAAATTTCTGAAATTTGAATGTCAAGTTTGTTGATGATCTCTAAGCCTTTTTTGATCTCATGGTTTGTCATATCACGTCTTAAACCGCCCATAACGACGTTGCCGTATGTTTTACGTCCGCCAGTTACAAGTTGAGCTAGCTCCATAGAGTACTCACGAACCCTAAAGATATGCATGAAAGCGTTGTAGTTACCAGTAACCTCACAAGCTAGACCGATATTTAAAAGGTGGCTGTGAAGACGCTCGATCTCAAGACAGATGACGCGTATAGCTTGAGCTCTTAGTGGGATTTCAAGCTTGATAGCTTTTTCTGCAGCTTCGATACACGCAATAGCGTGAGCATAACCACAAATTCCGCAAACACGCTCTGCAAGATAGCCCATTTGATCATAGTTCATTCTGTTTTCAGCTAGCTTTTCCATACCGCGGTGTTGATAGAACAAGCGATAATCAGCGTCGATGATCTCGTCGCCGTCACAGAAAAGTCTAAAGTGACCAGGCTCGTCTGATGTAACGTGTAATGGTCCAAGTGGTACATCAACTACTGCATCACCTGTTGGGAACAAAAACTCCGCATCAGGCTCATCTCTATGATCTACTGGATCAGGGCGGTAGCGGTAGTCCATAGCATCTTTTCTAAGTGGGTGAAGTCCGTCTGGCCAGTCATCACTTAAAACTAGACGTCTTTTATCAGGCAGACCCTCAGCTACTAAACCAAACATATCATAAGCTTCTCTTTCATACCAAACACAAGCTGGCACTAGCGGAGTAACTGATGGGAATGTCGGATCGCTTCCTGGGATAAGGGTTTTAACTGTGATAAAGCACTTATCCTCAGCTGCAAAGTCGTCCGCCTCAGTCATCTTGCTACCTTCCATTGAGATAGCATAGTAAAGCGCATAGCAGCCATTTATCTGACGCTCATCGTTTGGTATCATAGTGCTTATAAAGCCACCGATATCATAATAAAGTGTTTTAACAGCTAGTGGAAGATCGTTTCTATCAACTAAAACTGTGATCTGATCGTCTGCTTGACGAGTTACTTCTAAAATTTTTACCTTTGTTTTTAGGATTTCAACAAATTTATCGCCTCTCATTTTAAAGCTCCCATCATTATATTAACACCGTTATTTACTAGCGTATAAAAGCTATCTACGTGCCATACGCCAAAGATTATGATAAGGGCACAGAGTGCTATAAGAGGTAAATTTTCAAATAAACTCATCTCTTTATTATGAACAACCACACCTTTTGGCTCGCCAAAGCTTGCCATGTTAAAGTGCGCAAAGTCAGCTATGAAAATAACTGCAAGTGCAATAGCAAATAGCGCAACTGCAATGTATTGACCACTTGTGATAGCTCCAACAAAGACGTTATATTCGCTAACAAATATAGCAAACGCTGGAACACCAACCAGTGAGCATACAGCTGCACCAAACATAATAGTTGTAATAGGTGCGATCTTAACCATGCCGCCCATCTTACTCATATCTTTGTGACCGTAAATTCTTGCTATGTTACCTGTTGAGCAGAAAGCCAAAGCTTTTGTGAAGCTGTGAGCTAAGCAGTGGAATATCGCTGCAAATAGACCAAATTTACCGCCAACACCAAGTGCAAATGCGATAACACCCATGTGAACGATTGAGTGGTATGCAAACATTCTTTTTACGTTGTGTTGTCTTATTAGGAAAAATCCTGCTACAAAAAGTGTGATAGTTCCTGAAACGATCATTACGCCTTCAACAAAGCTAAATCCAACTGCTTGAGCTGTGATAGCGTAGTATCTTAAAAGTGCAAGCATCGCACATTTTAAAAGTACGCCTGATAGCAATGCTGAGATAGGTGCTGGACCTTCAGCGTGAACGTCTGGCAACCAAGTGTGAGTTGGAGCTAGACCAGCTTTTGTACCAAAACCAATTAGCGCAAATACAAAGATAAGTTTTGCTGCATCTGGGTTTAAATTTTTAGCGTTAGCCATTATGCTTGAAAACTGCATAGAAGCCTCGCCGTCTCCTAGTGTGCTATATGTAGCTGAGTATAGAAGAACGGTTGCATAAAGAGCAAATGCTAGACCGATTGAACAAAGAACGATGTATTTGTAACCACTCTCTGTTGATTTTTGATCTTTGTGTATAGCAACCAAAAACACAGAAGCTAGTGTTGTAGCCTCGATAGCTGCCCACATAAACGCGACGTTGTTGCAAATAACGCTTAAAGTCATTGTAAAGATAAATACATGGCTTAGTGCGTAGTATTTTTTAAGATCGCTTAAGTGGATGTGTCCATCTTCAAGTTCCCATCTCATGTAATGGATAGAGTAGAAATTTACTATAAATCCAGTTACAGCGATAAGCACCAAAAAAACACAGCCTAAGCTATCTAAGAATAAAAATTTATCAAAACTATAAAAAGTTCCGCCACTTAAAACTTTAAGAACATTGTTAAGTAAAGCCACTGATGTCGCAGCAGAAAACAAGACATGAAGTCCGCTAAGTACTGCATAGTTTTTAGGACTTAAAAACAAGATCAAAGCACCAAGGAGCGGTAAGATAAGTATTAAAGCTAAACTATCCATCTCTAACCCCTTAAATTTGAAGCTTTAGAAGTATCTAAGCTATCATAAGCTTTATAAAATCTAATCGCTAGAACGCTCATGATAATAACAGCAAATATCGCATCTGTTAAAATTCCAAGCTCAACTAGCTCATGTGAGTTGTAAGCCATTAGAGCAAGGCTTAGGTGGATACCGTTTTCAAACAAGCAGTAAGCTAGAATTTGTTTTACAAATGAGTTTCTTAACATAAAGCCAAAAATTCCCATCATAAAGACTGTTCCAGCAGCGATTAACATAATCTCTTCTTTGATAAGAGAGAATTTTAAAAATATAGGGTGGATACTCATTGAAAGAGCTAGAGAAAATCCCATAGCAATAACAGGGCTTACAAAAAATCCACCAACTGGCTCATCTTCGCTAACTACGCCAAGTTTTTTGATAAGCCAGAACAAAATTCCTGGCACGAAAAGAACTTTGGTAAAAAACGCAACGATCGCCCAAGTTTTTAGCTGCTCAGCATTAAATTTCTCAGATAGCAAGAAAAATATACTAACTAAAAGTAGTGTCTCTATCGCATAAGCGATGATTGAGAGTTTCAAGCTTCTAAGGCCAAAAACTGCAAGCGAAGTTACGATCATGCAAATGGCTAAAATATCTAGTGTTTGCATCTCACGCTCCTACTACATAAAGTGTTAGTGCAACAAACGAAATAGCAAGTGCACCAAGAGCATTTTTGCGTAAAGATGAAGTCATTTTAAAGCGTGGTCCAAAGTTGTCTATAAATACAGCTGCGACGTAAAATACTCCAGTTTTTATCACAAAAATAATAATAGCTAAGAAAGGATTGCTAAAGTTCCATGGCTCAAATATGCTTAGGAAAAGTCCGATCATAGCAAACTGTTTTAATATAAGTGATGCTTGAACTAAGCCAAGGTCGCTACCAGCATACTCACCAAGAACACCCTCTTGAAGCTCTTGTTCTGCTTCAGCTAAGTCAAATGGCTTTCTACCAGTCTCAACATACATACACCACAAAAATGCGATAGAAGCAACGGCAAAACTTGGAATTTGATATCCGATAACGCCAGTTCTTACCATCTCTTGGATCTCAACTAAATTTGATGTTTTAGCTGCAAGCATAACTACGATTAAGCACATAATCATAACTGGCTCAACATAAACACCAAGCATTTGCTCCCTGCCGCCGCCTGTTGCTGCAAATGGGTTGCCGCTATCCATTGAAGCTGCACCAAATACAAATCTAAGTAGCGCACCAAGATAGAGGATAACAAATATATCTGAATATGCTCCAAATACAGTGTCTTTGCTATAAGTGATAGGTATAGCAGCTAGCACTGCAGCTGAAGTTGCAAAAAGGAAAAATGGAGCCCATCTAAATACCCAGTGAGAGCACTCAGGGACGGTTCTTCCTCTTCTAAAAAGCTTTATAATGTCGCGATATGTTTGAAAGAAATCGCTACCTTGTTTTGATTGAAGTTTAGCTCTAAGTTTTCTTGCCATACCATCAAACAAAGGAGCTACCAAAACGATAACGACTACTTGAAATATCATTAAAAGTATAGTTTGCATTTTCGTCTCCTAAACTAAAAAGTAGCCCACAGCAAGTATGACACAAAGATATAGCAAGATATAAAGTGCATATACATTTGTATAACCACTTTGAACGATACCTAACTTATCAGCAAATTTCACACACCATTTAATGACTGGCTCATAAAACATTCCCCACCAAATATCTTTTGGATGGTTGT
Source organism: Campylobacter concisus (assembly GCA_963516555.1). Classification (GTDB taxonomy): domain Bacteria; phylum Campylobacterota; class Campylobacteria; order Campylobacterales; family Campylobacteraceae; genus Campylobacter_A; species Campylobacter_A concisus_BA. Next base: position 5,073 of record CAUQCU010000053.1, on the reverse strand, counting down.
GATACTCAACCGCGTCAAAATAATTTCTAGTAACTACTTTTTTATCAGCTCTAAATAGCCATTGCATAATTTTTCTAAGGTCGCCAGTGAATGGACCACCTGTCATTTGCATACGTGAGCTATATTTAAAGCCACAAGCCCAAGGATCAGTTTCGCGTGGTTTATCTCTGTTTGCTTTCATAACAGCAAGGATGATAAATGGCAAAATCATAGTCGCACATAGGACTAAAGCGATAAGTGGAGTTGAGATCATACTACCCATAGGTGAAGTTACGTTTATAGCACCAAGGCTAGCTTTATAGTCGCTTATAGCGATAGAATTTACAGCTTGCATGATGTAATCAACTATGTAGTTTGCGCCAAGACCAAAGCCAACACAGCCTATCATTAGGATGATCATACCAAGAACCATACCTATCGGACTCTCTTTAGCATTTTCCCAAATTTTTTGATCTCTTGGAGTACCTGCAAAGATAACAGCGTAAAGTTTAAGGTGCATACCAACCAAAACGCCTGTTAGCGCAAGAGCTACGACGCCAAGTGTAAATGCATATCTAACTAATGTTCCTTCTCCCATCGCACCTTGAAGCATACCTTGATATGTAAACCACTCTGAAACAAAGCCATTTACTGGAGGTAAAGCTGCGATACCCATGATACCTATAAACATACCAAGGCTTGTCCATGGCATCTTTTTAGCAAGGCCACCAAGGATGTCCATATTTTGTGTATGAGTAGCGTGGATAACTGAACCAGCGCAAAGGAAAAGCAGACCTTTAAATATAGCGTGATTGACTACGTGGTAGCAACCTGCTAGAAAACCTACTGCTGCAAGTGTTAAATTTCCAGCTGCAACGCCGTAGATGCCTGTTCCAAGACCTAGCAAGATGATGCCTATGTTCTCAACTGAGTGGTAAGCAAGCAAGGCTTTGAAGTCGTGTTGGCAAAGAGCGTATAAAACACCAAATAGTGAGCTAGCTGCACCAAGAGCGAGTATTGTAAGACCAAAATATGTGCTAAGTGGTAGGTAAAGTGTAAATTTAACTAGTGTAAATAGAGCAACTTTAATCATAACGCCTGACATAAGGGCTGAAACGTTTGATGGTGCTGCTGGGTGAGCTTGTGGAAGCCAAACGTGAAATGGCCACATACCAGCCTTACTACCAAAGCCAACCAAGAATAGTACAAATACAGCAGCAGAAGCGCCAAATGGCATCTTAACACCCATAAATGCGCTAAATTCAAAGCTTCCTGCATAGTAAGCTGTGATAAGCAAGCCACAGGTTATACAAAATGCACCGATTTGTGCGATACCAAGATATACCATAACCGCTTTAAGTGTATTTTTACCGTCATTGACGATGATAAGAAATGATGATACAAGAGTCATAAGCTCCCATAAAACAACAAAGCAAAATACATTGTCAGCGCTGATTACTAGAAGCATTGAAAGGATGAATGTGTTAAACAAACATGCAAACACACCAACATTTGCTTTTTTTATGTACTCTTCTGCATAGCTCATACCATAAACACTACTTGCAAATCCGATGAAAACAACGACAAAGCTGAAGAAATTTCCAAGTGGATTTAGTGCAAATTTTGGCGAATACAAAAAGCCATCCATAAGAGCAAAGCTATCACTTACTCCCATATTTGCAACAAAGTGACACATCGCATAAAAGCAGCTTATAGCACTTAGTCCAAAACCAACTTTAACAGCGGCTTTTGGAGCGCAGTAGAGCAAGATACTAACGACGGCACTTACAAGAAATAGCATATAAACCGTAGTCATCTTATGCTCCTTGTCCGTTTAAAATTTTAGTAGCAAATTTATTCGCTGCTTCGTAGTCTATCCTCTTGCCGAGCTTATGTTTGCCCTCTTCTGGATCTACCATTATAAGAGCACTTGTTGGGCATACATCAACGCAAGCTGGTCCATTTTCACGGCCAAAGCACATATCACATTTTACTGCGATGTTTTTTGCGCCTGATTGTGACTCTACTTCAAGATAGTATTTTGGCTCGACAGCGTAATTTACTGAAGGCATAAGCTCTGCACTTGAGCTTATCGCACCATAAGGGCAAGCGATCGTGCACATCTTGCAACCTATACAAATTTCCTCGTGAAGTTCGATGCAATTATCGTTAAATCGCAACGCTCCAGTTGGGCATACATTTGCGCAAGGGCCATCGTCGCATTGTCTGCACTGAGTCGGCATAACACCGCTAGCTTCTCTTAAGACGCTTAGCCTTGCACGTGATAGTTTGCCGCGTTCATAAGCACTTTTAAAACATGCAGCCATACAGGTCGCACATCCTATGCAGCGTTTAGAATCGGCAATCACAAATTTATGTTTTTTCATAAATTCCTCCTAAAAAACAAGGCAAGACCGCCCTGCTCACTAATAGAGTGATTGTTAATCACATGAATAGAGATAGTTAAATGTTTATTTAACATCTCAAACGCTCCTTCCTGAAATTTTTGAAACAATTCTATAACTTCTGGCGATTAAATTCCGTCAGCTATCTGACAAATTTTGTATTTTTAAAATTAAATTTTTATTTTATATTAGTTTAAGATATGCTATTAAACAGCGTTATTATCGTATGATTAATCAAAAAAGATTAATATTTCATAACAGATAATTAGTAAAAAGAGTAAAATTATCTTAATTAAGTTTAAACTTAAAAATTAATTCTTTAAGTTTGGATTTATTAAATAAAACTGAAATTTAAAAACCTAAAATATAATTCAACCTTTAAATTTAAAAAGGTTATTGATGGAAATTTTTATAGTTATAGTTTTATTTATTGCTTCAGTTTTTGTTTTTATAAAATTTGCCCCAGTTTTTGGCGGCAAACCAGATGCCAAGAGCCAAAAACTTATAAAGGCTTCGCCAAATTTTAACGGCAAAGTTTTTGTAAATTTAGAGCCAACGATTGATATGGTAAAGAAAAATCCGCAAGCGTCTATGTTAAATTACATTCCGCAAGCGCTCTTTCCACCAAAGGGCAAGCTACCAACTAAGCCTTTGCCAAATTTAAAATTTGACGCAAATGCCCTCAAAAATGGCGAGTTTATCTGGCTTGGGCACGTTAGCCTTATCTGCAAGCTTGATGACAAAACCATCATCACGGACCCAGTTTTGCACCGAGCATTTCCACTGCCAATAGGTGGCAAGCCCTTTGCCTACGAGCACGCCATCACTGCAAGCGACTACCCAAAGGTGATCGACATCGCCCTCATCTCGCACGATCACTACGACCATCTTGACTATAAAACGATCCTTGAGCTAAAAGATAGAATTTGCAAGTTTCTAGTGCCGCTTGGCGTCAAAGCTCACCTCGTAAAATGGGGCGTAGATGAAGATAAAATTTACGAGTTTGACTGGTTTAGCGAGCAGAAAATAGGAAATTTAAACTTCACTTTTTGCCCTTCAAGGCACTTTAGCGGGCGCACATTTAAAAGAAATACCACTCTTTGGGGCGGCTGGGCGGTAGAGGAGGCTAGCTTTAGCTTTTATTTTAGCGGAGATGGTGGATACGGCAAGCATTTTAAGATGATAAATGAGAAATTTGGCGGATTTGATCTAGTTTTCATAGAAAATGGCGCTTACAGCGATTGCTGGCCTTACGTGCATATGAAGCCAGAGGAGTCAGCGCAAGCACTAAAAGATCTTGGTGCAAGGCTTGGCGTGCCGGTGCATTGGGGCAAATTTGATCTTTCTTATCACGCTTGGGATGAGCCGATCAAGCGCTTTGAAAAGGCGGCTACAAAACTTGAGCTAAACTACGCAACACCGATGATCGGAGAGGTTTTCACTGTGCAAAATCCACCTAGAAAAAAATGGTGGGGTGAAATTTAGGAATAAAATTTGCTCTAAATTTTAAAATCCAAAAGGAAGTGCAGATGAAAATTTCTGAAAATTTATCAAATTTAAAAAATGCCATCGACAAGGCAGCAAAAAACGACCTTGACTCGAGTGCGACTGGAAGCTTTTTGCAAAATTTAGAAAAAGCTAACAAAGAGACGGAAAAGATCTACGAAAAGCTTGAAAAAGAGCTAAAGAGCGACGCGCAGATGTTTAAGCAGTTTGACTTCATGCAGATGATGACAAAGCTTCAATACGGCAACCTAAAATCAAGCGAACGTGAGGAGCTGATAAACAAAATGAGCAAGATCGCTAAGGAAATTTAGCCGTTTAGTGTGGCTTTACGGCGAGCCAAATTTGGCTATTTTGTGTAAATTTATGTGTTTTTTGATGAGTAAATTTGCTAGAAAATACAAATTTACTTGCTTAGTAACTGTTAATATTCTAAAATTTGCCGTATCTTTTATTAAGCACATCTTTTCTTGCACACTGGGCGAGATAGCATCGACATATCACATACACAAAATTCCAGCAAATTTCTCAAATGCTTTTAACCTCTAAATTTAAGCTAGTCAATAAATAAAGACAAATTTTAAAATTTCATGAGCGAGTAATTTCGGCTCTAAAATTTGAGCTAAGCTGTAAGCGAAGCCAAATTTTAGTAGCCAACTCTTGCGAGTGAATGGAATTTTAAAATTTGCTTTGAGATATAAATTTATCAAAAGGGAGGCAAGGGACTTGAATTTCGCTTCGCAAACTCGCAACTGCAAGCAGACACGAAGCAGTCCCCTTATCCCCCCCCCCCCCTTTTTTTTTTTAAATCCCCCGTCTGTTCGCAGTTACGAGACGAAGCCCCCCCTCGCACGTTAGAGGTGCATGCGATAGAGCTTTGCGTCGCATGCGGTTTATTATCTGGCAAGTGTCAGGCAAATTTTAAAATTAGAGCTGGCATATCACGGCTCTAAATTTAGTGGCGAGTGGCTATTAGCCCTAAATTTAGTAGTCTGCTAAGGCGAGTGAGTAAAGTTTTAAAATTTGCAGAATTGCTTTATTAAATTAGATAGGTGTCAAGCAAATTTTAAAATTTGCAAAACAGCTTGATTATATTTGTAAAAGAATAAATTTAAAAAATCACATACCTATTTATATATGTAAATTTACTTGAGAGAATTTAAGAGCCAAAAAGGCTCTTAAATTT
>CAUQCU010000052.1:0-13649 GCA_963516555.1 Campylobacter concisus | reverse complement strand
ACTTTGTCGAGTCAGAAAAAAGCGACGCAAACGAAAGCGTTTTAAAATCTTACTATAACGAGAACCAAGATAAATATAAGGGTTCTGATGACAAGATAAAACCTTTTAGCGAGGTAAAAGCTGAGGTTAATAAAGACTATAACATAGAGCAAAGCAAAACTAATGCTTTAGAAAAGTATGTCGCTGTTAAAAAAGCTGAGCTTGCAACTAATGGTTTTATAAGTGTAAATGAAGACAATGCTACTTTTTCACTTGATGAGATAAAGGGTGCAAAAGTTGGTGAAGTGATAAAACCATTTATCTACAAAGATGGCTATTTGATAGCTAGAATAAAAAGCATAACTCCTCCACAACCTATGAGTTTTGAGCAAGCAAGAGCCAATGTGCTTGAAATTTATAAAAGCAAAAAAGAAAAAGAAATTTTAACAGCAAAAGCAAAAGATACTCTACAAAACTTCAAAGGCACAGATGTTGGCTTTGTTAGCAGAGAGGTAAATGGCTCTATTGCGGGCTTAAATGAGAGCGATACAAGAGCTTTTGTATCTCAACTTTTTGATACTAACAATACAAAAGGTTATGTTATATTAGATGACAAAGCCGTAGTGTACGATATTTTGGAACAAAGATTGCTTACTAACAATATAAATAACAACTATAAGCAAATAACACAACAAAATGTTGCAATGCTTAAAAACAACGAGTTGATAAAAGATTTAACAAACAAACTTCTAAAATATTATGAAGTTAAAGAATATGTCAAAAGGTAAAAATTTTGAGTACTAGAATTTTAGGCATAGATGTCGGATCATTTCAAATTTGTGCTGTTATAGCAGAACAAAATGATGATGACATAAAAATAATAGGAATAGGCACAGAAAAAGCACAAGGTATAAAAAAGGGCGCTATAAACAACATTGAACTAGCTGCAAAGTCTATAAAAAATGCACTCATAGAAGCACAAAAAGTTGCAGGCACACACTATGAAAGAGTAGTGGTTTCGATATCTGGAAAATATACTAAAAGTGTAAATAGCAGTGGCGTAGTAAATATACCAAATCATGAAATAGGCATAAAAGAGATAGAGCGTGCTATGCAGATGGCAGATCATAATGCCGAGACTTCACCAGAATATGAAAAACTTCATGTCTTACCTTATAACTTTAAAGTAGATGGACAAGAATTTATAGAAGATCCTATCGGCATGAACGGCACTAGACTTGAAGTGCAAACACATATCATAAGCATTCAAAAATCACAACTTAGCAACCTAAGAAAAGCTGTAAATTTAGCAGGAGTGCAGGTTGATAACGTAGTTCTTTCTGGTTACGCTTCAGCCATAGCAACACTAACAAAAGACGAAAAAGAACTTGGTGTTGCGCTTATAGATATGGGTGGCGAGACATGTAATATGGTAGTGCATGCTGGAAATTCACTAAGATACAACTCATATCTACATGTTGGCTCAGCAAATATAACCATAGATCTTTCAATGGCGCTTCATACTCCTTTACCAAAAGCTGAAGAGATAAAACTAGAATATGGCAAGCTAGTAAATAAATCAGTAGATCTTATCGAGCTTCCAAGACTTGGTGATGAGCAAAAAACTCACGAAGTTTCACTTGATGTTATATCAAATGTCATCTCAGCTAGAGCAGAAGAGACTGTGATGGTACTTGCAAATATGCTTGAAGATAGTGGATACAAAGATCTTGTTGGTGCTGGCATAGTACTAACTGGCGGCATGACAAAACTTGATGGACTAAAAGACTTAGCTTCTGCGATATTTGACAACATGCCAGTTAGGATCGCTAGACCAAAAGAGATGGATGGTTTATATGAAATTTTAAGAGATCCAGCAAATTCTTGTGCCATAGGACTTTGCATGTATGGCGCTGGAGAATTTACACCTTATGAGATAGACTCAGAAAAAAAGATGAGATATAAAGGTGAGTTAAGATCAAAGCCAAAAGCAAATTTCAATATTTTCGAAGAAGAGAAAAAAGAGAAATTTGAGGTAAAAAAACAGGATAAAGATGATTCTGAAGAGGGCATTGAGCTTGTAAATATGGATATAAATTTAGAGCAAACAAACAACAAAAACGAGCTTGCAAATATCGCTGATATAAGTAAGCAAGAAAAAAAACCAAGTGCTTTAAAGAAATTTTGGCACAGCATGACACAACTATTTTGAGGAGAATTTTTACAATGAGCAACAGTTTCACAATCGAAGAGAACAAGAGCCTATATAGTGCAAAGATAAAGGTAGTAGGCGTAGGTGGTGGCGGTGGTAATATGATAAACCACATCATAAGAGAGAATCCAAATTTAGACATCGATCTAATGATAGCAAATACAGATGCTAAGGCGCTTGACAATTCTCCTGCACACACAAAGATACAGCTTGGTGAGAAAAAGACAAAAGGTCTTGGCGCTGGTATGAGGCCAGAAGTTGGCAAAGAAGCTGCACAAGAGAGCTACGAAGAGATAAAAAGCGCTCTTGAGACTTCTGATGTTGTGTTCATCGCTTCAGGCCTTGGTGGTGGTACAGGCACAGGCGCTGCCCCAGTTGTTGCACAAGCAGCAAAAGAGATAGGTGCGCTAACAGTTGCTGTTGTGACTATGCCTTTTTCATTTGAGGGCAAAAAGCGCAGCAAGCTAGCTGACATCGGTCTAAGCGAGCTTAGAAAAGAAAGCGACTCTATCGTTATCATACCAAATGACAGACTTTTAACTTTGATAGATAAAAAATCAGGCATCAAAGAGAGCTTTAAAATGGTTGATGAAGTGCTTGCAAGAGCGGTAAATGGTATGTGCTCTATCGTGCTTGACTCTGGTGTCAGCGATATCAACCTTGACTTTGCTGACGTAAAAACAGTTATGAGCCACAGAGGTCACGCTTTAATGGGTGTTGGCGAGGCTTATGGCGAGGGTGCAGCTCAAGAAGCTATCAAAAATGCTATCCAATCACCACTACTTGATAACATGAATATAAACGGAGCGCTTGGCGTTTTAGTTCATTTCAAAATGCATCCAAACTGCTCACTTGATGATCTTCATAGCGCGATGTCAATGATCGAGGAAGCTTCTGATGATGATGCTGATGTGATCTTTGGTACAACAACCGATGAAAACATAGAAGACAATAAAGTCGAAGTTACTATCATCGCAACTGGATTTAAAGGCGCTGAAAAAGAAACTGAAGAAAAAAAAATAGCCCAAGAGCCTGAAAATGATCTTCTAAATAAAAATATCGTTTTAAAAAGAAGAGTAAGTGGCGGATATAACAGCGACGAGTATATCTCTCAGCTAGATATCCCATCATATCTTCGCCACCAAATGGACTAAGTCCTAACTAAAAATTCTCCTGTTAAATTGCAAGTTTATCTTGCAATTTACCTTTTAATATATTCAAAAATTTTAACCATAGTCTAGCAAACACTTAAAATTATATTCTAAAACTTGCATTATATTTTTTAGCTTTTACTTGCATAAATTTATTAAAGAGCTTAAGCATTACCAAAAAAATTTAACTACGCTTTTATGATATTTTTAAAATTTAAAGTAGAAATTTAAGTAGAAAAGCTAGAAATTTGCTGGCTAAGCTAAATTTCTAGCCAATAAATTTTAATTTACTCCAAGTTGTGCTTTTACAAAGTCACTTGCCATTTGGATATTCCACTCAGGCTCCCAAACCAGGTCGATCTCACACTCTTTCACACCCTCCACGCCAAGCACGGCAGTCTCTACCCAGCCAAGTATCATCTCATGAAGCGGACAAGACTTGGTTGAAAGCGTCATAGTCACCTTTGCTTTACCATCTTCATCGCAGCTTGCATCATATATTAGCCCAAGCGAAACGATGTCAAAGCCAACCTCTGGATCTACGATATTTGACAAAGCATCATAAATTTTTTCTTTCATTTTTTATCCTTTAAAACCAGTGAATTTAAAAACGTTTATCATATTTACAGCAAGCAAAATAATGCTTAACACCATAAAAATCATACTTACATAGACCAAATTTCTCATCTCAAAGCTAACCGACAAAGGATAACACATAAGCGAAATGGCATTGCAGGCTATGGCAAAATATGCAGCCTTTTTTAATATCATCGCATCAAGTAGCGGCACTTTTGCCTTGCCAACAAATGGCGCCACATAGTGATACCAGATGAGAAATGGCGCGATCTTATAAAGATGAGCCACGATAAAGGCAAACAAAAAGCCATATATCATAAAAAATGCAGCCAAATTTAGCTTTTCAAAAACCATAAATGTAGCAGCGCAAAGCAAGGCAAGCAGCGAAAGAGCGATATTTACATTCCAGTAGTCATACGCCTTTCTCACGCGCTTTTTTAAGATATAAAATGCCTGAGCTATAAAAAGCAAAGCCGCCACAGCCACCGCAAAAATGGCTAAATTTTCATCGATTGCCAGCAAAACTCCAGCTAAAATATAGCAGGCAAATGAAGCCTTGCTAAGTGTAAATTTAAGATCATGCGCCAGCGCAAACATCGGTAAAAGCACGCTTGCGGCCCCAAGTATCACGAAAAATACAAAGCCAAGCACAAAATAAACGTGAAATTTTAATGTCATCATAAAATCAAGCATAAGTGTGCCACCAAGTATCATCACTAGGCAAAATCCAAGCGTTATGCCAACTAGCAAAAATATCGCCGAGGCAAAAAGCGCAAAGGCAGCGAAACTTCTTTTTTTATTATCCATAAAGCTTAGCGCATAGGTCGAGCCAAAAAAGAGAAGTGTGCCAAAGAGAAAAACTACGCTGATTTGTAAAATTTTGGCCTCGCCAAATATCATCGCATAGCTCATAGCAAGCAGCGACAGACAAAAGATGGCTAAATTTAAAATAGCCCCTTTGACCGTGAAAAATGGCTTTTCTAAGATGACCGAGGTTAGCTGATAGAGCGCTCCGATGATGATGCTCATCACAAAGCCCACGAAAAATATATGCAAAAAGCCAGCCGTATTTAGCGAGCTAATCGCCTCAAAATCAGCGTAGAAAAAGGCCGGGACGCTTAGCGCTAAAAAGAAAATTCCAGCTATAAAGTAGCCACCAACTAGCTTAAATGGCGGCGCATAAGTGTTTAAAAGCATCTTAGTGGCAAAGGCTGGTGTCTATGTTTTCTATGCTCGCACCCTCTTTTAGGCTAAAAGTCATCTTCACAGCCCCGCCCTCAAGGTCCTCGCGCTTAATGTCAAAGCTCTTTTCTATCTTTGGGATGAGCCCAGCTGGAAATTTGTGATTTACCATCACGATCTTTGTGTTTTTATCGGCGAATTTGATAGCCAAAAGCGCGTTCATCATAGGCTCTGGCGGCACGCAAGGGCGTGAGTCAAAGCCCACAAAATTTGCTCCATTTTCACTAAATTTATAAAATGGCACCGTCGCACCCTCTACGTTAAACTGCTCTGCATTTTTAAAAAATTCACTCATTTTTTCTCCTTTTTGATTTTGGAGAATTATACTCTGATTAAACTTTTCAAACCATTGATTTGCTTCAACAAAAGCTACTTTACGTAGGGGATAAACTCCTCGTATCCAAGCCTAGTCATATCTTCAAGCGGTATAAATTTAAGGCTTGCGCCGTTTATGCAGTACCTTAGCCCGCCCTTGTCGCTTGGTCCATCGTCAAAGACATGCCCAAGGTGCGCATCGCTGTTTTGCGACTTCACCTCGACCCTTTTCATCATAAATGAGTTGTCTTCTTTATACGTAAGCGCCGTTGTCGTGATAGGCTTTGTAAAGCTTGGCCAGCCACACCCTGCGTCAAATTTATCAGCGCTTGAAAAGAGCGGCTTGCCACTTGTGATATCGACATAGATGCCCTTTCTGTCAAATTTATCATACTCGCTGCTAAATGGCCTCTCAGTCGCCGCCTCCTGCGTCACGGCATACTGCTCGCTGCTTAAATTTCTCTTTAGCTCCTCTTTGCTAAGCGGCTTAAATTTAGCCTCATCATAAAGCGGTTTATTTGCCAAATTTAGATCTATATGGCAGTATCCAAAAGGGTTTTTGTCAAGATAGTCTTGGTGATACTCCTCGGCAATGATGAAATTCTTAAGTGGTGCTACCTCAACCACGATCTTATCTTTAAATTTCTTTTGCTCTATCTTCATAAAGCTCTCAATAACTGGTAGATCGTCCTTGCTAACATAGTAAATCCCGCTTCTATACTGCCTGCCGACGTCATTGCCCTGTTTATTTAGCGAGGTCGGGTCGATCACTCTAAAAAAATGAGCCAAAATTTCAGCCAAAGCGACCCTGTTTTCATCAAATTTCACATAAAGTGTCTCGGCATGATCGCTCTCATTTAGCTCGCGGTAGCTCGTGTTCTCGCTCTTACCATTTGCGTAGCCCACTTTTGTACCTACCACGCCAAATATCTTTTTAAAATATCCCTGCATGCCCCAAAAGCAGCCACCTGCTAAATAAATTTCTTTCAAATTTTGTCCTGCCATCGTCTGCTCCTTTAAAAACTCATCTTTTGCCATCAAATTTACACCCAAAAATACCGCCAAAACCAAGAGAAATTTTAAGACTTTTTTCATGTTTGCTCCTTTTTTGAAGGATTATATAAAATTTAAAGTTATAAAGTGTGAAGCAAGGGGCAAAGCGCCCCTAAATTTTAGTGTAAGAAGTGTCTAACGCCAGTGAAATATAGCGACATGCCGTGTTCATCGGCGGCCTCTATCACCTCATCATCTCTTATGCTGCCACCTGGCTCGATGACGCATTTTACGCCCACTTTGCTAGCGATGTCGATGCTATCTCTAAATGGAAAGAACGCCTCGCTTGCAAGCACGCAGCCACTTAGGTCGATCTTTAGCTCTTTTGCCTTCGCTACGGCCGCACGAGCAGCATCCACACGGCTAGTCATACCCATGCCAATAGCCACCATAGCGCCATCTTTTACATAAACTACGCAGTTGCTCTTCGTTAGCGCAGCCACTTTCCACGCGATCTGAGCGTCTTTTAGCTCGCTGCCAGTTGCAAATTTCTTGCTCATTTGCTTCATATTTTCAAGCTCTTCGTCTTTTACGAAGTCTCTTTCTTGAAATACAAAGCCACCATCGATGTGCTTAAAGTCAAATTTATCATTTGCGCGGACTAAAAATTTATTATCCTGAGTGAAAATTTTGATGCGTTTTTTACTCTCAAACACCTTAAGCGCGGCATCATCGACATTTGCAGCGATGATTACTTCAACGTAAATTTCATTTATCTTTTTAGCAAGCTCCTCATCAAGTGTGCCATTTATCGCGACCACGCCACCGTATGCTGAGATCGGATCGCACTTAAGCGCTGCTACGTAGCTCTCTAGCAACGTATCTTTTACCGCAAAGCCGCAAGGGTTAGCGTGTTTGATGATAGCTACTGCTGGCGCATCCTCAAAGCTAGTTGCAAGCATCAGTGCGCCATTTATATCGGTCATATTATTGAAACTTGCCTCGCCTTTTAGGGCTCTAAAGTTGTTCGTAAAGAAATAATCAAACTCATAAAGCGCGCCTTTTTGGTGTGGATTTTCGCCGTATCTGGTGTCAAAAACCTTGCTTCCAGTGATAAATCTAGCATCACCAAAACCGCTATTAAATCTATCGTTCATATAGTTTGCGATCATGCTGTCATATGCCGCTGTATGCTCGAACGCCTTTATCATCAGCGATCTTCTAAACTCAAAATCATCGCTTTTTTCTTTTAGGCGCTTTAAAATTTCATCGTAGTCAAGCACACTTGTGACTATGAGCACGTCTTTAAAATTTTTAGCAGCGCTTCTTACCATAGCTGGGCCGCCGATGTCGATATTTTCGATGATTTCGGCAAAGTCATCGGTCCTAATGGTAGTCTCTTTGAATGGATATAAATTTACGCAAACCAGATCGATGCCCTCGATGCCATGCTCTTTTGCCTGAGCCACGTGCGTAGCGTCGTCACGTTTGTGCAAAATGCCGCCGTGTATCTTTGGATGAAGGGTCTTTACCCTGCCCTCAAACATCTCAGGCGACGCCGTAAATTCGCTAACTTCAGTGGCTTTGACGCCCTCAGCCTTTAAAAGTTTGTAGGTACCACCAGTCGAAAGTATCTGCCAGCCAAGCTCCTCTAGCCCCTTTGCAAACTCTACAATGCCCTCTTTATCGCTAACGCTAAGCAACGCTCTCATTTTTTCTCCTTTATTAAATTTTTTATCTTTTTGTTAAACACATACCTTTTACAAGCAGAAGCTGCCCCATTTTTATATCCTTTGCGATATTCTTTATCGATAAAGCTTCTAGCGTAATCATAACATTTGCAGCTGCATCTATATAATAGTCTTTTCTATCTACAAAGTTTTCACGCTTTTGACCAACAATATCAACACTAAAGGCATAGCTTGAAATTTGATTGCCATCAAAGTAACTCGCATCTAATACGCTTAAATTTACAGGTTCCTCTTTCTCAAGCGCCTCGCATATCGGCTTTTTCGAGCTAAATTTCATCACCTTTATACCGCGATCATACGAAAAGATATACTCACTAATTTCGTTTAATTTTTTTGCTTGAACTGACATAATGTCACTCTTGTTGCCATCTTTATCGACAAATATTATGCTCACATTGCTATCTTTAACATCGTAGTTGCTGATGAGCAACCTTTGATCTTGATAAAGCTCGCTTTGCGTAAGCTTAAATTTTATCTCTTTTCCATCGACATTTACCACTTTAAAATCATTACAAAAGCCAGCCACCGCTAACAATAAAATAATAAATTTCTTCATCTAAACTCCAAATTTCTCTTTTAATCGCCCATAAGCCTCATTTATCTCCTGAAGCTTCTTAGTCGAGCGCTCTATCACATCTTTGCTCTCACCCCTGCCCATCAAAATGTCAGGATGATACTGCCTCACAAGCTCTTTGTAGCGAGCCTTTACCTCATCAAGGCTTGCATTTTTACTAAGTCCTAAAACCTCAAACGCATCGTTTTCTCGGCTCACCTCATCGCTGTCTGCCCCAAATCTTGAGCCATAGAAGCTATCAAATTTATAGATTATCTCATCAAGCGTCTCTTTATCTATGCCAAATCCATAAGCGATGTTTCTTATAACATCTTGCTCGCTTTTGTTAAATTCTCCATCTATATAGGCTAAATTTAGAAAAAAAGTGAGCCTAGCCACGCAGGTATCGTAGTTTAGATTAAACGCGCGCTTGTAGTTTCTGGCGGTTTCATAGGCATTATCTACATTTTCTTTTTGGCTATTATAGACCTCTTTTAGATACTCGCGCACGCCGCTAACGCCGCTAACTTTCTGGCTTAGATCATCAAGCACTTGAGTGATCAGCCTAGCTTCTAGCTCGCTAACTCTGCCGTCACTTTTAGCGACTTTTGCAAGCAGTGATACTAGAAATTTAGCCTCATTTACATTTTCTTGTTTCTTGCGGTTATTGCCTATTTGCACGCTCATAAAGAAAAATATCGCACCGCCTAATATCAGTAAAAACAAAACTCCAGACATATTACCACAAGTGATAGATCGTATTTTTTATCTTGCCATTTACCAGCTCATTTTTGCGCCATGAGCTCTCGTCATTCATCACGTTCCAACGGCGCTCCTCAGGGCGATAAAACCAGTCTTTGTCGATCTGATAGTAAATTTGCTTGCCGTTTGTCTCGATGATGTTTGCGATGTTGTTATCGTGATAGCTGTTCTCATCGTAGTCGGTAAAGGCTCGCTGTCCCATCTCCGAGTAAAGTAGCGTTAGCTCCTGAAGCATCTCGTTTAGATCATCGTCCATTTTTTTGACATGCAGGCCGATCTCCTGCGCCTCACGAAAGAGTATTGGATACTCGTGCGCTGGGTAGTCTGCGTTTAGTCGCTCTGAAATTTCAACGATCTTTTTGTCATCATCTATGTGATATCTAAGCAGCTCAGAGCAAATTTTAAGTGAGAGCGAGCTAGCACGATCAACCGCACCAAAAACTAGCGGATGGATATACTCATATAGCGAGTTATAGGGGTTTGTGTCGTTTGGTCTATCCTTGTCCTGCTCTTTCCAAAGCTTCACCACACGGCTAAGCTCGTCCATCGAGACGCTAACAAGCTCGTTACCCTTATTTGTAGGGCTAAGCTCGTGTTTTAAAGAGGTATCAACTGGCGTTAGATAGGCAAGTGGCCCCATCACGATCTCATTTGCGCCAAGTGCCATCATCGTAGCAGCTGAGGCGCAGTTTGATGGGATCAGCGCTATTAAATTTTTGCAGTAGTTTCTAAGGGTACTAATGATCCTAAGTGCGGCTATGCCGCTTCCGCCGTCACTTTTTATGAAAAGATAGGCAGTGTCTATCTTTTTGCCCTTTAAAATTTCATACATCGCACTGGCATCGTTGCCGCAGACATTACCAGCGTTTGAGTTGTAATAGGTTATCAAAGGGGCATTTAGCCTTTTTTCTATCGTACTTATCAAATTTTGAGTATCGCTAAAGAGCACTGGCGGCTTTGCCACGCCCTTTTTCTCGTTTTGCTCTACTTCCTTTTCCCCGCTTGTTTTTTGAGCCTTTTTAGAAAACATCTCTTAGTCCTCCTTTTTTACGATTTTCGCAAACTCATTTAGATAAATTTCTCTTACGTCCTCTAAGCTCTCATCTATATCATTTAGCTTAAATCTCTTGCCTCCGCTAACGCCGATCTTTTCAAATTTCACTCCAAATTTAGCCGCAAGCGCTTCAAATTTAGCCTCGTCTTTTACACCCACAACTGCTCTTGAAAAGCTCTCGTCAAAGATGAAATTTGGCTCTTTAAATTTAACCTCGCAGTTTGCGCCGATGTTTGAGATGCTAGCCATTTTTGCTAACGTAATAGCAAGACCACCCACACCAACGCTATTTGCAAACTCTAAAATTTGCTCTTTATTTGCCTCTATCACTAGGTCCCAAAGGGCCCTTTCAGCTTTATAATCAACCTCTTTTAACTTACCGCCAACCACGTTATATAGCGCCTTTGCGTAAAGCGAAGCAGCAAATTCTCCACTTGTCTCGCCAAGTAGATATATCGCTCTACCCTCGCTTAAAAATGTGCTTTTTAGGTTTAAATTTGCATCTTCATTTACCCCAACTGTGACGATTGCTGGCGTTGGATAGACGCTAACGCCGTCGGTGTCGTTATAAAGGCTCACGTTACCGCTAACGACTGGCGTATTTAGCTCACGGCAAGCCTCTTTTATCCCTTCGCAACCCTCTTTGAACTGCCACATAACCTCTGGATTTTGCGGGTTGCCGTAGTTTAAGCAGTCGGTGATCGCAAGTGGCACAGCGCCGCTCATCGCTACCTTTCTACCAGCTGCAGCAACAGCTCTTGCAGCGCCAACTTTTGGATCAACGAAATTTGCTCTAGGATCGCACTGAGCAGCCATAGAGACGGCCTTTTTAGTGCCTTTTACTCTGATACTTGCAGCGCCTAAGCAACCTGGCTGTTTTATCGTATTTGTCTGGATATTTGCGTCATATTGATCGTAGATGAAGCTTTTATTTAGCACTTCAGGCTCTTTTAAAAGCTTGAAAAATGCGCTTTTGTTATCAACATTATTTGGTATTTGTAAATTTGCTATCTCATCAAGGTATTTTGGACGTGCGACTGGACGATCAAGCACCGGAGCTGCCTCGCTAAGTGGGCCGATAGGGATTTCGCCTGCAAGCTCACCGTGCCAATAAAGCTGCATCACGCCGCTACTTGTGACCTCGCCGATGATCTCAGCGTCAAGGTCCCACTTTCTAAAAATTTCAAGTACCTTTTGCTCATAGCCTTTTTTGGCGCATATTAGCATACGTTCTTGAGACTCGCTTAGCATTAGCTCATAAGGCGTCATGCCAACTTCGCGCATCGGCACGCGGTCTAGATACATCTTCATACCACTACCGCTTCTACCTGCCATCTCAAAGCTAGAGCTTGTTAGTCCTGCTGCTCCCATATCTTGTATGCCGATGATATAGTCTTTTTTGAAAAGCTCCAAGCAAGCTTCCATAAGCAACTTCTCAGCAAATGGGTCGCCTACTTGCACCGTTGGGCGAAGTGATTTATTTTCATCGTTAAAGCTATCACTCGCCATAACAGCGCCGCCAAGTCCGTCTCTACCGGTCTTTGAGCCTACGTAGATGACTGGGTTACCCACACCTTCAGCCTTGCCGTAGAAAATTTCATCACTCTTGCAAAGGCCAAGCGCGAAGGCGTTGATTAGGATATTGCCATTAAAGCTAGGATCAAAGGTGGTTTCGCCGCCGATCGTTGGGATGCCCATGCAGTTGCCGTAGTGACCTATGCCAGCGACGCTTCCTTTTAGCAAATATCTATGTTTTTTGGCTAGCTCGCCCTCGCCTCTTATCTCACCAAAACGAAGTGAGTTCATGTTCGCAACAACTCTTGCGCCCATCGTAAAGACGTCTCTTAAAATTCCACCAACACCAGTTGCAGCGCCCTGAAACGGCTCGATAAAGCTTGGGTGGTTGTGGCTCTCCATCTTAAACACAGCTGCAACCCCGTCACCAACGTCGATGACGCCAGCATTTTCACCAGGTCCTTGGATAACCCAAGGTGCCTTTGTCGGAAAGCCGTTTAGGTATTTTTTGCTTGATTTGTAGCTGCAGTGCTCGCTCCACATCGCTGAAAATATGCCAAGCTCTAGTAAATTTGGCTCACGACCTAGGATTTTTAATATTTCCTCATACTCTTCATCGCTGATTTTATGTGCTTGTATGGTAGCTTTATCCATTGATGTAACCTTTTAAGAAATTTAAGCTATTTTACAACCTTGCTTATAAAAAGTTACTAAAAAGGGCTTTGAATGTTTAGCAGGTGTTACTTTTAAAATGCCTTAAAACAAAGCACATTTAGGAGAATTCTGCCTTGTTTTAAGAGGTCGCTCTCTATGGTTGTCTTTTGAAATTTTGGATTGTGAGTGTCATTTTTAAGCATCTTTTCATCTTCGTCCGAAAGGTTGAAAAAGTAGCTAGTTTCCTTTAACACAAAGCCTTCGTTGCCAACTATATCTGAGCTTAAGATCACTGCAAAAAAGCCATTTTTCAAAGGGTTATTTGTCACGCTTTTTACTTTTATCACCTCTTTGCCGCTTACAAATGCCTCGCAAACTGGCATGCTCTTTGTGCTATAAACCACGCTTTTTATAGCGCCATTTGAAATTTCATAAAATTTGATATTTTTTACGTTAATTAATTCATCTATATCGTTAGAATTTGATAGCACAGCATCCTTGTTGGTGTCTAGGTTTTTAACGATCATCATTTTGTTTGCGTCGCCACTTTGCATTAGCTCGCCAAGAGCGCTAAATTCTGCATTTACGCTGACTGCTTTGATCTCAGCCTTGCCGACAATGTTTGCGAATTTATTAAAGTCATTTAGGCTGTTTTGCAGCTTATAAAATTTCATCTCATGCAAAGTTTCGTTATTTTCAAGGTAGAGTAAATTTGACTTTTCGCTTGGCTTTAAAATTTGCTTGCCAGCGCACCCTGCAAATAATATAGCCGCAGCTAAAAATAGAAATTTTCTCCTCATTTTCCCCACACAAGATAGATATAAATTTAAATGCCCTCTAGCGCAAATGGCTAGAGAGCGGTAGAAATTTGTTTTTACGCTTTGAAAACTTT
>CAUQCU010000051.1:0-13718 GCA_963516555.1 Campylobacter concisus | reverse complement strand
ATACGCTATTTAATAAATTTTAAATATATTTTTAAATTTTAAGCTAGTATTAACTTTAGCGTGAAATTTATGTTATAAAGATTTACTACAATTACTCACAAAGCAAATCATTTTTGTTATTCCTTTTACTGATTTAAGCCTTGGTTTTTGCCAAGGCTTTTTCTAAATTTTATAAGCTTTATGAGTAGAGTTTATAAAATTTATCCAAAGGAGATGTTATGAAAAAGACTTTGAGTTGTGTTGCACTAGCCTCTGTGCTTTGCTCGAGCGCTTTTGCGATAGGCGGTCCAAGCGGAGCTAAGCTTGACTACGCTATCACTGGGCAGATCGGCGAAGTAGTGGTAAACCCTTACGACACAGCGCCTCTTACAGCAGTCATCAAAAATGGCGGCTACACACTAAGCAACGCTAAGGTCACTATCGTGCCAAAGCAAGGCGGTCAAACTATAAGCTACAAAGTGGCTGACAAGCATCTTCGCACACATGGCGGCATCCCAGTTTTTGGCATGTATCCTGACTATCAAAACACCGTTGAGGTCGAGTACGACAAGAGCTACAAGGGCAAGACTGAGCATATAAAAGAGAGCTATAAAATTTACGCTCCAGCCATCTATCTAGAGAGCGCTGGCACGCCAAATCAAAAGGGCGCGCTATTTGACAAGATCGAGGTTACTAAGCCTGCTAGCGCTAAATTTGCAAATAGGCTTTACTACGTAAATAACTTTGTAAATAAAACAGGCAAGGGCACAAAAGTCGTTTGGAACAACCCAGCTGGTGGTGCGATCGAGTGGAACTACAGCCCAAATAACTTCATCCTTGATACAAAAGGCGAGGTTAGATGGTACCTTGAGCCAAGCAAAATTTACGACCTAAAACAGCCATTTCACGCTGGCGTTATGATGGGCTTTAAGCAAAATGACGACGGCGCTATGACTTGGGGATATGGCCAAAGATACGCAAAATACGACATCATGGGTAGAGAAATTTTCAACCGCGAGTTACCAGCTAGCTACAACGACTTCTCACACTCTATGGACGTAGCACAAAATGGACACTACTTCTTGCGCGTGGCAAATGCCGACTATAAAAGGGCTGATGGCAAAAACGTAAGAACAGTGCGCGACGTCATCGTTGAGCTTGACCGCGACGGCAACGTAGTTGATGACTTTAGACTATATGAAATCCTAGATCCTTACCGCGATATCGTGCTAAAAACGCTTGATCAAGGTGCAGTTTGCTTAAACATAGACGCTAAAAAAGCAGGCCATACAGCAAGCTCTGATGAGCTTCAGTCTATGGATACACACGATAAATGGGGCGACATAGTTGGCGCTGGTCCTGGACGCAACTGGGCACACGTAAATAGCGTGGATTACGATCCAAGTGACGATAGCATCATCATCTCAAGCCGCCACCAAGACGCAGTTATCAAGATCGGCCGTGACAAACAAGTAAAATGGATCATGGGCGCTCACAAGGGCTGGAGCGATAAATTTAAAGATAAGCTGCTTCAGCCAGTCGATAGCAAAGGCAACAAGATCGTCTGCGAAGATGAGTACTCAAAATGCCCAGGATACGAGAGCGACAAAGGTGGCTTTGACTGGCAATGGACGCAACATACGGCATTTAGGATAGATAGCAAGTCTAAAAAAGGCGAAATTTATCTAAGTGTATTTGACAATGGCGACACAAGGGGCATGGAGCAACCAGCCATCGCTGGCATGAAGTACTCTCGTGCGGTCGTTTATAAGATCGATGAGAACAAAAAGACCGTTGAGCAGATCTGGGAGTACGGCAAAGAGCGCGGCAAAGAGTGGTATAGCTCGGTTACTAGCCTTACGCAGTATCAAGATGACCTTGATAGCGTGATGGTCTATTCAGCTGTTGCTGGCATGCAGTTTGACATCGCAAAAGGTCGCCCAGTAGGACTTCCTAGCCCGCACATCGATGAGTTTGAATGGGGCGCAAAAGAGCCTAGCATAGAGATAAAAATGACAAATGCTATGGGCTATCAAGCGTTTCCATTTAGCTTACAAAAAGCTTTTGAGAAATAAAAATTTTTAACTTCTTCATTAATTTTCCTCTCCGTTTAATATGGAGAGGAAACTACCTCTTGTACACAGCCAAAATTTTTAAGCGTTTTTATCAGGAAAATATATTCCGCAAAAACACCAGTATCAAATCCAACTTTATCTAACTTGTCATGTTTATTGTTTTCTGTACGGAAAAAAAATTACAAAAATAGCTGCCACACCTACGCAAAATAAAATGGCTATAGCTCCGGTAATCAACGGCTCATCATATCTTTGCGAAAGATAGTAAAATATAAAAAATCCGCAGAGCAATATTGCGATATCCAATATATCAATATCTGTCGCAAGAGCTAAAACTAAATACATAGAAACTCCGCACAATAATTTTGTACCAAGATCGGCATCTAAGTATAAAAGAAAACCAAAAAGTATTATCAAAAATGAACAAATATGGATAGTGCATAAAAATTTTTTTGACTTTTTATACACACTGCCGCATCTTGGGCATCTTAGCGTTTTCATCGGCTTTTTGGTAAGTTTTTTACCGCAATCACACTGTATGTAATAGCTCATATACCTTCCTGTATAGAAGAGATATTGACCATTAAATCTATTTTACGTATATAATAGCTTCCTATAATTATCGGCTCCTTATTATAATCCCTTATAAAATTTCCCCATTTTTGAAAAAATATTCGGTCGCATTCTATATTTTTATTCTTAGTATATATTTAAAATTTAAAAATTATTTAGCCTTGCCGAATTCCAAGCCCATTGCTGGGTAGAATTATAAAAATTTAGCGCCTCTAAGCTGCATTAAATTTTAAAATTTAAAGCAGACGAGGCATGTGTTGTATGAAATTTAAAATTCCAAATCCTAAAGACAAGATAAATTCTATACCTCTAGCCTGCATGAAATTTTAAAATTTCAGACTTACGGAAGCGGATAAATTTTAAAATTTAAAGCCCGCGAAGGACGAGTAGAATTCTGAAATTTTATAATTTTATATTCCGCTCTACTTCGTCTTCTTTGCGCTGTCTTTATTAGTCGTTGCGTTAGCGTCGATATAGCCTATCTGGGCAAGCATTTCGTAGATTTGCATTATCCCATCCGCCGTACTGGTGTAAATTTTACCCAGCGTGACGATTAAATTTTGCCCTGCCGGATGTGTATGCCGTGCCGTGCGTACTCCGCGTGAAAAATGCACCAGCGCAACTCCTGCATCTGCCTAGCCTGAGACGGAGCTTAGGCTAGACACATCGCTTCTCGCATAGAAGCTTCTATCTTTTTCTCATCGAGGCTGCCATTATAAAATAAATTTAACGCCAAGACCGCTTGGTACAAGAGCATATCAGCTCCGTCTTTGCATGCTAAATTTTGCCTTTTAGCCTCTTTTAAAAATGGCGTTTGCTTGCCGTATATCACATCAAATGCAAATTTAGCGCTTTTTAAAATGCCATCTAAAATCTCTTTTGGTGCTGGTAAAAGGTCATCTTTTAGCCCTGCTGAGGTTGAATTTACCACTAGATCAAATTTATGCTCTTTATAATCATCCCAGCTAAAGCACTCATAGTGATCTTTAAATTTATCAAGTCTTGCCTTGCTTCTATTTAGTATGCAAACATCTATGTTTTGCGATCTAAGCGCGTAGGCTAGGGCGTTTGCAGTGCCTCCAGCTCCAAGAATGATGGCGCTTTTTGCCTCTTTGAAATTTGCTATCGCTTTTAAAAAGCCAGGTGCGTCGGTGTTGTAGGCATAAATTTTCTCATTTTTTAGTACTAAAGTGTTTGCAGAGCCTATTTTACGTGCTGCTTCTGAGGCGTCATCGGCTAAATTTAGAGCAAATTCTTTATGCGGGAGTGTGACATTTGCGCCATCTAGTTTTAAGGATCTAAATTTATTGATTAGCTCATTGCCATCTTTTAGCAAGACCCTAGTATATAGGGCATCAAGAGCTAGATCGGCAATGGCTTTGTTGTGTAGTCTTGGAGATACCGAGTGAGCTATCGGATCTCCAAAAACTGCGAAGGTTTTCATTTTGTTCTAAAGACAAAAGCGTCTTTATTGACATCTTTTCTTATGTCATTTACAGCTTTTTGTAGTCCTTTTTCATCAAATGGACCAACTAAAATTTTAGTTAGCTCACCAGCTTTTATAGTCTTATAGCTATATCCTTTGGCTGCTATTTTTTTCATATAGTCGGCATTTGGGTTAAATTTGCTAGTTGCAAATACTTGTACATAAGAGCCTTTTGCGACGCTCTCGGCTTTTGCTGGAGCTTCAGCCTTTTTCTCTACCTTGGTTTCAGTTTTTTTCTCAGCTTTAGTTTCAGCTTTCTTCTCTGCTTTTGCCTCAGTTTTGGCTGGCTTTGCTTCAGCTTTTTTCTCTGCTTTAGCTTCGCTTTTTGTTTCAGCTTTTTTAGCTGGAGCTTCTACCTTTGTCTCAGCTTTTTTAGGTGTTTCAGCTGGATGCTCGACAGCTTTTACTACCTCTTTTGGCTCTTCAGTTTTAGGAGCTGGCTTTGCACCTTCTTTGTCTTTTAGCTTTTTGATCATATCTTCAAAATCATCTTGCTGCTTATTTTCAGGCACGATAGGCACCTGCTCGAAAAGTTGTGTATCGCCTTTTTTAACATCTGAATTTGTATCTTGTGCAGGTACCTGCGTATCGACTGGCTGCTCTGCTGGCACTGGAGGCAGAACTAGTCTTGAGTCAGCTTCATTTTGTGCTTGTGTTGAGTCGCTTGAGTTTATAAGTTTCATCGCTACGATGATGATTAAAAAAAGTATAACAAGAGCTGCTATAAACATAAGAAGTTTCTTTAGTTTTGCACCCTTTGCCTCATCATCTTTTTCTAAAAGTATATCTTTTAACTCTTCGTTTTCCATTATTTCTCCTTACATATATTTTGACCAACTTGCCCCACGCTCTTTTTGATAGAGGTTATATGGCAAAGTTAGGATGTTAAATTCTTTTGGCATATCTTGATTTGGGAACATTCTCCACTCTTTGGCTAACTTTTGTGAGAGCTTTGCGCTTAGCATATTTGCAAGCGTGCAAGCTTCATTTAGCGTAGTGTGACCTTTATGCACATAAAGGTGCAAATGCCCTGGCGTCTTGGTCTCGTAGGCTGTGAAATTTATAAAGCCTTCTTCTCTTAAAAGAAGCTGCGCTCTATGCCAAAACCTATCTGGAGTTCTGCCGTTGTAGTCAAAGACTATATTTTCGACCTTATCACTTGCATTAATCAGCGAGTGGGCGATTATAGCTTTGCCCTCCTCATGCTCTTTCATGACACTATAAGTTAGTGGTTCGTTGATCTTTTCAAATTTATCAAAGAAAATTTTACCCTTATACTCTATCTTATTGACGATCGTGTCACGTTTGATGTAGTAGTGGGTCGTTATTATCTTTATAAGAGATGTATCAATACTTTGCATCAAAATGTCGCTTTATCGTAGATTATAAATTTATGAGCTAACTCTTTTAACTCGCCCTTGATCTTCTCTTGTAAAGATGCGTTGTTGATGTCGCTTAGCACGTCAGCGATCTTGTTTGCTATTAGCTCAAATTCAGCCTCTTTCATGCCACGAGCTGTTAGAGCTGGGCTACCTACACGTATGCCGCTTGTGATAAACGGACTTCTTGTCTCGCCTGGAACTGTGTTTTTATTTACAGTTATGCCAGCATTTCCAAGAGCGATATCTGCGTCTTTTCCGCTAAATTCGCGGTTTAAGAAGCTCATTAAGATTAGGTGGTTATCAGTGCCGCCACTTACTAGATCAAAGCCTCTACTTATTAGCACTTCGCCAAGTTTTTTAGCGTTTGCTTTTACTTGTTTAGCGTAAATTTTCCACTCAGGGCTAAGGTTATGCTTAAAGCCAACTGCCTTTGCAGCGATGACGTGAACTAGTGGTCCGCCCTGGATGCCTGGGAAGATAGAAGAATTTATCTTTTTAGCGTACTCTTCGTTGTTTGTCATGATGATACCGCCTCTTGGGCCTCTTAGAGTTTTATGCGTAGTTGAGCTTACGACGTCGCAGTGCGGGAAAGGATTTTGATGCTCACCAGCTACTACAAGACCTGCTATGTGAGCAACGTCTGCAAAGAGTATCGCACCAACAGCGTCAGCTATCTCTCTAAATTTCTTAAACTCGATCTCTCTTGTGTATGCGCTAGCGCCACAAACGATCATCTTTGGTTTTACTATCTTTGCGATATCCATAACTCTATCGTAGTTTATGCGACCATCAAGCTCGACGCCGTAAAAGAAGCTCTCATACATCTTGCCAGAGCTGCTCACCTTTGCGCCGTGTGTTAGGTGTCCGCCGTGGCTTAGATCCATGCCTAAAATTTTATCGCCTGGGTTAAGCAAAGCACCATAAACGCCTTGGTTTGCCTGAGAGCCTGAGTTTGGCTGAACGTTTGCGAATTCGCATCCAAAAAGCTCTTTGCATCTATCGATAGCGATTTGCTCGATCTCATCGACAAATTCGCAGCCACCATAGTATCTCTTTCCAGGGTAGCCTTCGGCGTATTTGTTTGTTAGGATTGAGCCCATCACTTCCATGACTTCTGGATATGTGAAATTTTCGCTAGCGATCATCTCAAGGTGGTCACACTGGCGTTTTAACTCTAAATTTACTAGGTCGTAAATATCTTTATCGTAGCTTTGCAAACTCATTTTTCGTTCTCCTTTGTCTCAGTTTTTAGTGGCCTCATCGCTGGGAAGAGGACAACGTCGCGTATTGATTTTTTATCTGTTAAAAGCATGACAAGCCTATCGATGCCTATGCCTTCGCCTGCAACTGGTGGCATGCCGTATCCTAGGGCTTTTACATAGTCCTCGTCCATCTCGTGAGCCTCGTCATCGCCTGCATTTTTAGCGTCGATCTGCGCCTTAAAGCGGTTGTATTGATCGATCGGATCATTTAGCTCGTTAAAGCCATTTGCCAGCTCTCTACCAGCGATAAATAGCTCAAATCTCTCTGCCACGTCAGGATTTGTGTCGCTTCTTCTTGAAAGTGGACTTATAGAGATCGGATAGTCGATGACAAAAGTTGGGTGTATTAGCTTGCTCTCTACGTAGTTATCGAAGAGTTCAGCCTGCAAGTGGCCAAGATCAAGCTTCTCGTTTGCTTCAAAGCCATCTGCCCTTAGTTTTGTTAAAATTTTAGCCTTGTCGCTTACGACATCTTCAGCAAGTCCGCCTATCTCAACTAAGGCTTTTTTATAGCTTATGCGTTTAAATGGCTTACTAAAATCAATCTCCATGCCATCAAAATTTATTACTTTCTCCATGCCAAGTTTTTCTAAAATGACATTAAATAGATCCTCTGTGATACCCATTAGATCGTGGTAGTTGTGATATGCCCAGTAAAACTCTATGCTTGTAAATTCAGGGTTGTGGGTTAGGTCCATGCCCTCATTTCTGAAGTTTCTATTCATCTCATAAACAGCCTCAAAGCCACCAACTACAAGACGTTTTAGATATAGCTCGGGAGCGATTCTTAGGTATCTCTCAACTCCAAGAGCGTTGTGAAATGTCACAAATGGTTTTGCATTTGCGCCGCCAGCTATTGGGTGAAGCATCGGAGTTTCAACCTCTAAAAAGCCCTTTTCTTCAAAAAATCTTCTAATCGTGCTTATAATCACCGAGCGCTTTTTAAAGTCAGCCCTAACTTCAGGGTTCATTATCATATCAAGGTATCTTTGGCGGTATCTTGTCTCAACATCAACTAGCCCGTGGTACTTCTCTGGAAGCGGACTTATTGATTTTGTAGCTAAGCTAAGCTCATTTACATGCATTGAAAATTCGCCAGTTTTTGTTATAAAGGCGTAGCCTCTAACATAGACGATATCGCCTATTTCTACATATTTCTTAACGATTTTAAACCACTCTGGATCAAGCGTCTTATTGCTAAAGTAAATTTGTAAATTTCCATTTTCATCTTCGATATTTGCAAAGACCGCTTTACCAGCGTCACGGATCAGCTTTATCCTGCCTGCAAGACCTACTAGCTGCCCCTCTGCTTTTTTCTCTTCTGTATCTTTTATATAGTTAAATTTAAGTCTAAATTTAGAGATATTCATATCTCTTCTAAGAAAATGTGGATATGGATTTATGCCTAAATTTCTAAGCTCATCTATGCTTTCTAATCTTTGAATTTCATGTTGGTTGTCAAATATCACCTTACTTTCCCTTTATATTATTTTTTGAACATTTTTCGCAAATTCCATAAAGCTGCATCATGTGACCAGTTAGTTTAAAGCCATGCTCTTTTGCAATGCTTATTTGCCTTTTTTCTATCATAGGATCTTCAAATTCTATGATAAGGCCGCATTTTCTGCATATCATGTGGTCGTGGTGTGGCTTTGTGGCAAGCTCAAATTTCTTGCCTTGCGAACCAAAGCTGATAGATGTTACCATCTCTGATTCTTCAAGTAAATTTAGCGTTCTATAAACGGTTGCGATGCCGATATTTAGCTCAGGGTAGGTCTCTTTTATAAAAAGATATAGCCTCTCTGGCGTAAAGTGTTCGTCGTTGTTATAAAGCGTTTTTAGCAAAATTTCACGCTGTTTTGTATATTTTAAACCATTGTCGCGAAGAACTCTTTTAAATTTCTCAAGTAACGCATCGTATTCTAAATTTTCTATCATCTCACTCCCCTTTGGTGACGTTTGTGTCGGTGTTTGTGCTCGCATTTGCATCCATTGATATAAATGCATCAGTTTTGTTTGTATCCTTTGGTCTTGCTACCATTTCGTCTATTTCGTTTTTAATATTTTTCATATCGACGTTTGTTATCCACCTGCCAGTCTCAAGTAAAAGCGGATAGACTTTGCTGTTTGTGAAGTATGGCTCGATCATTTTATTTAGTGAAGTGCCTGACATTACGGCAACAACTGCTGAAAATGTGAGGAAAATTTTGCCACTTCCCATGACAAATCCACCAAGCCTGTCTAAAAAGCCAAGCCCGCTTACTGAAACCATCTTTGATAAAAATTTACCAACCAGCAGACAAACCAGCCAAAAAACTAGCCAAAGTCCGATAAATGCGACAAATTGTAAAAATGAAGGATTTTCAAATTTATAGATATTTTTACTTATGAAACCCTCAGCCACATCTGAAAACCTGCTAGCAACAACTAAACCGCCGATAAGTCCGATGAGCCCAAAAGTCTCTTTTATGAGGCCATTTATTATGCCCTTTATGCCCAGCATCAAGACAAGGGCGATAATGATAATGTCAAACCAAGTTACTAAATCCATCATACAGTTCCTATTAAATTTTGAAGTTCTTGCTGGCTAGTCGAGTAGGCTAGCGCATTTTCTTTTGTAATCATGCCCTCTTTTAGCGCTTTCATTAGGGCTTGAGTCTGCGTGCTCATGCCAGTTTGTTGCTGATTTAGTTGCATTTGAGAGTAAATTTGATGCACTTTGTTTTCGCGTATCAAGTTTGATATCGCCATGTTGTTTATCAAAATTTCATGTACAGCGCACCTTCCGCCGCCTATTTTTGGTATCAGGCTTTGTGAGATGACGGCAGTTAGCGAAACGCTAAGCATATTTCTTACTTGAAGCTGCTCACTTCCATCGAAGCTATCAACGATCCTATTTATAGTTTGTATAGCCGAGTTTGTGTGAAGCGTGCCAAAGACTAGGTGTCCAGTCTCAGCCGCTGTAATGGCTGTAGAGATCGTCTCTCTATCTCTCATCTCGCCCACAAGTATGATATCAGGGTCTTCACGAAGTGCAAATTTTAGCGCTTTTGAGTAAGAGTGCGTATCAGTGCCTATGTTTCTATGTGAAAATAGGGCTTTTTTGTTGTTATGTACAAACTCAACTGGGTCCTCAACGGTGATGATGTGCTTTCTATAATTTAAATTTATCTCATTAAGCATCGCCGCAAGCGTTGTTGATTTACCACTGCCCGTTGGTCCAGTAACTAGGATAAGGCCCTTTTCGCGTTTGATGATATATTTAAAAATTTGCGGTGCATTTAGCTCATCAAGCGAAGGTATATCGATAGGTATGATACGAAAAGCTGCGGCTAGATCGCCATTCATCGTGTAGTAGTAGTTGCCACGAAAGCGGCCGATATTTGGAAGCTCTATGGCAAAGTCAAGCTCTTTGTTGTTCTCAAGCTCGCTTTTTTGGGCATCTGTGATTAGAGCGTAGCATAAATTTTCTATATCTTTGCCGCTTAGCACGCCAAATTCAAGTGGCCTTAAAGTACCATCTATCCTTATTTGAGGCTCAGACCTTGAGACTAGGTGAAGGTCACTAGCTTTGTTAAAAACAACGGTTTTTAAAAGCGTTTGGATGTCGCCAGAGAGATTGCTCTCTGATGCTTTAGCTTGAGCGTCCGAGCTTTGCGCTCTTAGTTGTTCGATTAGATCCATATTTTACTCTATGATCTTTGGCACGGCAAAAAAGTGTCCTTCGCGTGAAGGGGCGTGCTTTAAAATTTCATCTACAACGTCACTTAAATGTGGCTCATCTTCTCTTAATGGAGTGCCGCCTTTTATAGAGCTAACTACGGCTTCATCGCTGCTTAGATCAAGCTCGTTTAAAACATCGACAAAAGATACGATTTCACTTAATTGCTTCTTGATCTCTTCTCTTTTTTCATCATTAATTTGTAATGCTG
The DNA here is from genome assembly GCA_963516555.1 of Campylobacter concisus. Lineage (GTDB taxonomy): Bacteria > Campylobacterota > Campylobacteria > Campylobacterales > Campylobacteraceae > Campylobacter_A > Campylobacter_A concisus_BA. The sequence goes on along the minus strand of CAUQCU010000051.1, from coordinate 3,029 downwards.
AGAGTTTTTCTAGTTTATTTAAGAGAGTGTCGTCTATTTGCATTATTAAGCAACCTTTTAATTGATTTTGAGGCATTATATCACATTCAAGCTTTAATTTTGGGCTACTTTTAATTTAATTATGCTAAAATCTGCGAATTAAAATTTTTTAAAAGCAAGGAAAAACGTTGGCTATAAAAGAAGACTTAACCGAGATAAAAAAAGAGATCGACGCCCAAGAGCAGTTTCTTGAGAGTATGATCAAGGGAGAGCGTTTTTTTAGGAAATACAAAACTTTGCTGATCGTGCTATGCGTTGCAGCTATCGTCGCACTCATCGGATTTTACGCTAGTAAGGTTTTAAACGACAACAGGGTTGAGGAGGCAAATTTAGCCTATTCAAAGCTTATCTTAAACCCAAATGACGCAAACGCTTTAAATGTTTTAAAAGAGAAAGAGCCAAGCATGTATGCGCTTTTCTCACTTGGACAAATGCTCGATAAAAACGATACAAAAGGCATTAGCGAGCTTGCAAATTTAAAAGTAAATCCGATCGTAAAAGATATCATCCTTTCACAAACTGGTGATGCAAATACTCAAATTTTAAGCGAATACAACGCACTTTTAAAAGGTTTTGAGCTTTTAAAACAAAATAAAATCAAAGAGGCAAATGTGGAATTTGATAAGATCGCACTTGACTCACAACTACAAACTTTAGTTAAAAATTTAAAACACTATCAGGGAATAAAATAATGAAAAAACTTACACTATTCTTGGCATTTGCCTTGGCTTTAGTTCTAAGCGGATGCGGCACAAAAAGACAATATTTTGAGCCTGCGCAAACTTCTGGTGAGATATCTTTGTCAAAAGATCTTCCTTCTTACATCAAATCAGCAAATGCAAATGGCGCAACGCTTGATAATGGCAACATCATCACTAAAAATGGGCTAAATAAAAGCGTTACCTTGCCTGAAAATTTCAACTTCTTAAATGAAAACAACGGCTTTGTCATCTCAGCTAGCATAAATGGCGATCTAAACGTGACTGATCCTAGCGGTCACAGCGTTTATAGCGGTAAATTTCCAACTGCGATCGTAGCAGCCTCGCTTGATCAAAATCAGCTTGCGGCCATCAGCGCATCAAATCACATTTATCTAATCGACATTAACACAGCTACAACGCTAATGGAGTATAGCTCATCTGACATCGCTGCGGTTGATTCAAGAATTGTGGCACCTTACTTCATGAGCTCACTCATCGTCTATCCAGCACTAGATGGCAAAATTTACATCGTGCAAAAAGATACTGGTAGAATTTTACGCGACGTTGTCGTAAGCTCTGAAAATTTCTTTAATAACATCATATTCTTAGGCGTTGAGGGCGATAACCTAATCGCAGCAACAGCCAAAAAACTAATCGTCATCAACCCAAGTCAAACGGTCTATTATGACGGCGAGATCAAAGATGTGCTAGTTTATAACGATGAAATTTACATCTTTAAAAAAGATGGCACGATAGTAAGAACAGACCTTATGCTAAAAGAGCAAAATAAGGTAAATTTCAAATTTGCTATCTTCTCAGCGGCTACTATCATCAACAATAAGCTCTATGTCATCGAAAAAACAGGTTATGTCATAAAGACAAATTTAGACCTTAGCGGAGCTGAAATTTATGAGTTTAGCGACGAGATAAAAGATAAAAGCTTCATGGGTAATGGCGCATTTTACTACGATAACGAGTATGTTAATCTAGGGCAATGAACCAAAAAATTTGGGAGCTTTTCGAAGCTAAAAAGATCTTGCTAAGGGATCTAAAAAGGCTTGATCTTATCGAATTTACCAAGAAACGCTCGCTTGAGGCGTTTTTTGGTGTTGATACAAAAAATTTCTACGAGATCGTTTTTTTAAGAAATGCAAAGAGCAGGCTTTTACTTAAAGAAGCCGACGAGATAAATGAAATTTGCACTAAATTTGAGGATAAATTTCAAACCAAGATCAAAAAACGTGTGATCTTTTACAACTCTCAAATTTGCTCAAAGTCCCTAAACTACTTCAAAGAGCAAGGCTGGAGCTGTTATGATTTTGTGTGATATAGGTAATACCAACGCCTCTTTTTTGCAAAATGGCAAGATCACACACATAAAAGTTAGCGAATTTAAAAACTACAAGCCAGATGAAAAGGTCTATTTTATCTGTGTAAATGAAGAAATTTTGCGGATGATAGATAAGGATGAAATGTTTGTAAATTTAGAGCCATACTTTGAGATAGACACGATCTATCAGGGGCTTGGAGTAGATAGAAAAGCGGGTTGTTATATGATAAATGATGGCGTTATAGTAGATGCTGGAAGTGCTATCACCGTTGATATAATGGCAAACTCACTTCATCTTGGCGGTTACATCTTGCCAGGCATCGCAACTATGTTAAATGCCTATAAAAGCATCTCACCACGCCTTAATGTGACACTAAATTCGCAAATCGACATCGATGCGTTGCCTCAAAAGACGAGCGATGCTGTGAGTTACGGCATCATAAAGCCCATTATCACGCTCATTTCAAAGCTTGCAGGCAGCAAAAAAGTATATTTTACTGGCGGAGATGGTGACTTTTTATCTAAATTTTTTAAAAATGCCATTTGCGATAAGATGCTGATCTTTCGCGCCATGCAAAAAATAATCGATGAGAAAAAGGAAATTTTAAAATGATAACAGTAGCCTTGCCAAAGGGCAGGATCGCAGAAGATACACTTGAAATTTTTAGAAAAATTTTTGGTTCTAGCTTTATGTTTGAGGATAGAAAGCTTATCCTTGAAGAGGGAAATTTTAGATTTTTAATGGTTCGCAACCAAGATATACCAACATACGTCACCGAAGACGCTGCAGATATCGGCGTGGTCGGCCTTGACGTGCTTGAAGAGCATAAGCCAAATGTAGTAAGGCTGCTTGATCTGCAAATAGGCAAGTGCAAGGTCTGCATCGGCATAAAAAACGAAGATGAGCTTGATTTTTCAAGGTCTGAGCTAAAGATCGCTACTAAGATGCCAAATATCAC
>CAUQCU010000050.1:0-13736 GCA_963516555.1 Campylobacter concisus | reverse complement strand
CAAAGTAACTGCTATCATCAAAGCAACTCAAATCATAGTTGGCGTTAAATAATTTTCGGAGCAAATTTGCTCCGATCTACCTTTAAACTAATATTTTTTATTAAGCTATAAAAGAAAATCCTCCCAAAAATCTAAAAAAATTAATCTATAAAAAAATTAATTCATATTCATTTCTGGCAAATTTTAAAATTTAAATTTCTAAACTTTATGCTAAATTTACTTTAAATGCCTATTTTACGTCAATCCAAAGTCAAATTTGGATAAAAATATTGTCAATAAATATTACCAAAGTCCGCCTAACTCGCACTTAGCTTTAATAAAATTTAATTTAAAAAATTAATTAGCAAATTTTAATAAAAAAGTCGTATAATCTAATAAGCAATTATCTTACTTCAAAGGAGAGAGCATGAAAAATTCAGGTTTATCTAGAAGAGATTTTGTGAAATTTAGCGCTATCGGAGCCACGGCACTTGGCATGGGCGCTACAAATTTAATGGCCAGCCCAATGAACGAAAAAGATGTCAAGTGGGACGAGGAGTATGATGTAGTCATCATCGGCTCAGGCTTTGCAGCTCTTGCAGCTGGAGTCACATCAGCCAAAAAAGGCAACAAAGTCGTCTTGATCGAAAAGATGGGCCGCACAGGTGGCAACTCTGTCATCAACGGCGGAATTTTTGCCGTTCCAAATAGCGACATGCAAAAGAAAGCTGGCATCAAAGATAGCACCGAGCTATTTATCAAAGACTGCTTGAAAGCAGGCCGCGGCATCAACCACGTTGATCTTTTGGCAAAGATCGGCGAGAGGGCGCAAGATGCTTACAAACTCACACTTGATTGTGGTGCAAAATATATCGATCAGATCACTCACGCAGGCGGTCACTCAGTGCCAAGAAGCCTTCAAACAGAGGTCGGCAGTGGCGCTGGCATCGTGCTTCCTATGACTGCGACATTTGAAAAATTAGAAGGCGCGTCGATCAAAAAAAGGACAAAATTTGATGATTTTGTCTTTGACGACAAGGGCGCAGTTGTGGGCGTCATCGTCAGAGAAAACTACAAATTTGATGGCAATTTGATGAGTGACGACGTCGAAAACAAAGGCGGCGATACAAAATATATAAAAGCCAAAAAAGGCGTCGTACTAGCAGCTGGCGGCTTTTGTAGAGATAAAATTTTTAGGCGCCTTCAAGATCCAAGGATCACGCCTGAGACAGACTCGACAAACCAACCAGGCTCAACAGCAGGCGCGCTTTTAGCGGCATTTAGAGCGGGCGCTTATCCAGTTCAGCCAAGCTGGATCCAGTATGGCCCTTGGGGATGTGCCGATGAGACAGGCTTTGGCGTGGGATCTATGTTTAACGTAAATGGCGCTTTTCCGTTTGGAATTTCAGTCGATCCAAGAACTGGCAAACGCTACATGAACGAGCTAGCTGACCGCAGGACAAGAACTGAAGCGATGTTTAAAGTCATTCATGAAAAAGGCGAAGACGATAAAAACTTCCCTATCAACTTCTGCGACTCAAGAGCCCTTCCTCACATGCTTCCAGCTCACTATGAAAAGGCTATCGCAGCTGGAATTTGCAAGAAATTTGATACACTTGATGCTTTGGCAGCTGAGTATAAGATCCCAGTTGATGAGCTCAAAAAAACGGTCGCAAGATACAACGAATTTGTCAAAAAAGGCGTTGATGAGGACTTTGGCAAGCCAGTTGTTGCGACTACGACAAAGGGCATTGATATCTCAGTTCCGCCGTTTTACGCAGAGCGTGGCACGCCAAAAGTTCACCACACAATGGGCGGCCTAAATATCAACACGAAAGCCCAAGTCATGAACTCTCAAACAGCTATGCCTATACCAAATTTATATGCAGCTGGCGAGATCACTGGTGGCGTTCACGGAGCCAGCCGTCTAGGATCAGTGGCTATAACTGATTGCTTGACATTTGGCATGATCGCTGCTGAGACTATCGGCTAGAAAGAAGTGGCAGGCATTTGCTTGCCACTATAAATTTTTAAACCTATAAACTCCGTTTTTCACTCGCTCAAAAATTTTCTTCTCTTCAAGTAACTTAAACGTGCTTATCACGGTTGGTTTGCTTACATTTAGCTTCTCGCAAATTTCTGAAATTTTAAGCACGATAAAGCCATTTTCATCGCTTAGCTCGCAAAGTAAATTTATGATCTCTACCTTTTTCTCGCCAAGAAGCGCCTTGTAAATTTGCTCTTTCACGCTAATCTCAAAATTTATAATATATAGCCACGCACCAAAGCGCGCCACATAAGAAATTTGCGATCATTACGGCAGCACTTCCAGCGTCCTTTGCCGCTTTTGCTAGGACGTGATAGTCTGGGCTTGCAAGGTCTGTTATGCGCTCTAGGCTCGAGTTTAGGCACTCGCAAACTAGCACAAATGCCATGCTAAAGATCAAAAATAGGTTAAAAATAAGATCAAATTTCCAAAAAAATAGCGAGATCGTAGCTAGCAAAAATATACAAATTTCTATGCGAAAGCTCTTTTCATTTTTAAAAATTTCAGCCAAACCCTCTCTTGCGTAGCCAAAATTTTTAAAAAATTTATACGTTGGCTGGTTTCTCATAACTTTCCTTTTTGTGATTTTTGGCATAATTATAATTAAAAAAAGGATGAAATTTGAAACTTATCAGCTGGAACGTAAATGGACTGCGCGCAGTCGTGGCAAAAGATGGCTTTGCTTGGCTTGATGAGGTTAGGCCTGATTTTTTGGGACTGCAAGAGATCAAGGTCAAAGAGGATGACGTGCCAAAGGAAATTTACAACCTTGGCTTTAAAGATATCAGTGTAAATTCAGGCGCAAGGGCAGGATATTCTGGCGTGATGAGCCTTGCTAAATTTGATGTGCAAACGCAAAAAGCGGCCTTTTTTGACGACACGGAGGGGCGAGTTTTGGAGCATAGATTTGGCGATATCGTGCTTTTTAACATCTACTTTCCAAACGGCCAAAAGGACGACGAGAGGCTAGCTTACAAGATGGACTTTTACGAGAAATTTCTAGCTTACTGCAAAGAGCTGATAAAAAGTGGCAAAGAGGTGATATTTTGCGGCGACGTAAATACCGCTCACCGCGAGATCGACCTGAAAAATCCAAAGGCAAATGCCAAAACTTCAGGCTTTTTACCTATCGAGCGCGCGTGGATAGATGAGGTGCTAAAAAGCGGCTTTATAGATACATTTAGAGCCGTAAATGGCGACGTTGCGGACGCTTACTCGTGGTGGAGCTACCGCTTTAACGCAAGGGCGAAAAACGTCGGCTGGAGGATTGATTATTTCTTCATCTCGCAAGGTCTAAAAGATAGGCTAAAAGACGCCTTTATCCTGCCAGAGATCACTGGCAGCGACCACTGCCCAGTTGGTATAGAGATAGAAATTTAGAGCACTCCCTCTTCTAGCAGGTGGGTGATGAGGATTTTAAAGCCTAGAAATATAAGTATCGCTCCGCCTAAAAAGAGTGCCTTTTTCTCTAAAATTTCACCCATAAATTTACCGATGTAAAAGGCGGCTAGGCTTAGCACAAAGCAGACTACGCCGATGATGAGCGCACTCTCAAAGATACTAACCGCTTCAAAGCTAAGCGTGACGCCAACGGCAAGCGCGTCGATACTCGTGGCAAATGCGCCTATAAAAATGGTCTTAATATCCATGCTTAATGACTCGCCAGCCTCGCTGTTACAGGCCTCTTTTAGCATTTTAAAGCCAAGAAAACAAAGTATAAAAAATGCGATGAAGTGATCAATAGAGCTTATAAATTTAGCAAAGCTAATGCCAAGAAAATAGCCAAGAAGCGGCATGAGAAACTGAAAAAAGCCAAGCATAAAAGCGATAAATAAAATTTTACCAAAGCCAAGGCTTTTATACCTTGCGCCGTTTGCCATATTTAGAGCCGCGCTATCCATGCTAAGAGCGAAGCTAAGAAGTAAAAGCTGCATAAATTCCCCTCAAAAAAGGGTGAATTTTAGTGCAAAAATATTAAATTTATTTTAAGCGTTTAGATATTTTTTGTATGATTTTGCTTTAAATTTAAAAAAGGAGAGAAGATGAAAAGATCACTTGTTATTCTTTGTGGCGCGCTTGCTTTAAATTTACAAGCCGCAAGTATGGATGATATGATAAATAAAGGTGTCAAAATCGCCACTCACGCAACAAGTGGCGACTACAAAAGCATGGTTAGCGAGGCGCTAAATGCGGCTGTGAGCGAGCTTTCAAAAGAGGGCTTTATAAACAACGCCACAGCTAAAATCCCACTCCCAAAAAGCCTTGAAATGGCGTCAAATTTAGCCAAAAAAGTGGGCGGCGAGAAGTGGGCGCAGGAGCTTAGCAAGTCGATAAACAACGCCGCAACCACGGCCGTGCCAAAGGCTGCTGAAATTTTTAGCGAGAGCATAAAAAATATGAGCGAGGCCGATGTCAAAAAGCTCTTTAACGGCGGCAGCGACAGCGTTACGAAGTATTTGCAGCAAAGCTCCAGCCAAAAGCTAAAGGCGGCATTTACACCGATAATTGAGAAAATGATGAGTGATAATAGCTTTGCGACTGCCTATAATGGGCTAAATTCTTTCATCGGCGGCTCAGCAAAAAACAACGAAACTATAAAATCAGTCAAAAGCCTAGCTAAAAATTTAGGCGCAAGCGAGTATGTGCCAGATGAAGGCGAAGACCTAAACGCTTATATCACGAGAAAGACGCTAGATGGGCTATTTAACGTGATGAGCGAGAAGGAAAAGGGGCTAAGAAGCGGCTTTAGCCTAGATAGCGGCAAAAAGGTGCTTGACTCGATCTTTAAATGAGAAATTTAAGCGCTCAAAACAAAGCCGACATCGCTCTTATCGTAGTTTCCATCGTTTGGGGCGCTACGTTTTTACCCATGGCAAACGCACTAAAGACAAATGGCGTCTTTGTCATGCTCTTTTGTCGGTTTTTTCTTTCGGCTATCTTTATGGGCATTGTCGCGCTTAAATTTACTAAGAAATTTGACAAAAAGAGCGTCATCTACGGCGTTATCCTTGGCTCGGTGCTCTTTTTATCATTTGCCACGCAAACTTACGCTCTAAAGCTCACTTTTAGCTCTAGCGTCGCCTTTATCACGGGGCTTGAGTGCGTGATAGTCCCTTTTATGGCGGCTATCTTTTTTAAAAATAAGATAAGCATTTTTGCCATTTTGGGCGCTATGATCGCTATTTTTGGACTTTGGCTCTTAAGTGGCGCCACGCTCGCACTTGGGGCTGGAGAGGCGCTAGCGCTTGTCTGCGCGATATTTTATGCGCTTTATACTACGCTAAATGGCCACTTTGTAAGAAAGAGCGAGCTTTATTTGCTTGTCTTTGTGGTCTTTCTCACCGTCTCTTTGCTTTCGCTTGTTTTTGCACTTTTTCAGGGCAGTATCGTGCCAAATTTTGATAGGGAATTTTTCATAGCGATATTTATCACGACTGTGATTGGCACTATATTTTGCTACTTTGTGCAAACGATCGCTCAAAGATACACGACCGCTAGCAAGGCGGCCTTGTTTTTCTGTCTAGAGCCAGTCTCTGCTGGATTTATCGGCTACTTTTTTGCAGGCGAGCTACTTAGCATCTGGCAAATTTTTGGAGCCATGCTCATCATCTTTGGCGTCATTTTTAGCGAATTTGGCAAGCAAATTTGCTCTAAATTTAAGCTTTAAAAGACAAAAAGCTTCATTTGAGAGTCTATTTTCTCATCTATAAACTCGCCCTCAAATCTCTCTTTTAACATCGCCAAAACCGTCTTTTCATCGTAGTTTTTAGCCCCGTTTATCTCAAGGTGCCAGCAGATATTTTCAGCTGCTTCTTGCACGCTTCGTCTAGCAATCCTAGTTTCGTTTAAAATTTGACTCTTAAAAGCGATGCCTTGCTCATTTAGCCACGCTTCAAGCCTATCTACTACGTTTTTTTGAGAGAGCACGCGGCCAAATTTTTCAAAAAATGGCTCAAGTAGATCAGAGCTTCTAGGCTTGTCCCAGCCAAGATAGAGCTTTTGCTTGGCGCAGTTTTGAAATTTCAAAAAGTCCTCATCGCTCGCAATGGCCGGGCTCATCGTGCAAATAGCGATATCAAAGTATCTTGCTGGCTTAAATTCTCTCCACGAGCAAACCTCGCTGGTTAAATTTGTCACGCCAAATCTCTTTGCGTCCTCGTTTAAAATTTCTATCATCTTTTCTGAGCTATCGATGCCAGTTATATGTTTAGCTGTTTTTGATAAAAATATGCTCCAAACACCCGTACCACAGCCGATATCAAGGATATCTTTGCCACTAAAATCAACTCCCCAAGCCAAAGCTTTACCAAAAATTTGCTGCTGTATAGTGCTGATCTTGCCGTCAAATCTTTGATAGTTTGACGCCTTTTTATCCCATAAATTTTGCATTTTAGCTCCTTATTTTTGGTTATAATTTTAGCAAAAAAGGTCAAAAATGAGAGATTTTATATATCACGTCACCATCCCGCCACAAGCTATCGACATGCACGGTCACATGAACAATGTCTATTATTTCACGCTTATGCAAGAGGCCGCATTTGCCCACTCTGCCGCTGTTGGCGACACGGTTGAGGCACAGTATAAAAGGGGTGAAATTTGGCTAATTAGAAAAAATGAAGCAAAATATATAAAAAGCGCAAAGCTGATGGACAAGATAGAAATTTACACCTACACGCAGACTGAGGGCAAGGCGACATCTTGCAGATATTTTGAGTTTAAAAAAGATGGCGAGCTAATAGCAACTGGCAAGACGGAGTTTGTCTATATCGATTTAAAGACAAACCGCCCAAAAGCGATCCCAGCCGAGATCATCGCGCTTTACTCGTGACCGCACTCGTCGCAAACGCCCTTTATCACGGCACTTTTTATATTTTTAGCGACGTTTAGGTGTGGCATGTCGATGTTTGTTACTTTGTGGCAGACGTCGCAGATGAAGTAGGCTTTGGCTTCATTTGCCAGCTCGTAGTAGCTCTTGTGGTTGTTTTCGGTTTTTATCACGAGATTTTCTTTTTCAAAAATTTCCATACTTCTATAAAAGGTCGTCTTGTTTGCGTCAAGGCTCTCTAAAATTTCATCGTAGCTTAGTGGCGCCTTGGCGTTTTGTAAAATTTCAACAAGCTTTATGCGAAGCGTCGTAGCCTTGATATTGTGCTCTTCTAAGAAATTTCTCGCGTTCATCTTTGCCCTTTTCATTTTTCGTATATTAACGCTAAAAGATTTAAACTATATTTAAAAGAAAAGGCTAAATTTAGGCATTTGCATTTTAAGTTGCAACCAAGTTGCATTTTGCTAAACTTCGCAATTATTTTTTAAAGGAGAGATAATGAGAAAAATTATCGTTTTTTTAGCTGTTTGTGCTTTGTCTCTTTTTGCAAAGCCGGTTGTGACTACTAGCATACTGCCAACGAAATTTTTTGTCGAGCAGATCGCTGGAGATACGCTAGATGTAAATGCGATGGTTGGCAAAGGCGCTGATCCGCACACCTATGAGCCAAAGCCAAAGCAGATGAAGGAGCTTGAAAAGAGCGAGCTTTACTTTGCTATCGGCATCGAGTTTGAAGACGCGTGGCTTGATCGCTTCTCAAAGACGTTTAAAAATTTACGCATCGTAAAGACGCAAGAAGGTATCGAAAAGATCGCTATGAGCGATGAGCATGAACATGAAGAGCACCACGAGCATAAGCACGAGGGTGAGCATAAGCATGAGCACCATGACCACGAGGGCGAGCACCATCACCACCACCATGACGGCCTTGATCCGCACATCTGGCTTGACCCTATCCTAGTAAAAACTCAAGCTGATAACATCGCAAAGGCGCTAATAGAGAAATTCCCGCAAAATGCAAAGCTTTATGAGGAGAATTTGGCTAAATTTAAAGCTAGCCTTGACGAGCTTGATAGCTTTATCAAAAACGAGCTAAAAGATGTCAAAACTCGCGAATTTATCGTATATCACCCATCTTGGGGCTACTTTGCAAAGCGCTATAACTTAGAGCAAATAGCCATCGAGATAGAGGGCAAAGAGCCAAAGCCAGCTGAGCTAAAAGAGCTCATCGAAGAAGCCAAAGAGCACGGTGTAAAGGTCATTTTCGTGGCTCCACAATTCCCAACAAAGGCTGCAAATTTGATCGCAAAAGAGACTGGCTCAAAGGTCGTCATGATAGACCAACTACCTGAAAACTGGCTAGCCGAGATGAAAAAAACGGCTGAAATTTTCGCAAAAAGCCTATAAAAATGTTAGCACGCCTGATCGTCATTTGCCTACTAGCGATAAATGCTTTCGGGTGTGCTCTATGCTCGCTTTATAGCCCAACAGCTCACGTTAGTGCGAAATTTGTCGCACACGAAAATAATATCACACAGATAGCTTTTACTTGGACCTTTTCGCAAAATTTCTCAGATCTTATGAAGCAAAATTTTGACCTCAATCAAGATGAAAAGATAGATGAAAAAGAGCTTAGAAAGATCCGCTTAAATTTGTTAGACTACCTCGTGCCAAGGCACTATCTAACGGACATTGAGTATTATTACAAGGACGAAAACGCCACTAAAATAGAGCCAAATTTAAATAATTACAAGCTCTATTTTGACGAGGGCAGGCTTAAATTTGATGTTAGTTTTAAGACAAATTTAGTGATCGCTGACGGACTTGTCGTGTCGGTTGATATGGAGGATAAAGAGGGCTATTTTAACTTCAAATTTACGCAAAATAACGCATTTTTGGTGGGTAAAAGCTTCTGGGCGATACCAAATTCAAACTCAAATTTGATATTTTTTACATTTTCAAGCAAAGAAGCAGCCAAAGCTCACAACGAGAAGCCAGCGCTTAAAGAGCTGCTAAAAGAGCCAGTAGCAGGCGCGAGCGATGAGAATTTAAGCCAGATAGATAAGATCGATGAGGCGAAATTTGACATCGTCTCAAAAACTAGCCTAAGCTTGCTTGATAGGCTAAAGCAAATTTTAAGAAGCGTGGATTATAAAAGTCCGCTTGCACTGCTATTTTTGGCATTTATCTCATTTGGCTATGGCTTCTTGCACGCTGCTGGAGCAGGCCATGGTAAGGTGCTAACAAGCTCATATTTTGCCGCAACTGGAGGCAGCTACAAAAGGGCGTTTTTATTTGCACTAAAGATCGGCTTTTTGCACATCGTGGGTGCATTTGTCTTTGTCTTTGCTAGCTTTTTACTGCTTCGTGAAGTAAGCAGCGACCTCACAAAGGACACTGCTAGCATAACGACTGCGTTTTCTGGCGTCGTGATCTTTTTTCTGGCGATTTTTATGCTCATTAAAAAGATCAAATTTTACCTCTCAAACAAAAATGAAACTAAAATTTATATTTTTAGATCAAATCTAAGTCAAAATTTGAGTAAAAATACAAAATTTAAAAGCGAATGTGGCTGTCAAATTTGCTCAACCAAAAAGCCAAAGAGCAAAGAGGAGTGGCTAGTAGCGGCCGCTGCGGCTCTGGTGCCCTGTCCTGGCACGATACTAGTTTTTGTGCTGGCAAATGAGATAGGTAGCTACTTTGCAGGCGTGATAAGTGGCGTATTTATGGCGCTTGGCATGAGCGTGGTGATATTTGTAGCGGCAGTTTTTGGCTCAAAGATCAGCACGAACATTAAGCTAAAAAAGTTTAAAATCTACGCAGAATTTGCAGCCCTTGGCATCATGCTTTGGCTTGGACTTTTCATTTTTGTCACGACATTTACGCAAAAGAGTCTGTTTTGAAAGATATCATTAGGATAAGGAATTTAAACTTTAGCTACGATAAGCAAGTCGTTTTAGAAGATATTAATTTAGACTATAGTAGTGACGAGTTTTTAGCGATAATTGGTCCAAATGGCGGGGGCAAAAGCACGCTTTTAAAGCTCATTTTGGGACTACTTAAGCCTCAAAGTGGCGAGATAAAACTCTTTGGTAAAGAGCCAAGCGAGGTTAGTAAATTTATAGGCTACGTGCCACAAAATTTCCTCTCAAATCAAAGCTTTCCGATGATGGTTTTAGAAGTCGTTTTAATGGGGCTAATCGATAAAAAAATCTTTGGCTTTTACTCAAAAGATGAAAAAGCCCTAGCGCTAAGTGCCCTTGAAAAAGTCGGCATGAAGGAGTTTGAAAACGCGAGGATCGGCGAGCTAAGTGGCGGTCAAAGGCAGCGCGTCTATATCGCTAGAGCGCTTTGCGCAAACGCAAAAGTGCTCATCTTAGATGAGCCAACGGCAAGCATCGACACAAAAGGGCAGGCTGAAATTTATGAAATTTTAAAGGGCATAAATGCAAATGGCGTGGGCGTGGTTTTAGTCAGTCACGACCTAAATATCGTGCTAAATTACGCTACAAAGATCGCTTACGTGAGTAAAAATTTACACATTCATAAAACCCATGAAAACCTTGCAAAGAGGGAGTTTATCGAGCATCTAGCTAGAACGCATAGCCATTTTTGTGATGTCGAGATCGCACTTGGCGAGTGTGGCTGCGAAAAAACAAAGAGCAATGTTTTTAAATTTTAAAGAGAGAAAATGAGTGAAATTTTAGAGTTAAATTTTATGCAAAATGCCTTTATTGCGAGCATTTTAGTAAGCATAATATGCGGCATGATAGGCTCGCTTGTGGTGATAAATAAGATGACTTTCATCGCTGGAGGCATCGCACACGGCGCGTATGGCGGCATAGGGCTTGCATTTTTCTTCTCGCTCGAGCCGCTTTTTGGAGCGAGCATATTTTCGCTATTTTTAGCGCTCATCATCGCCACGATCACGCTAAAAGACAAGACAAACATCGACTCCGTAATAGGCGCTATCTGGGCGATTGGCATGGCGATTGGCATCATTTTCATCGACCTCACACCTGGCTATAACGCTGATCTTATGAGCTATCTTTTTGGCTCGATCCTTGCAGTTAGCGGCACAGATATCGCGTTTATGAGTGTTTTAGACGTGCTGTTTTTGGCGCTCATCGCACTTTTTTACCGCCAGTTTGTGGCGATCAGCTTTGACGCGGAGTTTGCAAGGCTAAGGGGCGTTAATACCACCTTTTTTCACTATCTGCTAGTTTGTATGATGGCGCTTTGCGTGGTGGCTACGATCCGCGTGGTGGGGCTAATACTTGTCATCGCACTACTTACCATACCGCCTTATATTGCGCAAATTTTTGCCAAAAGGCTGGGGCTCATGATGCTTATCTCAACCATTTTTTCTATCATTTTTTGCTTTATCGGCCTTGTGATCAGCTTTTATTTCAACCTCACAGGTGGAGCTAGCATCATCTTAGTCGCCTCGCTTTGCTTTTTTGCATTTAGCTTTAAATTTAAAAGCTTGCGCTCGTAGCTCTTTTTAACCTAAAAAGCGTCCAAGTCAAAAAGCAAATCGCCGTAAAGTAGACGCTAAAAAATAGCGCTAGCCACATAAATTTGATCTCAAGCCCCAGCCAAAAGACCACCGCGTAAAAGAGCGAGCATTGAAGCACGAGCTGTCTAAAGCCATTTAGCAAAAAGATCGCCACTGGGCGTTTTATCGCCTGCAAAGTGCTGCCTGAGATGTTTATTGTGCCGTAAGCCATGTAGGCAAGTGAGTTGATGCCAAGGTAGAGTTTGGCTACCTCAAGCACGGCTGGCGTGCCATCAAAGAGCCTGATCGCACTCTCGCCAAAAAGCCTTATAAAGATGTAGGCAAAGACGCAGTAGATGAGCAAAAAAAGAAGCGATAGTTTGTAGCACTGCAATACTCTTTGAAAGCTCTTAGCGCCGTAGTTTCTTGAGACTATGCTTAAAACTGCAGCTGCCATGCCGATGGTTGGAAGCACTAAAATTTGCTCGATCCTTAAAGCTATGCCATAACCTGCCACTGCATTTACGCCATAAAAGCTCACAAATTTTAAAAGCACGAGCGAGCCAAGCGACATTGAGAGGTAGTTTAGACAAGCTGGCAAGGCTTGCTTTAGTATCTTTGCCCAGACGGCGAAATTTGGTACGAAGTAGCCTAAATTTCTGGGCTCTATCATCTTGCTCTTTCTAACTTTAAAAAAGAGGTAGATCATGCCTAAAAACTGCACGCTAGCCGTTGCTAGAGCAAGGCCCTTTACGCCAAGATCAAAGCTAAAGGCAAAAAGATAGCAAAAAAATGCATTGATAAAAAGGCCGCAAAATAGCCAGTTACGGTAGCTTTTAGTATCGCCAAGCGCGACTAGAACGCCGTTAAGCGACTTTATAAGCAAGAAAAATGGAGCTGCAAGAAAGATGACACCAGCGTAGTCAAGCGCCTCTTTGATGTAGTGGTGATCGGCGCCTAAAAGGATTAGTAAATTTGGTGCTAGTAAATAGCCACAAAGTCCCATAAATAGGGCAAAAAGAAGCACGAAGATGATGCCATTTGAGGCGTAAAGTTTAGCCATTTTTGGCTTGTTTGCGCCTAGGCTGTTGCCTATTAGCGCGGTGAGTGCAGAGCCAAAGCCAAGTCCGATGCCTACGACACTTAGATATAGTAAAAAGCTCATCGCCATGCCAGCAACTGCAAGGGTAGAAATTTTAGCGGCGAAAAATGTGCCAGTGACGTTGTAAAGCGTGTTAAACATCATGCCCACGCCAGCTGGCAATGAGAGTGAGATGATTAGTTTATTTAGCGGGTCTTTTAGTAGGTCCAAGCTGCCTTCTTGTTAAATTTCATATGAGCTAAGTTCTATCAAATTTCCATCAAAGTCGTAAATATATAAACTCTTCATTGCCCCAAGTGCTCCGTTTCGCCTAACGATGCCAAGCTCGATCTCTATGCCTTTTGCAAGAAGCTCTGAGCGCACGTCTTCTATGTCATCTTCAACTATTAAACATATATCAGCACTGCCCTTTGTTGGATGCTTTGCCGCAGGTAAAAACTCGCCCTCAAACCTATGTAAATTTATCTTTTGTGAGCCAAAATTTAGGCTAATGTGACCGTCTTTCTGAGCTAGTCACATGCCTAAAATATCGCAGTAAAATTTAAGCGCCTCTTTAACGTCGCTTACTACGATCACGATGTGATCTAAATTTTTTATCTTCATTTTGGCTCACATTTTTTATTTTTGATCTCTTAATGCCCTTTTTCTAGCGTAGATATTTATGCACTCAACCGCTAGTGAGAAGCCCATCGCAAAGTAGATGTAGCCCTTTGGTACATGCACGCCAAAGCCATCAAGCACGAGCGCAAAGCCAACAAGCACCAAAAATGCTAGTGCGAGCATTTTTATCGTTGGGTTGTTATCAACAAATTCAGAGATCGCCTTTGAGGCAAACATCATCACACCAACTGCGATGATGACGGCAAGTATCATGATATCGATGTGTTGAGCCATACCAACTGCGGTGATAACGCTATCAAGCGAAAAGACTATGTCTAAAATGCCTATTTCTAGGATAGTTGCAAAAAATCCTGGATGAGACTTGCTCTCGTGAGCCTCTTCATGCTTGCCAGTGGCGTTTGCGTGGATCTCCATTGATGATTTTACTATCAAAAATAGACCGCCTATTATGAGCACTAGATCGCGCCCAGTGATGCTAAGCTCGCCTATGCTAAAGAGCGGCTTTGTAAGCTTCATGATCCAAAATAGCGAAAGTAGCAGGATGATCCTAGTGATCATCGCAAAGCCAAGCCCTAAAATGCGGCCTTTGCCCCTTTGCTCTGGCGGCAATTTGCCTACTAAAATAGCGATAAATATGATGTTATCTATGCCTAAAACTATCTCC
>CAUQCU010000049.1:0-13967 GCA_963516555.1 Campylobacter concisus | reverse complement strand
ATAAAAGAGCTTTTAGATAAGTAACTTTAGCCTAAAATTTACGGACATTTTGGGCTTAGAAATGTAAATTTAAAGCAATTTTAGATAAACTCGGATCAAATTTCTAAAAAAGAAAGGTTTAATTATGAACGCTTCAGAATTCATCTGGATGGATGGAAAACTAGTAAAATGGGACGATGCAAAAGTACACGTTCTAACTCACTCTTTGCACTACGCTAACGCCGTATTTGAGGGCACAAGAGCTTATAAAACAAAAAAAGGTCTAGCTATTTTTAGACTCAAAGACCACACAAAAAGACTTTTAAGATCAGCAAAAATGACCGTTTTAAACGTGCCTTACACAGAAGAAGAGCTTGAAAAAGCGCAGATCGAGCTACTTCGTGCAAACAAATATAACAGCAACGTCTATATCCGCCCACTTATCTTTTTAGGATACGGCGTGATGGGCGTAGCGCATACAAAAGCACCGGTTCAAACTGCTATCGCTTCATGGGAATGGGGTGCATATCTTGGCGATGAAGGCCTAGAAAAAGGCATCAGAGTTAAAATTTCAAGCTTTGCTAAACTAGCCCCTGCTGCTCAAATGAACAGAGCAAAAGCTAGCTCAAACTACCTAAGCTCTCAAATGGCAAACTATGAGGCAAAAGAGGCTGGATACGACGAGGCGCTACTTCTTGATAGCGAGGGCTTTGTAGCTGAGGGCCCAGGCGAGTGCTTCTTCATCGTTGAAAATGGCGCATTGATCACTCCACCAAATGACAACAGCCTACTTAGCATCACTCAAGATACAGTCATAAGACTTGCTCACGACCTTGACATCGAAGTAAGAAGAGAGCGCATCACAAGAGATCAGGCATACACAGCTGACGAGGCGTTTTTTACTGGTACAGCAGCTGAAGTAACGCCGATAAATAGCATAGACAACCGCATCATCGGCAACGGCGCTAGAGGCGAAGTGACAAAGAGACTACAAAAAGCTTATTTTGACGTAGTTTATGGTCTAAACAAAAAATACGAATCATTTTTAACATATATTTAAGATTTAAAGGAACGAAATGCCCGCTGATTTAAATGATTATTTCAACAAAAAAAAGCCAGGTAATGACAACAGAGGCTCAGGTCAAAATAATGAGAAAGAGCCGCCTTTCAAAAAGGATTTTAAAATGCCAAATATACCAAGCGGCTTTGGCAAATTTGGTGCGCTAGCCTACATCATAATCGCCATTATCGCGATCCTTGCTATCACTCAGCCATTTAAAGTGATACACTCAGGCGAGGTCGGCATCAAAGCCACAGCGGGTAAATATGAGCCAAATCCTTTGCAACCAGGATTTCACTTCTTTTTGCCATTTATCCAAAACATCATCGTAGTTGATACAAGAGTTAGGATCATCAACTACACTTCAGGCGAGGACATGGGCGAGAGCTTGCAAAAGTCTTATCAGGGAGCTGGAATTTTACGCAAAAACTCGATCTCGGTTTTGGACGCTAGAAATTTACCAGTTAGCATCGATATCACCGTGCAGTACCGCCTAAATCCAGAAAATGCACCACAAACTATCGCATCTTGGGGTCTTAGCTGGGAGAGCAAGATCGTTGATCCTGTCGTGCGCGACGTAGTTCGCAGCATCGCTGGTAAATACACAGCCGAAGAGCTGCCAACTAAAAGAAATGACCTAGCAAGGCAGATCGATGAGGGCATAAGAAAAGACATCGACTCTCAGCCAAACAAGCCAGTCGAGCTTCTAACAGTGCAGCTTCGAGAGATCATCTTGCCTTCGAAGGTAAAAGAGCAGATCGAGCGCGTTCAGATCGCTAAACAAGAGGCTGAGAGGACAAAATACGAGGTCGAGCGGGCAAATCAAGAGGCTCTAAAACAAGCTGCCCTTGCAGAAGGTAGTGCAAAAGCTGCTATCATCGAGGCAAAAGGTAAGGCAGATGCTATCAAGATCGAAGCTGATGCGACTGCGTATGCAAACAAAGAGATCGCAAAAAGTGTTGATCAAAATTTACTAAATTTAAAACAGATCGAGACGCAAAATAGATTTAACGACGCTCTTAAAGAGAACAAAGATGCCAAAATTTTCTTAACACCTGGCGGAGCTGTGCCAAATATCTGGCTAGATGCAAAAGATAGGGCAAAAGCTAGCTCGGTTAGCGAAAGGTAAAAATGAATAGCGTAGCAAAAAGTATAGACTGGCAAAAGGTTGGCGGATTGCTCCCGGTGGTGGTTTGCGATCATGCTACAAACGAGGTTTTGATGCTTGCTTATATGAACGAAGAAGCACTAAGCTTAACTCTATCTAGCCGCTACGCTCACTATTTTTCACGCACTAAAAATAGAATTTGGAAAAAAGGCGAAGAGAGTGGCAACACGCAAGAGATCAAGGCTGCATTTTTAGACTGCGACAACGACACCTTGCTTTTAAAAGTCATTCAAAACGGAAGCGCTGCTTGTCACACTGGGGCAAGGTCTTGTTTTTTTAACGAGATAAATTTAGAAAATTTAGAAATTTCAGATGAAAAAGGCGAGGTTAAAAAGCCAAGTTACGGCGTCATTAACGAGCTTTATCACGTTATAGAAGATAGAAAGCTAAATGCAGATCCGCAAACATCATACGTGGCAAGTCTTTTTAAAAAAGGTGAAAATCAAATTCTAAAAAAAGTTGGCGAAGAGGCTACAGAGCTTGTCATGGCGGCAAAAGAGCTTAGTTTTGCCAAGCAGACAAAACAAGATGAGCAAAAGGCAAAAAATGACCTCATCTATGAAGCAGCTGATCTTTGCTTTCACGCGCTTGTCGCACTTTCAGCCCACAACATACATCCAGATGCCGTCAAAAACGAGCTTGCAAGACGTTTTGGCATGAGTGGCATCGAAGAAAAAAGATCGCGAGATGTTAAATAGCATCAAGCACAACATACTTTTTATACTTCAAAATGCCAAACTTATCGACTTTCTAGCCTATGGTTGGGTGTTTTTAGCATTTATATTTATCGTGCTTTTAGGAATTTTTGTTGCGATAAAATCATGGTGGCAGATAGGATTTTTATTTATCCTATCTGGTTTTTTGGGACTTTTTGCAGGTAACTACTACGCAAACAAATATATAAATGAAAGTCTAAGACCTGTTAGCATAAGCAAAATAAACACAAAGCAGCTTCAATATGTCGATGCGTTGATGGTTGATTTTAACATCACAAATAATTCAAACTACACATTAAACGTTTGCAAAATCGAGCTTGGCTTCTACCTTGGTTCAACGCAAAGCATGAGAAATTTTCTAAATTCACTAAACCCTTTTGCTAAAAAACGTATCATTTTAAATGAAGCGCTTTTGCCAAAGCAGAGCAAGCAGATAAGAGAATTTGTCAATGACTTTGCCTTCATTGACTACAATATCACCAAAAAAGCGGAGTGTTTTTGATGAGCTCAAACTACTTTACTATCATTCATATCATCGTGCTTTTCGCGATCGCACTACTTTCTATTTTATTTCTTGTGCTCTCACTTAGAGCTGAGCGAAAGCTATTTTTATCACTGCTTTTTACAAATATTTTGGTCTCAACCACGCTTGCCATTTTTTTGATGCTAGTTCTTGATAAATACACCAAAAAAGGCATAGTCGAGGGCGTAAAGAGCGAGCGAGTGTTAAGAAATGAAAGCATCGTCTTTCGAGGTCAAGTAAGAAATGTCGGCAAATTTACCATTAGCAAATGCACTCTTACAATTAAGCTTATTAATCAGCCGCTAAATAAAAATGATCTTGGTGGCGAAGCGCTATTTAAGCCAAGCGGGATTTCATTTTTCTCATGGGTTTTTGGAGGCGATGAGGACGAGAGACCAAACACCGTGGCATACAAATTTGACGTAGCTCAAAATTTACCAAAGCAAAAAGCGGTGCCATTTACCGTAACTATGCCCTATCCGCCATATTTTAAAAATGGTATGAATATCACAAAACTTAGTTGCTACTAATAAATTTAGATAAATTTTTAGTATTTATTGCATTTTGTAGTTACAAACTGGCTAAATTTCTCTTAAATTTAAAAAGTTTAATACCTAAAAATTTGGCTTATATATAAAATAAGAAATTTTAAACCAAAGCCAAAAGGCAATGGTTTAAAATTTAGTTTTAATGTCTTGAAAGATAGTTTGTATCGTAGTTGTTGCTTAAAAAGTCTTTGTTTTCCATCATGGCGATGTGAAAATCTTTTGTTGTTTTTATGCCACTTATTATGAGCTGATCAAGAGCTACTTTCATCTTGTGGATCGCTCTATTTCTATCAGTGTCCCAAACTACGAGCTTACCGATCATACTATCATAATAGGGCGGTATAGAGTAGTCTTGATAGATGTGGCTATCCATTCTCACGTTGCGGCCACCTGGGCAGACATATTTTGTGATCTTGCCAGGGCACGGAGTGAAGGTGTTTGGATCCTCAGCTGTGATCCTGCACTCGATTGCATGGCCTTTTAGCTCGATACTCTTTTGTGACGGTAGCTTTTCACCCTCGGCCACTTTTATCATAAGCTCGATGATATCAAGCCCACTTACCATTTCGCTAACTGTGTGCTCGACTTGAAGCCTTGTGTTCATCTCGATGAAGTAAAAGTCTAAATTTTTATCAACCAAAAACTCAAACGTACCAGCTCCCTCGTAGCCGATCGCTTTTGCCGCTCTTATGGCAGTTTCGTGCAGTCTAGCTCTTGTCTTTTCATCAAGAAGTATTGCTGGGCTCTCTTCGATAAGCTTTTGGTGGCGGCGCTGCATAGAGCAGTCACGCTCGCCTATGTGAAGCACGTTACCATGGCTATCGCCGATGACTTGAACCTCGATGTGGCGTGGGTTTAAGATATATTTTTCCATATACATTGTGCCATCGCCAAATGCGCTCATCGCCTCGCTCTCAGCCGACCAAAATGCTTTTTCTAAATCAGCCTCTTTTTCAACCACGCGCATACCGCGTCCGCCGCCACCTGCAGCAGCTTTTAAGATGACAGGATAGCCGATCTTTTTGGCTAGCTCTTTTGCAGCTTTTGTATCAGCCACAGCGCCGTCTGAGCCAGGGATGACTGGCACGCCAGCTCTTTGCATGACCTGTTTTGCCTTGCTCTTATCGCTCATCAAAGCCATCGCAGCAACGCTTGGTCCAATAAATTTGATCTTGTGATGTGAGCAAATTTCAACAAAATTTTGATTTTCACTTAAAAAGCCATAACCAGGAAAAATAGCGTCTGCTTCACTGATCTCAGCTGCGCTTATGATAGCTGGGATATTTAGGTAGCTGTCACTTGAGCGCTCTTTACCGATACAAATGGCCACGTCGGCGTATTTTACGTAAAGCGCGTCTTTGTCAGCGGTTGAATAAACTACAACGGCTTCTTTACCCATCTCCTTTATCGTTCGCAAAGCACGAAGAGCGATCTCGCCGCGGTTTGCGATTAAAATTCTTTTTAATTCCATTAATTTTTCTCCACGCCAAACAACGGCAATCCAAACTCAACTGGCTGTCCGTCAGAGACTAGCATCTCAGTGATCTGGCAGTCAAATTCAGCCTCGATCTCGTTCATGATCTTCATAGCTTCGATGATGCCCACTACATCGCCCTTTTTCACTCTTTGGCCTGCTTTTACAAATGGTGCAGCGCCTGGGCTTGGAGCAGCGTAGAAAGTACCTACCATAGGAGATTTTATGCTATCTTTTGGCGAATTTGCAGCTGGTTTTACCTCTGAGCTAACGACAACATTTACAGGTGTTGGCGCTGGAGCTGCTGCTTGTGCTACTGGCTTCGCAGGCGCGCAATAATCAGCAAATTTCTCTACCTCGACCTCAAAATCACCACTTTTTATCTTGATATGATTCATCTCCATACCATTAAAAAATTCGATAAGCTCTTTTATATCTTCTTTTTTCATAGAAAATTCTCCTAAATTTTTATATAAGCCCCTAATTGTAGCGAAATTTAAATAAATTTAATTTTTATCCAACTTAAAATTTACGTTAAATTCTACTATATTTTTAAATTTAGACATTTTCCCAAAATGGTATAATCTCGCAAAAACAAAAGGATAGACATGAACGAACTTGAGCTAAAGATGCAAGGCAAGATAGAGAGGCTAACAGATAAGACTTTTAGGCTAGATCAAAGGATCGGCGAGGGCTATTTCACGGCGAAATACTTTCTAAAAGTAAATGAGATAATTAAGCAAAACCTGCCAGATCAGCACGTGACGATGCAGTTTTTTCAAAGGCGTGATGATATCGTGCTTTGCGGTATCGACGAGGTTTTAGTGATAATCAATAAATTTGCCAAAAACCCAAGCGAGCTTGAAATTTACGCGCTTGATGATGGCGATATCATAAACGCAAACGAGCCAGTTTTAAAGATAAGCGGTAAGTATGAAAATTTTGGCTTTTTAGAAAATGTGATCGACGCGACGCTTACTAGAAGAAGCTGCGTGGCGACAAACTCTAGAGACGTGATAAGAGCGGCAAATGGTAAGGATGTCTTTAGTATGGCAGACAGGCAAGATGACATCTGCACGCAGCCAGGCGACGGATATGCCTCATTTATCGGCGGCATAAAAAAGGTCGCCACAGACGCTCAGGGCGAGCTTACAGGGCTAAAAGGTGGTGGTACCATGCCTCACGCACTCATACAAATGTGTGGCGGCGACGTGGTGAAGGCTTGTCAAATTTATGCTAAAACCTTTGAAAACGAGCAGATCACAGCTTTGGTTGATTACAACAACGACGTGATAACAGACGCACTAAAGGCCGCAAATGCCCTAAAAGAGAGGCTTGGCGCAGTTAGAGTGGATACTAGTAAAAATTTGATAGATAGGCATTTTGAAGGCAAAGATACGAGTAAATTTGACCCGCATGGCGTTTGCAAGGAGCTTATATTTGCCCTAAGAGAGGCACTTGATAAAGCTGGCTTTAAGCACGTTAAAATCGTCGTTAGCTCAGGCTTTAACCCGCAAAAAATGAGCGAATTTGAGAAATTTAACACCCCAGTTGATATTTATGGCGTTGGAAGTTACCTTGTTAAAAATGATATTTGTGGCTTTACAGGCGATCTAGTCGAGCTAAACGGCAAAAACGAGGCTAAATTTGGCAGGAAAAATTTCGCTTCAGATAGGCTAAAAAGAGTGAAATTTTAGGAGAAAGGATGAAATTTATAAAAATTTTAACGTTTCTAGCACTTTTTCTAACCGCCTGCACCGCAGCAAACTACGCTAACGCTTTTGAAAAGGTTGGCATAGTTGAAGACGGCGTTTATCGCTTTAGCCAAAATGGCATCGGAGTCAAAAAAGACCTGCTTGTAAAGGTGATCTCCGTGCAAAATGCGGACAACTCACGCAAAAAGATCATTTCCATGCTAAATATCCCTAAAAAATCTAAAATCACGGACTTTAAAACAAGCGACGCTGGCGTTATGGTCTGGCCATTTTACGAGTTTGAGGGCAAATTTATAACGACAATAATCGTTGAAAATATAAAAAAAGAAGATAGCGATCAAAAACTGCTTAAGATGCTAGAACTTAAGCATCCGTTTTACTCAACGATCCTAGCTCGAAGAAAAGGGGCTAAAGACGCCATAGACGTGAAATACGTGCTAAATTTCAAAGAGGCAAAGCTGGTAAAATCATTTCAAAACCACCCTTAAAACTTTATTTTAAATAAATTTCATTAAAATGGCGTAATCAAAAAAAAGGATCATCTTTGCATAATCTAAAAACCATAAACGTTGCTCACTCGCCGGACGCTGACGATATTTTCATGTATGCCGCTGTCAAATTTGGCTGGGTTAGCAGTAAAAATTTAGCCTTCACATCAAAGGCACTTGATATAGAAACGCTAAACGAAGAGGCACTAAAAGGCACTTATGAGGCAACGGCGATCAGCTTTGCGCTCTATCCAAAAATTTGCGATGAATTTGCGCTTTTACGCTGTGCGGTGAGCTTTGGAAATGGCTACGGCCCAAAGCTTATCAAGCTAAAGGATAGGCAGCTAAAGCGAAATTTCAAGGTAGCGCTATCTGGCAAAAACACGACAAATGCTCTGCTCTTTCGCATAGCCTATCCAGAGGCAAGGATCGTTTATAAAAATTTCTTAGAGATCGAAAATGCCGTGCTTAGCGGCGAGGTCGATGCTGGTGTGCTCATACATGAAAGTATCTTAAATTTCTCTGACAAGCTCTGCGTCGAGCGTGAAATTTGGGACATCTGGAGCGAGCTAAACAGCGAAAATTTACCGCTTCCACTTGGTGGCATGGCGCTTAGACGAAGCCTGCCGATAACTGACGCCATCGAGTGCGAAAGAGTACTTAGCGAGGCGGTTCGCATAGCCACTTCGCACAAGCCATTTTTATCTCACATGCTAATGGAGCGAAATCTCATCAGAGTTGGCAAAGACGAGCTTAAAACATATCTAAATTTATATGCAAATGACGAGTCAATAAGCATGAACGAAACGCAGCTAAAAGCGCTAAATAAGCTCTATCAAATAGGCTATGATAAAGGCTTTTTTGAAAAGCCAATCGACGTAAACGACTACCTAATCCCAACTGAATACAACGAAGTAAGGTTTAGCTGATGCAAAGCACGCTTGTCTCTCTTGGAGTTGAAACCTTTAAGATCGCCCTTTATATCAGCCTTCCGATGCTGCTAAGCGGACTAATCGCTGGTCTTATCATCTCCATCTTTCAAGCGACCACGCAGATAAACGAAACTACGCTAAGCTTCGTGCCAAAAATTTTGCTAGTCGTCGTTGTCATCATATTTTTGATGCCTTGGATGATCTCGATGATGGTTGAATTTACCACTCGTATGCTTGATTTTATACCGGAATTTATCCAGTGACGAGGCTTGTTGATTTTTCTAAATTTACCTCAGTTAGGGTAGGCGGCGTGCATGAAATTTTCGAGGTTGATAGCCTTGAAGATCTAAGCTCACCTCACTTTTTAGGCGCTGTGATGATAGGCGGGGGCAATAACCTTCTTATCTCGCCAAATCCCCCAAAAATGGCGATGCTTGGTAAGAGCTTTGACTATATAAATTTAGAAATTTGTGATGAAAAAATTTACCTTGAGATAGGTGCTGCGACAAAATCAGCTAAAATTTATAACTTCTGCAAGCAAAACAACATCGCGAACCTAGAGTTTTTAAAAAATATCCCAGGCACACTTGGCGGACTTATAAAAATGAACGCTGGACTGCTTAAATTTAGCATAAGCGACAACCTCACGCATGTGCGTCTGGCTCGTGGCTGGGTGAGCAAAGATGAGATAAGCTTTAGTTACCGCCACAGCGGCATAGATGAGGCTATTTTGGGGGCTAAATTTAAGCTTTCTAGTGGCTTTGACGCGAGCATATCTGATGCTATAAGCGCAAAAAGGGCAAATCAACCAAAAGGCGCTAGCTTTGGCAGCTGCTTTGTAAATCCTGAAGGACACTTTGCAGGGGCATTGCTAGAGGCAGTTGGACTAAAGGGATACGTGATCGGCGGAGCGAAATTTAGCGAAGAGCACGCAAATTTTTTGATAAATTTTAACCACGCAAGCTTTGAGGACGCCACTAGCCTTATAAATTTGGCTAGAGCTAGAGTTTTAGAGAAATTTGGCGTAGAGCTTAAGACTGAAGTTTGCATTTTATAAGGACGATGATGAGTGAGTTTTTGAGCGAAGTTTTTACCCTTTCACTTTTGTTTATAGCTATCGGTTTTTACGCCATTTATAGGGCTAAAAAGGCGCAAAGTGAGCATGAGAAAAATGTGGCTGATTATGATAAAAATTTACTAAATTTTGCCAAAATTTTAGGCGTTCAAAATCACATCGACTTAGTTAAATTTGATGAAATTTTAGCCCAAGCCTTAAAAGAAAAACTAATTTTTAAATTTAATAAATCTACCTCGCAAGATGAATTTCTCTCTTTTATAAAAGATGAAAATTTTAAAAATAAGCCCCAAATTTCGCAAAACAGTATCGATGAAGCTTTTTTAAACCTTTGCGCAAGCTCGCTCGTAGAGCCGCTAAATCTTGCGATACTAAAAAACGAAGATCAAATTTATGGATTTTTGTTTGAAAAAGAGCACCTTTTTGCTCTCATTGATAGCGCTGCACTGCTTGGCGAAAATATTATAATTTGCGAGTAAATCAAGTAAAATTCATCTCTTTTTAGATAAAATCAAGCCAAATTTCAACTATAAGGTAAAAAATGGCAAAAGAAAAAGATAGTGACAAAAAGATAGCTATCCCAGAGAGCGAAGCGGACAAGAAAAAGGCACTTGAGCTTGCGCTAAAGCAGATCGATAAAGCTTTTGGCAAAGGCACGCTTTTAAGACTTGGTGACAAAGAGGTTGAGGCGATCGAGTCGATACCGACTGGCTCGCTAGGACTTGATCTGGCCCTTGGCATAGGCGGCGTCCCTAAAGGCAGGATCATCGAGATCTACGGACCAGAGAGCTCTGGTAAGACAACGCTCACACTTCACATCATCGCTGAAGCGCAAAAAGCTGGCGGAATTTGTGCATTTGTCGATGCAGAGCACGCACTAGACGTAAAATACGCTTCAAATTTAGGCGTAAATACCGACAATCTTTACGTCTCTCAGCCAGACTTTGGCGAGCAGGCACTTGAGATCGTTGAGACGCTTGCAAGAAGTGGTGCGATCGATCTTATCGTGGTTGATAGCGTCGCTGCTCTTACTCCAAAGAGCGAGATAGACGGCGATATGGGCGATCAGCATGTTGGCCTTCAGGCAAGGCTTATGAGCCAGGCGCTTAGAAAGCTAACTGGAATTTTAAGCAAGATGAAGACAACTGTTATTTTCATCAACCAAATTCGTATGAAGATCGGTATGATGGGATATGGCACGCCAGAGACTACAACTGGCGGTAATGCACTTAAATTTTACTCATCTGTAAGGATCGATGTAAGAAAGATAGCCACACTTAAACAAAACGACGAGCCTATCGGCAACCGCACAAAAGCAAAAGTCGTTAAAAACAAGGTGGCACCTCCATTTAAAGTAGCTGAATTTGACATCATGTTTGGCGAGGGTGTGAGCAAAGAGGGCGAGATCATCGACTATGGCGTAAAACTCGACATCATCGACAAATCAGGTGCGTGGTTTAGCTACAAGGCCGAAAAACTGGGTCAAGGCAGAGAAAACGCCAAAGCCTACCTAAAAGAGCACCCAGAAATTTCTGATGAGATAGTAGCGGCGATAAAAGGCTCAATGGGGATTGATCACCTAATAAGCAGCGGCGCAAAAGACGAAGACGACGACACAAACGAAGCAGGAGATGAATAATGGTATTTATTGAAGATGTAGAAGCTCACGAGGTTTTAGATAGTAGAGGCAACCCAACAGTTCGTGCGACAGTTAGACTAAGCGACGGCACCGAGGCAAGCGCAATCGTACCAAGCGGCGCAAGCACTGGCAAGCGTGAGGCGCTCGAGCTTCGCGACAAAGACGAAAGATATGCTGGCAAGGGCGTTTTAAAGGCTGTTTCAAACGTAAATGAAAAGATCGCTGAAGCAGTGATAGGACTTGATGCTTATAACCAAAAAGCAGTCGATGCTGAGATGCTTGAGCTTGATGGCACGCACAACTACTCAAATTTAGGCGCAAATGCGGTCCTTGGCGTATCTATGGCAGTAGCTCGCGCAGCTGCAAAGAGCCTAAATATCCCGCTATACCGCTACCTTGGCGGTGCAAACGCTAGCATCTTGCCAGTGCCGATGTTTAACATCATAAATGGCGGCGCACACGCAAATAACAGCGTTGATTTTCAAGAATTTATGATCATGCCATTTGGCTTTAGCACATTTAGCGAGGCACTAAGAGCTGCAACTGAAATTTACCACAAGCTAAAATCTATCCTAAACGCAGCTGGACACAGCACTGCTGTCGGCGACGAGGGCGGCTTTGCTCCAAATTTAAAAGACAACGAAGAGCCACTAAAGCTTATCTCACAAGCCGTAAAAGAGGCTGGATATGAGCTAGGCAGCCAGATAAAACTTGCCCTTGACGTCGCTTCAAGCGAGCTTTATAAAGACGGCAAATACGAGCTTGAAGGCAAGAAATTTAGCAGCGACGAGCTCATTAGCTACTACGAAAAACTTTGTGAAAAATATCCGATATTTTCTATCGAAGATGGCCTTAGCGAGGATGACTGGAACGGCTGGGCTGAGCTTACAAAAAGGCTTGGCAGCAAGGTGCAGCTAGTTGGCGACGACCTATTTGTCACAAATGAGAAAATTTTACGCGAAGGCATCGAGAAAAAGATAGCAAATGCGATCCTCATCAAGCCAAATCAAATAGGCTCAGTCACGCAAACTATGCAAACTGTCCGCCTTGCTCAAAGAAACGGCTACCGCTGCATAATGAGCCACAGAAGCGGCGAAAGCGAAGATGCGTTTATCGCTGACTTTGCGGTCGCACTAAACACTGGCGAGATAAAGACGGGTGCTACTTCAAGAAGCGAGCGCAACGCGAAATACAACCGCTTGCTCGAGATCGAGCTTGAGGCGGGTGAGTTTTTAGGGGATAATATTTGAGCGAAATTTTAGATGAATATGGCAAAGAAGATGGCATATTTCATAAAATCATAAAATTTGTTCGACCGACATTACGCTACGTCATAGCCACCATTTGCGTGGCTATGTTTGCCTTTTACGTGGGCAACATGATGTTTGGCAAACGCTCACTTGACGTGATGCTAAGCCTTCAGAGCAAAAAAGAGAGGCTTAGCGAAGACGTGGAAATTTTAAAAAAGATGAATGCACGTCTGCAAAAAGACTATTTTGAACTACAAGGCCTTGAGCCAGACTCCAACAAAAAGTAGGAACGATGAAGAAAATTTGGTTAGTTTTATCTATCTTGACTGCGAGCTTATGCGCCAGAGAAAACCCATTTATGCCTATTAGCGAGCTAAACACAAGCGTTATGACGACAAACGTCGTAGAAAAATATGACAGCTTCAACTCGCTCTCATTTAAATTCCCAAGCGATGCGATGCTACTACTTGATGTCACCATAAGATACAGAGCAAATGACGGCAGTATAAAAGAAAAAAGACTAACCGATATAAACAAAACTATCGACTGGAACGATGAATTTGCCATAAGTAAGATGAAAAATCCAGAACCAGTCGCAGCCAAAAAACTAGACGTCTCAGTCACGATGGCAGAGGTGCCACAAAAGGTTAGCACGCCAGTCATAATAGAAAAAAATGAGACTAAAATTCCAAACAAAGATAGAAACAAAACCTCAGATGTGCCAACTCCAAACGTCGTAGTGATCGACCTTGGCACAAAAAAAGCAAAAGAGCCAGCTAAGCCTGAGCAAAAGGTAGTCGAAGTAAAGATCGAGCCAGCCTCAAAGCCTATTCAAGAGATAAAAAGCAGCGAAAAAGAGATTAAATTCTTAGGATTTGTGAGCTTTTTAACACATGAAAAAGAGCTAAATATCGTCACAAAAGCTAAAAATTTAAAGCACTTTGCTTACGAGAAAAACAAGATCGTGCTTGACTTTGCAAAACCTCCAAGAAGCTTTAAAACTAGAAATTTAAAGCTTGAAAACGAGACATTTAAAAACGTCATAATCGGCTGGCATGATAAGTATTTCAGAGTGGTTTTAGAGCTTGACAAGATGCATAAATATAAGCTTGAAACCGCTGAAAATGGATATGTGCTTAAGCTTTTATAGTTTTTGATATTTGTAATTTAAGCCTGCTATTTTAAATTTCTCTTGGTTGCAACCAAAAAAGGCTTAAACTAGCTCAAGAAGCTTTTAGGCACACTAGCTTAAATACCTCGTGAATTTACACGCACTTTGATAGTGACAAGCTAAAACTAGCCACAAAAGTGGCTGAGGACTTGGCGAATTAAATTTATCAAATTTAGGCTCGCTAAGCTCGCTTGAAGCGGGTCTTGCTATAAAAGAAGCCCTTGAAGAC
>CAUQCU010000048.1:0-14044 GCA_963516555.1 Campylobacter concisus | reverse complement strand
AGTTAATACTAGCTTAAAATTTAAAAATATATTTAAAATTTATTAAATAGCGTATTCAACCTCGTTATCTTCGCCATTTATAAGGTCAAAGATCTTAGCTTTTAGCTCAAAATACTTTAGATCATGCACGCCAAAATTTGGATTGATTATCTCTTTTATAATCACGCCATCGTGCAGGATCACGATCTTATCAGCCAAAAATAGCGCCTCATCGATATCGTGCGTGACAAAGATAGTGGTTTGAGTCTTTGACATCTGCTTTAAGCTTTTTTGTAAATTTGCCCTTGTTATTGGATCAAGTGCAGAAAATGGCTCGTCTAAAAAGAGCACTTCAGGGCTTAAGCTAAGCGCCCTTGCTATGGCGACACGCTGCTTTTGGCCGCCACTTAGCGAGTGCGGGAAGAGCTCGGCCTTGTGAGAAAGGCTAACAAGCTCTAGAAATTTGCTAGCTCTCTTTTCTTGTTCAAATTTATCCTTTATGCCAGAGCATTTTAGGGCAAATTTGATATTATCTTTTGCGCTTAGCCATGGCATTAGCGAGTAGGTTTGAGTGATGATCTGGCGAGATTTGTCTAGCAAAATTTTCTTTGTATAAATTTTATTTTGCATCGAAATTTCACCGCTACTAAGCTCGCTCGTGCCACTTAGGATGTTTAAAAGTGTCGTCTTACCAGAGCCGCTGCCGCCAAGCAAAACGCAAAATTCATTCTGCTTTATCTCTAAATTTATCCCTTTTAAAATTTTAGCGTCCCCAAAAGATTTGGTTAAATTTTTTATCTTTATCATCGTCCAAGCCTCTCCCCTGCGTATCTTTCAATGAGCGAAAAGATGAAATTTATCACGATGCCTATCACGCCGATCACAAAAATCACCGCCATTACGCTATCTATCCTAAGCTGGTTTCTAGCGTCTATTATGAGATATCCTAGCCCGCTTTGCGCTCCCACCATCTCGCCAACTACTAAATTTATCCAAGCAAGGCTCGCTGCTAGCTTTAGCCCTGAGATGATGCTAAAAAGACTTGCTGGCATGATGACGCCAGTGATTATTTGCATTTTGCTAGCTCCAAAGCCACGAGCCGCTAAAACAAGCTCATTTGGCACGCTTTTTACGGCATTTATAGTAAGAAGTAGCATAGGGAAAAATATCGCATAAGCGATGATGAAAATGGTCGGTTTATCGCCGATACCAAAGGCAAGGACTATCAAAGGTATCCACGCAATCGGCGAAATAGGACGCAAAAGTCCGATAAGTGGCTCAAATGCATTTGCAAATTTTGGAAAAAGTCCAAATATAAGTCCGACCAAAACCGCAACAAACGAGCCAACGAGAAGTCCTATGACGTATCTAATGAGTGAGTCAATGACGCCAAGAAGCAGTTTGCCGCTTTTTACAAGCTCGAAAAATGCACCTACCACCTCTTTTACGCTTGGTACTAAGTCCCCACTAAAAGCTTGCCAGATAAGCAAAGCTAGGGCTAAAACGAGAATTTGAAAAAGGTATTTCATCTTTGCTCCAAGTATGAGTTTATCTCTAAATTTGCTAGTTTTTGATTGCCTAAATTTTTGCTGATTAGAAATTCTTTTAGCTCCTCTAGCTCCTCTACTCTTAGGCTTAGATCGTTGTAGCTTACGATCTCTTTATCTAGCACTAGCTTTAATAAATTTGCATTTTGACTTAAGATCTCATTGCCCAAAAGTGCGCTTTTTTCGTGATCTTTTATGATAAAACTTGCTGCTTTTCTAAAAGCATCTAAAAGCTCGTTAAAATAAGGCTTTGAGAGGATCTCTTCTTGAAAATTTAGTGTGCAGCAGATGTGGTTTGGCTTTATATCTTTTGAAAAGAGTAAATTTTTCGCCCTGCCTTTAAAATTTACCGCCATTTGCCCAAATGGCTCAGCCACGATATAAGCGTCTATTTGATGGCTAAGAAGCGCAAAAGGCATCTCAGGTGGCGCCATCTCAATGATATCTGCACTCATATTTTCACGCTTTAAGATCGTATCAAGTAAAAAATAGTGCATGCTAAATTTTGAAGGCACAGCGATCTTTTTGCCAGCAAGCTGCTTAAGACCGGTAACGTCGCTTCTAGCCACAAGGGCTGAGCCATTTTTGTGAGCTGATAGCACTGTCTTTATCTTTGCGCCATTTGCTCTTAGCATAAGACCTAGTGGAGCTAGCATAAAAGCCCCGTCAATCGCCCCTGCCCTAAGCGCCTCAGCTAGATCAACCCAGCTGGCAAATTTAATAGGCACTATCATGAAATTTTCACTTTTATAGAGCTTTGAAGCGATGATGCATAGATGATCGCTTATCGGCACAAAGCCCATTTTTACGCCGATCTTTGGAGTGCTTGCTAGAGCTTTTTGGCTACTAAGAGCCAAGAAAGAGCCTAAAATTTGTAAAGCATAACGCCTGGTCATAAATTTTCCTGAATTTTATTTTAAGTGTGTAATTATAGTAACCAAATCTAAAATTTACACTAAATTTATCCTAAATCAATATCTGTGAAAATTTTTGATGATATAATCCAAGACTTATACAAAAGATAAAATTTACTTGCATGAGGAGCAAAAATGCAAACAAACGACGAAATTTTAGGCATCAAGATCCAGAAATACGGACTTGATAAAGAGGCTAAGCCAAATGAAAAAGGCTTTTATGACTACAAAGATGAGGCAGAATTTACAGACTACTCAAATGCTATCTCACTTTATAAAAAAACCTTTCCAAATAAGCAAAAAGTAATCGAAGAGACACCTGATCCAGCCGTTAGCGAAATGCTCCTAAAAATGCAAGATATGGGGATCGAGACTGTTTTTGATAGATTTGACAAGCAAAAGCCACAATGCACCTTTGGCATGGCTGGAATTTGCTGTAAGATCTGCTTTATGGGACCATGCAAGATCACATCAAAGGCAACTCGTGGCGTGTGCGGCGCTGATGCAGATGTCATCGTAGCTAGAAATTTACTCCGTCACGTAGCTGGCGGTGCTGCGGCTCACGGCGCAAGAGGCAGAGAAAACATGCTAGCTCTTAAAAACGCAGCAACTGGTAAGCTAAATATCCCAATAGAAGGCGAAGAGAAAGTGCGTGCAGTTGCAAAGGCTTTTGGACTTGATGAGAGCAAAAGCATAAACGAGCTTGCCTCGCAGATCGCTGATATCTTACTTGAAGATCTATCTCGCACCTTGCCACAAGAGCATAAAGCCATAAAGACCTTTGCTCCAAAAGAGCGTCAAGAGGTGTGGAAAAAGCTTGATATCTTGCCAATAGGCGTCTATCACGAGGTTACAGAGAGCCTTCATAGAACAAGCACAGGCACAGATGGTGACTGGCGAAATGTAATGAAGCAGTTTTTCCGCACAGGTCTAGCTTACGCTTGGTCAAGTACGCTTGGCACGTCTATTGCGATGGATTGTCTATTTGGTCTGCCAAAGCTAAATGACTCTAAGATAAATTTAGGCGCTATCAAAAAAGGCTACGTAAATATCGCGCTTCACGGACACTCTCCACTTTTAGTAAGTGTCGTCGTTAAGCTTGGCAAGAGCGAGAAATTTCAAAATTTAGCTAAAGAAAAGGGTGCTTTAGGCATTCAGTTTTATGGTGTTTGCTGCAACGGACTTTCGGCTATGTACCGCTATGACGGCGTGATACCACTTTCAAACGCAGTTGGCGCAGAGCTTGTCGTTGGCACAGGGGCGCTTGATCTTTGGCTAGCTGATGTGCAAGATGTCTATCCTACCGTTATGGAGGTAGCAAGGTGCTTTAAAACGACAGTCATCACTACAAGCGACTCTGCAAGGCTTCCTGGAGCTGAGCACATCGGCTTTGATCATCATCACTCAAACATGAGTGAAATTCACGAGATCGCAGAGAAAATTTTATATAGAGCGCTTGAGAGCCATGAAGCTAGAAAAGGCATACCAGTGCATATCCCGCAATACGAAGTCGAAGCTAAAATGGGCTTTTCACTAGAAAATGTAAATAAAATTTTTGGCTCAACGCAGGTTATCGCTGATGCGATAAAAGAGGGTAAGATCCTTGGACTTGTAAATTTAGTTGGCTGCTCAAATCCACGCGTAGTCTATGAAAAAGCTGTCGTAAACGTAGCTAGAACGCTTCTAAAACACAATGTCCTAATAATGACAAACGGCTGTGCCTCATTTCCGCTACTAAAAACAGGACTTTGCAATGCAAATGCGCTTGAATACTGCGGCGATAGTTTGAGAGAATTTTTAGCCCCTTATAAGATCCCGCCGATCTGGCACATGGGCGAGTGCTTGGACAACGCTAGGGCTTCCGCGATGTTTAATGCGCTTAGCCAAAACTTAAGCACTGACATCAAAGACCTGCCATACGCATTTTCAAGCCCTGAGTGGTCAAATGAAAAGGGCATAGATGCCGCACTTGGCTTTAGACTACTTGGAATTTCATCTTACCACTGCGTATTTGCCCCAGTTCAAGGCTCAAAAAATGTTGAGGAATTTATGGCAAATGGTACATTGCCGATCCTTGGCTCAAAAATGGTAGTAAATCTTGATTCTGTCGCACTTGCTGAAAATATCGTAGCTGATATGAAAGCAAAACGAGAAAAACTTGGCTGGAGAGCGTAAGGTAAATTTAATATTATAGCCTCTTTACAATATACAAAAGAGGCTAGCTTTATAATTTTTTATCAATATAAGGTTTTATAAAGCAAGCTAGCGGTGTAAAAATTTATATTTTTGTTAGCAAATTTCAAAATACTTTTAAAATTAAAATAGAAAATCTATCTTATATTATAGATAAGTTTTATTGCAATCAGGGAAAATTCCCTGATTGATTTTGTGTTTATTTTTGTGGCTTATCGCGATCTGAACCACCATTTGGTTTTATAAATTTATCGATCAGTCCTTTGCCTATCTCGCTTTGGTTTAAGCCTTCAAGCATTGAGGCTAAATTTGTACCACCTTTTGAGCTTAGCACATCACTGATCTTAGACAAGCCATTTGAAACACTACCTTCATTAGCAATGATCTTTAGATCAGCTGCACTTAGCGCTTTAGCCTGCTCTAAGCCAACATCTCTATTTGCCTCGATCTGTTTAATTGAAATAAGATATGTTTGATAACCTTCATTTTCGCCGATCTCTCTAGCAAGCTCGATTTGTGCATTTACAGGTGCAAGCTCTTTTAGTCTTAGCGCCTCCGCCTCAGCAGAGCCTATCTTTTGGATACCTTGTGACTCTTTGTCTTTAGTCTCTAGCAAGGCAGCAGCCTCCAAAAATGCCTTCTCTTTCTCACCCTCAGCTGTTAAAATTTGGTTTTGCTTATGTGCTTCGGCGTCTTTGATCTTTGCATTTTTCCTAGCTTCAGCGTCGATCTCTATCTTTCTTTGCTCTTGCTCAGCTTTAACGATCTCTACTTGTTTTGAAATTTCAGCCTGCTTAACATCAGTAACTCTGATAACTTCCATCTCTTTTTCTTTAGTGACCTTCTCTTGGTCAGCCACTTGTTGGCAAGCTTGCTGACGAGAAATAGCAACCTCTCTTTCGTTTTCAACTGTTTTTAGACCTACTGCCTTTTCAGCCTCTTGTTTTTTAACATCAGTCTCTTGTTTTGCATTTACTTCAGCTATCTCAGCAATCTTTTTATTCTCAGCCACAGTCATACGAGACTCTTTCTCGATTTCTGATTTTTTCTTCTCCATAATGTTAAAGATGACCTTGCTATCTCTGCTATCGCGGATGTCCATTAGCTCGATATTTTTAACAGGCTCTATGCCCCAGTTTTGCAGCTGCTCTTTGACTGCTGTTGTAAATTCTAAGCCAAATTCACTTCTTTGCTGCAAAATTTCCTCTAGCTGTTTGCTAGCTAGTATCGAACGGATAGAGCCTTGAATGATATCTGTTAGCTGAAGCTCCATATCTTTAAGGTTTATGACACGTTGTGCTGCTAGGTTGCTATCTTTTATCCTAAAAAATGCGGTGATATCGACCATAAATGGCAAACGACCGACATCATATGCCTCATAGCCATCTATCTTTATACTAAAAACAGAAACTGGCAAAACTATCTTTGTTACACCGATTATTGGTATCCAGCTTGGAAATTCATAGTAGCTATTTCCATTTGCCGTATCTTTGCCGTAAGATGTGGTGCTTTTCGATGTTTGAACGATATGCACCTCATTTGTTGCAACAACTCGCCTAAACAAAAGCGGTATTAAGATGATAAACAGTATAACCACTGCGCCTACAATCATTGGAATTGAATATGCAAATTCCATTTATTCTCCTTTTTATAGTTTTTATAAAATATTTAATAACCTACACATTTATGCTAGGTTACACAGTTTAGGCTGTACTTTAAAATGAATTATTTTGCCCAATATGACATGTTTGAATTAATTTTATATCTACCTCCTTTTAAATATTTTAGTTTTATAAACAAGAATTTTTTGGCTATTATAGTCAGTAATTCTTAAAATATAATGTAAATGTATTTATTATATTATAAAATTTATATTAAAGTCTTAATCTAGAAACAAAACAACTATGCGTAGCATTAGATCTTTATTGTCCATCTTAAAAACCTATACTCTTTAAAAAATTTGCGGAGTGATTTTTGCTCTTTTGGGCCTATTTTGTAGCTTATAAATTTGAGATACCACTTGATATTTTGCTCGCTTATGTCGCGGCTTTTAGCGTACTTGGCTAAGATATAGTTTGGGATCTTTACATTTTTTTGTAGAAATTTTGCGACCAGCCTTTTGTAAAACGAGCCGTTTTTTACGTAAGAAAATCTACCAAAAACAAATGGCAAATTTGTCTTTTCGTGCCAAATTTTACCAAGGTCGTAAAAGCACTCTTTGCCCTCGCTTAAGTATGCCTTTAGCGCGCGGTCACCTATGATCACCTCGCCTTTTAGATGAAGTATATTTGCTAAGGCGTTTGAGCTAGCTGAAGCTGGGTCAAATTTCATATCGGAGTTTTTGCGAACAAGCACGCTTTTGACATCTTTTTTGGCGACTATTCCAAAATTTAGCTTCTTTAAATTTGCCTTTTTGCTTGCTATGCTTGAGATCACCGCAGCGTCGATCTTTCTAGCGTTTAGCGCTCTATTTAGCTTGCTTGGCACGCCTTTTTTAAACTCGATCGCCTTTTTGACCTGAGTTTTGAGTGGAGCTGATTTTAAAAAAACGTGAAATGGGAGTAAATTTAGATAATCAATCTTTCCAAATATCATTTTTCATCTTTTACAAGCTCAAATTTAACTAGCTCGTTTTCGTTGCAAACGTCGCGAAATAGCTGGGTTAAGCTCTCTTTTGTGGCACTATCCAAAGCATTTTCATTTTTTAGCTTTATAAGCGTTGGCTCATTTATCTCGCAAAGGCAGTCAAAGAGCGCGTCTAAATTTCTGCCGTAGTACTCTGGCAGGTCAAATTTCTTTGCAAAATACTCATGCATCTTCTCTTTTTCGAGCATTTTTTTAGCATCCAAGATCACGATTTTCATTGCATCCTCTTCTCATAAAGCAGGTAAAAATGCTCGTAGTGATCAGGCGTGTAGTAGATAAGTCCGTCGTTTGAATATAAAATTCTCTCAGCGCCACGTCTGCCGCCATTATAATTTACGTCGCACTCAAACCACTTTCTACCATCAGCCTCAGGCAGCCTCTTTTCTCGGTTTGAAAATCTATCTCCACCGATGCTTTTGTCGCCACTTACCTGCCATAAATTTCCGCTTTTTGCGTCCCAGCCAAGTTCAAGTGCCTCTTTTTTAGTTATGAAATTCTTTGGCAGCTTGTTAAATTTATAGATATAAAGTGCGACCTCATCTTTTGAGGTATATGAGCCGTTTTCTGCAAGACTGTGGCTCTTTTGTCCCTCTTTGTTTAACTGCTCAAGTAAAATTTGAGCGTTTTTGTTTGACTCGCCGCCCTCTTTTGAAAAAAAGAAGGTGCCTATGATGATGGCAATGACAAAGGCAACTAAGGCTGGAAAAAGTCTTTTGTCCAAATTTTGCCCTTAAAGAGTGTTAAAAACTCTATCACCAGCATCACCAAGACCTGGAACGATGTAGTTTTTCTCGTTTAGTTTCTCATCGATCGATGCCGTATAGACCTCGACGTCTGGGTAAATTTCGCTAAATCTTTTTAGCCCCTCAGGTGCAGCGATGATAGAGATAAATTTGATCTCTTTAACGCCCTTTTCACGCAAGAATTTAACCGCATCTATCGCCGTGCCGCCAGTCGCAAACATAGGGTCGATGATGATCGCCATGCGCTCTTTTGCGTCTTTTGGAAGCTTTGCATAGAAAAACTCAGCCTGCGCTGTCTCTTCATTTCGCTGAAAGCCTAAAAAGCCCACACTCGCATCTGGTATGATGGTAAAGACGCTATCAAGCATGCCAAGAGCAGCCCTTAAAATAGGGCATATCATCACCTTTGTAGTAAGCCTTTTTGCGTCTGCTAGCGCAACTGGGGTTTGTACTTTGACCTCTTTTACCTTTAAATTTCTAGTTGCTTCAAAGATCATAAGGTAGCTGATCTCATCAACTAGCATGCGAAACTGAAAAGGCTGGGTGTTTTTATCACGTAAGATTGTTAATTTATGCTCGATCAATGGGTGTGAGATGAGCTTCACGTTTTGCATTTTTTGTCCTTAAAT
The DNA here is from genome assembly GCA_963516555.1 of Campylobacter concisus. Lineage (GTDB taxonomy): Bacteria > Campylobacterota > Campylobacteria > Campylobacterales > Campylobacteraceae > Campylobacter_A > Campylobacter_A concisus_BA. The sequence goes on along the minus strand of CAUQCU010000048.1, from coordinate 5,393 downwards.
TTACTGTTTTACAAGGTTTGTCTTTTACAAAATGCCAAGAGAAGAATTTAGCCCAAAATTTGGGCTAAATTTGATTAAAAACCTTTTGCAAGTTTAGCTTTGTAAGCCTCAACATCAAAATCTTTTACTCTCGCTACGCCATCTTCAACTGCAGCTTTTGCAACTGCTGGAGCGACCGCCGTTAGCACGCGCTTGTCAAATGGTTTTGGGATGATGTACTCTTTGCCAAATTTTAGCTCGCTAACGCCACTTGCTTTTAAAACTTCAGCTGGCACTGGCTCTTTTGCAAGCTGCGCAAGCGCTTTAGCTGCAGCCATTTTCATATTTTCAGTGATCTTTTTAGCTCTAACATCAAGCGCGCCTCTAAAGATAAATGGAAAGCCCAAAACGTTATTTACTTGGTTAGGATAGTCACTTCTGCCTGTGCCCATCATAACGTCATCTCTTACAGCTACGACGTCCTCTGGGAAGATTTCAGGCACTGGGTTTGCCAAAGCGAAGATGATAGGCTCTTTGTTCATCGACGCGACCATCTCTTTTGTCACAACGCCAGGCTTAGAAAGACCTAAAAACATATCAGCGCCTTTCATCGCATCAGCTAGTGTCCTATCCTCAGTTTCAAGCGCAAATTCAACCTTCTCTGGAGTTAGGTCTGTTCTTTTTGAGTGGATGACGCCTTTGCTATCTATCATCACGATGTGTTTTGCGCCAAGTGCTTTATACATCTTCGCGCAAGCGATGCCAGCTGCACCTGCGCCGCTAACTACGATCTTTATCTTAGATATATCTTTGCCAGAAATTTCCATCGCATTTATAATGCCAGCGCTTGTTATCATCGCTGTGCCGTGCTGATCGTCGTGCATTACAGGGATATCGACTGCTTCTTGAAGCTTTCTTTCGATCTCAAAGCACTTTGGAGCACGGATATCTTCTAAATTTATACCGCCAAATGTCGGAGCTAGAGCCTTGCAAATCTCAACGATCTTATCAGGATCATGCTCATCTAGCTCGATGTCAAAGGCATCAACGTTTGCAAATTTCTTAAATAGCACCGCCTTGCCCTCCATAACTGGCTTACCAGCGATAGCGCCGATGTCGCCAAGTCCAAGAACAGCCGTGCCATCGGTGATAACAGCTACTAAATTTGCTTTATTTGTATATTTATAAGCTAGTTCAGTATCTGCATTTATCTCTTTACAAGGCTCTGCAACGCCTGGTGTATAGGCCATTGAAAGGTCTCTTGAAGTCTCGCAAGGTGTCTTTACCCTGATCTCGATCTTACCGCCTATATGGTAGTTTAGTGCCTCTTCTTTAGTTACATGTGTCATTTCTCTTCCTTTAATAAATTTTGTATTCTGTTTTTGATCTCGCTGCTACCTACTACTTCAAGCACTTCAAAGATACTTGGGCTCACGCTTGAGCCAGTTAGCGCTATCCTCAAGGCTTGAGCCAGATCTTTTAGTTTTAAGCCATTTTGTTCTAAAAATTTATTAGTTAGCTCCTCGTAGCCCTTTGCGTCAAGGTCGCGGTCTAAAATTTGAGCAAATTTCGCCAAAATTTCTTTGCTATTTTCATTTATAAATTTAGCCCAAGCTTTCTCATCATAGCTTTTTGGAGCGTTGATTATAGCATTTGCGCTATTTGCCATTTCGATTAGCGTTTTTGATCTCTCACGGAGTGAATTTAGCAGCAGCTCGCCCTTTACCAAAGCCTTAAAATCCACGCCAAACTCGAGCATATCGTGCGCTAGTCTCTCGTAAGGCAAGGTCTTGATGTAGTGAGAATTTAGCCAGTCAAGCTTTTGAGCGTTGTAGGTGCTTGAGCTTTTGTTGATGTCGTTTGGATTAAAGTATTTAAGCATATCCTCGATAGTAAAAATCTCATCATCGCCGTGACTCCAGCCAAGACGAACAAGAAAATTTAAGAGCGCTTCAGGCAAGTAGCCCATCTTTTTATACTCCATAACATCAGTCGCGCCGTGCCTTTTGCTAAGCTTTTTGCCGTCCTCGCCATTTATCATAGCGACGTGGTAAAATTTAGGTGTTTTAAAGCCAAGCGCCTCGTAAAGAACGATCTGTTTTGGGGTATTAGAGAGATGATCGTCGCCACGAATAACGTCTGTTACGCCCATTAGCGCGTCGTCTATCACAACCGTGAAGTTATATGTCGGCGTGCCGTCGCTTCTTGCGATGATGAAGTCATCTAAGATATCTTCAACCTTAAATTTAACCTCGCCCTTGATGCCGTCATGTATGACGATCTCGCCGCTAAGTGGGGCTTTTATACGGATAACTGGCTCGATGCCAGCTGGAGGTGTGCCTTTAAAATCTCTATATCTATTATCATATTTTGGGCGCTCTTTTCTAGCCTCTTGGCTAGCTCTAAGCTCCTCAAGCTCCTCTTTGCTCATGTAGCATTTGTAGGCTTTGCCCTCATCAAGCAGCTTTTTAACATACTCTTTGTAAAGATCAAACCTCTTTGACTGATAGGTCACTTCGCCGTCGTGATCTAGCTTGCACCAAGCAAATGCCTCTTTTATCGCTTGTGTGGCTTCTTCTGAGTTTCGTTTTAAGTCAGTATCTTCGATGCGGAGCAGAAATTTTCCATTGTTAGCTCTTGCGTATAAATAATTATAAAGAGCTGTCCTAAGTCCGCCTATGTGTAGGTATCCAGTAGGCGACGGAGCAAATCTAGTAACTATCATTTTGTGCCTTATTTTTATGTTATAATTGCCCAAAATTATATTTACTAAATACTTAAACAAAGGTTTCATTATGAAAAAATTGCTCTTTTTGGCTGCTGGCGTGTTAAGTGCCTTAAATTTATATTCAGCTCAGATGATAAACGGCATCGCAGCTATCGTGGAGAACGAGCCTATCACGCTTTACGAGGTTTATAGTTTGAAGGAACAGCTAAAGACAACAGAGCAGGACGCTTTAAATTTGCTTATCAGAGATAGACTCGAAGATGCACAGATAAAAAACTTAAATTTAAGCGTGACACCTTTTGAGTTAAACGACAGGATCGAAGCGATCGCAAAGCAAAATGGTATGACAAATTCGCAGTTTAGAAGCTCTATCCAAGCTCAAGGCATGGACTTTTTGGACTTTAAAAACAACTTAGAGCACAAGATGCTTCAAGAAAAACTTTACAAAAGCATAGCTGCTGAGGCTGGCAAAAATATAAATGAGCAAAAAGCAAAGGCGTATTTTGACGCTAACCCTGATAAATTTAAGGTCTTTAGCACCGCTAGAGTCGTAGTTTATAGAGCAAAAGACCCTGATCTGCTTGAAGCTCAAAAGACAAGCCCGAAGCTACTAGACGGTGTGCAAACACAAGAGGTTAGCTTGGACTATCAAAGCATAGATCCAAGGCTTGCTGCGATCATCTCAAGCACAAATAACGGCGACTACACACAGCCCTTGCAAGGACCTGACAGCTTTGATATGTTTTTAGTAAAAGAGAAGATCGGCTCATATACACCAAGCTTTGCTGATGTAAAAGATAACGTTATAAACGAGCTTTACCAAGGCGAGCAAGAGAAATTAATGAGTGATTACTTCGAAAAACTCCGCGCAAAAGCAAAAATTCAAATTCTAAGATAACTTCAAATTTAGCCATCTTTGGTGGCTAAATTTCTCCAAAATTTAACTTCAAAATTTATAAGCAAAAACCTACAAAAGCAGCCAAATTTAATTACGCCTTTTTAGTGAAAAATCCAACGTAAATAGCGTAGATATGAGGGTTGTTACGGCATACGGGGGCAAAAGGTGTGATGCCAGCTCCTGAGCTTGCAAGCACGAAGTTATGACTTATAGCAGCTCCAGCTCCCATGCCTAAAACAAATACGGCTGAGCTTAAATTTCCAGCTCCCATCTGCACTAGGTGTTTGCCAGGGCAGCCGTAGCTTAGGCTAAAGCAAAGACCAGCCAAGCTCATGCCAAGGAAATTCCAAAGCATATCATTGTGAGCGATAGGCTGAGCTTCAAAGCCAAATTTGTATTTATTTAGCACTAAATTCGTTACGCTTGCGCAGATGATGATAGAGATGACGCCATAAAACATCGAAAAATCACGCTCAAAAATCTTACTGATCGCACCAACTGAGCAAAATTTACTTCTTTGCATAAATGCACCATTTTGCCAAGTTTTAGGTCAAAGATAAGTGCTATCAAAAGTAAAAAAGCGATGATCAGTGGCAAAAACCCTATCGCCTTTGTAGTGGTCTCACTCTCTGGTAAGATGTAGCCATTTTTTGAAAATTTATTCTAAAAAACGCTAGAAATGGCGTTTAAATTTAACTATTTAATGAAAAAGAGATTAGCGGAAATTTTCTATAAGGTCTTTAAAAACTTCATAAAGTTTATTTACTTCGCTGATGCTGACACGTTCGTTTTTGGCGTGTATGCGGTCGTTTATGACGCCAAATTCTATCGCATCTACGCCAAATTCGGCAAAGTGCCTAGCATCGCTCGTGCCGCCCTTTGTATTTAAAAGTGGCGCAACGCCAGTGATCTTTGTGACAGATGTCATTAAATTTTTTACGATCTTGCTATCTTTGTTCGTTAAAAATCTCTTTGAGCTTTGCTTTATACTAAGCTCATAGCTAAGCCCATCTAAAACGCTTCTAAGATAGCTCTCAACGTCATTTGCGTCAGTTAAATTTGAGTTTCTAACATTAAACATTATGCTAAGCTCACTTGGAGTGACGTTGCAAACCTGCATGCCACCACGAATGTCCGTCACCACGATCTTACTTGGGCTAAAAAACTCGCTCCCTCCGTCCATATCGTGATCAGCTATCTTACTTAAAAGTGGAGCTATTAAATTTACTGGATTTAGACATTTTTCTGGGTATGCCACGTGACCTTGAACGCCCTTTATCACGATCTTGCCATTTATCGAGCCACGTCTGCCAACCTTTATGCTATCGCCAAATTTCTTATCACAAGTTGGCTCAGCCACGACGCAAAATTTGGGCAGATCCCCTATCTCACGCAGATATTCAAGTGCCAAAGGCGTGCCATAAGTGCCATCGCCCTCTTCGTCACTTGTTAAGATAAGACTTAGCTTGCCATCAAATTTAGCCTCTTTGCACGCACAAACAAAGGCAGCCACGCCGCTTTTCATATCCTGCGCGCCCCTTGCGTAGATGCATCCATCTTTTTCAAGCGGTGTAAATGGCTCACTATCCCAGTCATCGCCTGGTGGCACGACATCAACGTGTCCTGCAAAGGCTAGATGTTCGCCGTCTCCATAAATTTTAGAAAGTATGAGATTTTTTGTGCCGTTTTTTTCTATAAATTTAGCCTCAAAATCAGGCAAAAATTTAGCGATAAACTCTAAGCTGCCTGCATCATCTGGCGTGATAGAGCGAAAGCTTAAAAGCTCTT
>CAUQCU010000047.1:0-14216 GCA_963516555.1 Campylobacter concisus | reverse complement strand
ATACCGCACAGACGATGCCAAGGCAGTTGTGGATAACTACGCTATATCTTAAAAGATCTATTTGAGAGATACCAAACCAACTAGCAACTGCAGGCTCTTTAATATCCATGAAATACATGATCGCACCAGTGATGATCATCACGATACCACCAGGGATAGCGATCCAGTACCATGCCTTTTGACCAGCGTTAAATTTACCAGCAGGGACTGGTTTTTTCTTCTTTGATAGATAACCACCAACTATCATCATCCATCTGATGTCATAAACAGCTGGAAGCATTCTGATAGTCCAAGCAAATAGCATAGGAAGCACAGAAATAGCAAATATAATAGTCGCTATATCGTGCAAGTATCTACAGAAACGCACAAATGTGCCACCGCCAAGCTCTGCACCCCACATGATGATGATGCCAGTTGGCACTAAGATGATCCAAGAGATCGCAGCTAAGCCGTGAGCTATACGTTCGATCAGTGAAAACGCAAATACTTTTTTGCCATCGTGACTAAAGTGTTTTGGTCCGATGATCAAGAAGTGTAGCACGAACGCGCCGATAACAGCTAAAATGATAGAAAGTGCAGCTATCGCGAAGTAGTCGTTGCCTTGTATAAAAGTAAATATCGGGCCCCAGCCATGCTCATAAGGCTTGATATTTTCTATCCTCTGTGCTGCCCAAATGGTGCTGTCAAATTGATTGACGCCAGTTGGTCCTTCAATGGCCATTGCCGCAACGGACAATGTAAAAAGTAGAGTAAGAATTCTCGTCATTTTATTCCTTTATTTGCTAAAGCTTAAATGATTTAAGCTTTGGTTAAATATGCTAAAATCACACAGCTATGCCGTTTTGTGGCTATTATATCAGAGCTAATCACAAGCAAACCTTAGCAAAAAAGATTACTAAAAATTTTATAAAAAATATTTAAGTTTTGTTAATTTTGATAAACGCTGATATAAATTTTGAGCAGTAAAAATCTCAATTTTTTACCTAAAAACGTGGGTAAACTCAAATTTGGAAATGGTACTAGATAAATTTGAATATTTTTATCAAAAAGCCAATGATTTATAAATTTAGCTTTTTAGCTCAAAATACCTTATTAAATTTATATTTTCTAAAAGTTGAATTAAAATATCAAAAGCATTTTATATCTCTAATAAAAGGCGAAGCAATGGACATTTACGCTCTTATCTTTGATGACTACGAGACGCTTGATCTTATGGGGCCGGTAGAGTTTTTAGCAAGGGTGCCTGAGATGAAGATAAGCTATGTTTCGTTTGATGGTGGGATGAAAAGAAGCAAGCAAGGCTTTCTTATAAAAACAAAAAAGCTTAGCAAGATGCCAAAAGAGAGCGTTTTGCTACTCCCTGGAGGTCAGGGCACAAGGGCGCTTGTAAATGATAGTGAGTTTATCTTAAAGCTTAAAGAGTGCGTTTTGGCATCTAAATTTTGCCTAAGCGTATGCACAGGCTCGGCGCTCATCGCTCGCACTGGAGAGCTTGACGGACTAAAAGCCACATCAAATAAAAGATCGCTTGAGTGGGTAAAAAGTTGCGGCAGGGCGGTAAAATGGCAAGAGCGCGCTAGGTGGGTGAGAGCAGGTAAGTTTTACACAGCTTCAGGCGTGGCTGCTGGCATGGATATGGCGCTTGGTTTTATCAGTGATCATTTTGGCAAGGAGCTAGCCCAAAATATCGCAAACGAGACTGAATACAATTGGCAAAAAAGCTCAAAGATAGATAAATTTGCCAAAATTTATGGATATTAAATTTTAAAATTCTAGATAAAGTCAGAAAATTACTAAATTTAGCGATCAAATTTCGATTTTAAATTTAAAAAGATATCAAGCAAAATATCTTTAGCAAGAAGCGTCAAGATAAAATTTGTAGAGAATAAATTTAAAGTAGTTTGTAGCTCACGGAATTAGCTAAAAATTTGCCAAATTCGGCGAGTTTAAATTTTAAAATAAAAATAACTTTGCCAAAAATGCCACCAAGATAAATTTGTAGAAATTAAATTTATCCCATCTTTTCATATAAATACAAATCCAAAATGTTTAGAGCTTAAATTTAGGCGCCAGTTCAAATGCATTTTGGCAAAATTTGCAAGCCAGATAAATTTGACCTAAATTTAAAAAGCCAAATTTACCTTCAGAAAACTAAGCCTAGTTTCTGCGTCTATACTCTTCGTATCCAAATTCATGGATTATTTTAACCTCGCCATTTTCTTTTAAAAGTAGCAGATCAGGCAGTTTTATGCCGTTAAATGTCGTGTTTTTCACGATGGTGTAGTGAATTTGATCTTCAAATATGACGCGGTCGCCGATTTGTAGCTCGCTATCAAATTTATACTCCGCATCACCCGCCTCAAGCCCCACTATATCGCCAGCTAGGCAGGTATTACCGCCAAATCTATAAGCAAATTTGCCATTTTTACTCTCGCCTCTAACGGCTGGGCGGTAAGGCATGAGCACAGTATCTGGCATGTGCGCCTCGGCTGATGTGTCAAGTATGGCGATATCTTTTTCGTTATGCACGATGTCAAGCACACTACTTATCAAAAAGCCAGTCTGCCAGCCCACCGCTTCGCCCGGCTCCAGATAGACATCCACGCCGTATTTTTCGCGGAAGCGCCTAATTATCTTTATAAGCAGCTCCACGTCGTAATCAGCCCTCGTGATGTGGTGGCCGCCACCCATATTTATCCACTTCATCTTTGGTATAAACTCGCCAAATTTCTCCTCAAACGCCTCCAGCACGACCTGCAAGCTGCTCGCACTCTCCTCGCAAAGCGCGTGAAAATGAAGCCCCGTGATGCCATCAAGAAGCTCTGGCTTAAAATTTGCTCTCGTGATGCCAAGCCTGCTAAATTTAGCGCATGGGTTGTAGCTATCAGTTGGGGCGAGCGAAACCTCTGGATTGACCCGCAGGCCACATATGATGCCATTTTGCAGGGCAATGCCTTTAAATTTTTGCCACTGAGCAAAAGAGTTAAACGTGATGTGCTTTGAAATTTTTAAAATTTCATCAAAGTCCTCGTCTTTAAAGGCTGGGCTATACGTGTGGATCTCGCCTTTTACGTATTCGCTTGCAAATTTTGCCTCGTGAAGCCCACTGCAAGTCGCTCCGTCAAGGTATGAGCCCACCAAGTCCATCACTCCGCTAAATGCAAAACCCTTAAGAGCCACTAAAATTTTAGCTCCACTTTGCTCTTTTACATACTTTAAAAGCTCCAAATTTTTACGTACTTTGGCCTCTTCGCAGACGTAGGCTGGGGTTTTTATGTTTTTTAAAATTTCGTTCATCTTCTATCTCTTTTGCAAATTTTCAAATAAGTATATCTAAATTTATTTTTAAGTAAAATCAGCAAAAATTTCAAAGGATAAAATGTGGTAGAGATCGAATTCCTTGGGCCTATCGGGCTTGAGAGTATAAAAGTAGAGGCAAAAAATTTAGGCGAGGTAAAAGCGGCTTTAAGCGAGAAAGAAGAGCTTAAGAAGTGGCTAAATATCTGCGCTGTGGCTGTAAATGACGAGATCGTAAGCGATATAAATTTCGCTCTTAAATCAGGCGATAAAATTTCTATATTGCCGCCAGTTTGTGGGGGCTAAGATGCAAATTTATAATGGAAGCTTGGACGTTCAAAGCATCACAAATGAGTGGTATGATAGGTTTAAGGATAAAAACTGCGGTGCGCTCATCACTTTTGTAGGCATAGTAAGAGAAGAGGGCGGTATTTCGGCGCTTAGCTTTGATATCTATGAGCCGATCCTTAAAAAATGGCTAGATGCTTGGCAGGAGCGAGCCAAAAAAGAAAATGCCTACGTACTCTTTGCTCACTCAAAAGGCGACGTGCCAGTGCATACGAGCTCTTATGTAGCAGGTGTAGTGAGCCCTCAAAGAAAGGTCGCGTTAAGGCTAATAAACGAGTTTGTCGAGGACTTTAAGGCAAATGCGCCGATCTGGAAATATGACGTGATAAATGGCGAGAGAATTTACGCCAAAGAGCGCAGCCAAGCGATAAATGGCGCTGGACTTTTGGCATAAGAGGGCAAAAATGATAACCAAAGAGAGTAAAAAAGATGTTTTTTGGGCGTTAGCCTTTGGGCTTGGGCTCTTTGTCTTTAGCGTCGCTAGCTACTTTTATCTTGATCTTGGCACGCCCTCTCTTTTTGGTGTCATCGTTGGCGCCATTTCAACCTTTTTTTGCGTGAGAAAGATCTTGCAAAACAACTTTTTTGAGATAGATGATGATGGATTTGTCATAAAAAAAGGCTCAAAAAATATCAAATTTTTCTTCAAAGATATCGACGAGATCGCCATTAAGAGCTTTGGCGATAAGAAAAAGGTCGATGCGCTAAGTGTTAAATTTAGAAAAAATCGCCTCGATAGAGATGCGTGTTTTGGCTTAGTGCAAGCGCTTGGCGATGATATGATCGTCATTTTTGATAGATATGAGCTTTCGCAATTTACACTTTCAAAAGAGCTTAGAGATAGGCTAGCTAAATTTAAAGATAGGGCTTAGTTAGGTAAAAAATTTTAATTAGCTTTTTGTCCTTTGTCTAATTATTTATAATTTAAATTTTTATATAATAATTATCAAAATATATAGCAAAATTTTACATTATTTTTGCCTTATTATGTTATTTTTACCTGCTGATTAATTCTGTATTCAATAATTTTTTTATAAAAATATATGATGATTTATATCAATATCTTATAAGAGATTTTTATTTACAATTTCGATAAGAAAAATCATAATTATATTATCATAAGAGGAGTTTTTATGAGAAGTGCTTTAAGTTTAGCCATCCTTTCGTCTTTGCTTTTAGCAAATGAAGCAAATTTGGACACTATAAAGCCTGTTAAAGAATTTGCTCCACCGCCGATCATCGCACCAAATGTTGCACAAAGTGCCTTTGTGGAAAATCAGTTTGATCGTACTCAAAGAAGCGAATATCCGTTTGTGACAAATTTACTTGATAACTCAGCTGATATGTTTCATATTTCGGCTGGAATGTATGGCAAAAGCTTTTACAACTCATCGCTTTTTAAATATCGTGGCGCAAATTTTTATACCATTTTAAACGCAAATTTCACCAAGGCAAATAGCTATAAAGACGGAAGTGGCAAAAAATGGGACTATGGCTACAACAGACAGGGCCAAAGCGCTATTTTAGGTTTCGTGCCAAATGAGCTTAGCGAGCTTAGACTTACGTTTTTAAGGGATAATATCGATAAAGACAAGCAGCCAGAACACGCAATGGACGCCTTTAAAACAACCAGAAAAGTCGGCAAGCTAAATATTCGCTTGGGCGAAGAAGATCTATCAAACACACTAAATCTTGAGCTTGCTGCAAAAAAGATTGAGCGAAAAGCTGATAATTTTCATCTAAGAGATGCTACTCCAAATGTGAAAGTAGATTTAAAAAGGAATATATTTGAGGCAAATTTAAAGTATGATGTTGATTTCGCAAGCTTTCATAATCAAATAGGCGCTGGCTTTGAAAAAGATAAACATGATGGCAAAAGATACATAAAGCAAGGCAGCAACTGGGTCTTTAACGGATACAGATTTGCTGATGTTAGAAATGATAAATTTATGCTTTTTGACACACTAGCTTATAAATTTAATGAAGCAAACGAGACCTCGCTAGCTCTAAAATATGAAGAGCAAAGAAGTAAGCTTAACGGACTTGATACTAAATATTTCGCACCAAATCCAGCCATTAGCACTACTCGTGGGCTACTTCGTCAAATTTATGGCGAAGACGTAAGTGATAAGATCAAAAAAGACGCTTTTAGCGCAAGTTTAAAATATAAATTTATGCCAAACGATAAGGATAGCTATTTCGCAAAACTTGAGAGTTTATCTCGCTTGCCAAGTAATATGGAGCGTTTCAATACACTTTATGGCGTGGGCGATAAAGGCTGGATAGCAAATCCAAATTTAGAGCCAGAGAGGCACAATAGAGCGGTTCTTGGCTTTAAATTTGGCAGTCAGTTTTATAAAGAATACCTAAACTCCTTGCAAAACAAAGATGCTTTTAGCTTTAGTGGGCATTTCATCGCTGATAGCGTAAAAAATTTGATCATTTTTGATAGACGCCACTCAAAAGCCGCCATGCCACTAAACAAAAATGCTGTCATCTCAAGAAACGTTGATGCAACGCTTTATAGTGTAAATTTCAATACAGAATATAGCTTTGCAAGGCACTTTGGCTTAAAAAGCTCACTTTACTACAACTACGGACAAAACAAAACAGATGGCAGGCCACTTTATCAAATAAGGCCTTTTGAGGCAAATTTTGCGTTTGACTACAAAGACTATGCAAGCTTTGGTAGCTACAACCTTGGCACTGCACTAAGGCTAGTTTCAAAGCAAACTAGAGGCGATTTTAGCAAGCAAACTGGTCTAGGTATCGACAAAAAAGAGGTCGCAAAGGGGTTTGGCTTGCTCGATCTTTATGGTGGCGTAGAGTTTAAAAACAAAGTTGGCATAAGATTTGGCGTAGCAAATTTATTTGACAAAGATTATGCAGAATTTATTAGCGGTGATCACGTAGCAGCACTTGATCCGGTAGTCGTTCATGCCCCTGGCAGGACATTTTTCATTAGCTTTCACAGCAGTTTTTAAAGGAGAAAAAGATGTTAGATAGAAGAAAATTTTTAGGACTTAGCACAGCTTTAGGCGTTAGCGCTTTTGCACCAAATTTATTTGCAAAAGAGAGCTTTAGTATGTGGGGCGCACCAGCGATACCAAGTGTCATAATGGCAGTTGCTGCACTGCAAGGCGAGTTAAATAAAACTTATGATGTGAGCCTAAATATCTGGAAAACACCAGATCAGCTTCGTGCAGGCGTAGCTAGTGGGGATATTAAAGTCACGATGTCACCATCAAATGTCGCTGCAAATTTAAGAAATCAAGGGCTTGATTTTGCGATGTTAAATTTACTGACCCTTGGCGTAATGAACGCTATGGTCAAAGATGAAAAGATCAAAAATTTAGAAGATTTTGTAGGCAAAAAGCTAGTCATGCCATTTCGTGGTGACATGCCTGATCTTGTCCTAAGGGCACTTTGCAAGAAGCGAGGCATAGACGCTAGCAAAATAGATATCACCTATACAGCAACACCTCCTGAAGCTCTACTTTTATTTTTACAAAAAGATTTTGACATTTTATTAGTCCCGCAACCTCTTGGTGAAGCGACTATTTTGCGTGGTAAAAAAGCAGGCGTTAGTGTATATTACTCAGTTGATTTTCCAAAAATTTGGGGCGAGAGCTTTAATACAAAACCGATAATACCAATGGCTGGCATTATCGTAGAAAGAGGCTTTTATGAGAAGAGCTTAAATCTATTTGATACGCTTCATAGCGATCTTAAAAATGCTCTTTCTTGGATACTTGAGAACAAGCAAAGTGCGGCAAAGATCGGCTCAGGCTACTTACCAGCTCCAGAAGTGGCGCTTGCAAATGCCTTTGACAAAGCAAATTTAACAGTGACAAAAGCAAATGAACTACAAAGTGAAATCATGGCATTTTTTGAAGAAATTTATCAGTTTAATCCAAAATTTCTAGGTGGCAAGATGCCAGATAAAGGTCTATTTTTATGATACTAATCGACGGCGTCAAAAAAGATCGCTCAGCCTTTTTAAAAATGATTGATTATTTTTGGGGCGGATTTAGCGGATTTGCCGTAGTTTTTTTGATCTTAGCTATTTGGCAAGTGGGAAGCGAGTTTAGCTCCCCACTCTTGCTTCCGTCACCAAAAGATGTATTTTTAAAAGCCTGTGAAATTCTAAAGGATTATAAAAATAGCGAGATAAATATAACGCTTTGCAGATCACTAGTTGGGGTTAGCACGGCAACATTTTTTGGTATATTTTTAGGGCTAATAGCAGGTAGCTTTAAAAGCTTTGCGGCCTTTTTAAGACCTGTCATTACCTTGCTTTTATCGATGCCGCCAATTATCTGGATAGTGCTTGCTATTTTTTGGTTTGGATTTGGAAATTTTAGTACCATTTTTACTATCTTTATAACCGTTTTACCGCTTACTTTTGCAAGCTCGGCAGTTGCTATGAGTAGCGTAGATGAGGAGCTAAAAGAGATGTTTGATGCCTATCATTTAGGCTTTTTAAAAAAGATAAAACACCTTTATATCCCACATCTTACAAGCTATATCATAAGCTCTGTTAGCGTAGCTGTTGCAATGGGTGTAAAAATAGTCATAATGGCTGAACTGCTAGGTGCAAATAACGGCATGGGAGCAAAGATAGCAAATGCAAGGGCGATGCTTGAAACAACCGAGGTAATGGCGTATGTTCTTTTAAGCATCACTCTTATCATGCTTTTTGAGTACCTCATCATCGAGCCTTTAAAAATAGCCCTGATGCCTTGGAGAAGATGATGCTTGAACTTAAAAATGTAGAGTATGAAATTTTAAGAGATAAGGTCGTAAGAAATTTTAATTTAAAGGTAGAAAAAGGCGAAGTGGTGACGCTTTTTGGACCATCAGGTTGTGGGAAAACTACCATTTTGCGCCTTATTAGCGGACTAAATGAGCCTAGAAAAGGGGAAATTTTTAATAAATTTAAAAAAATGACATATTTTTTTCAAGAAAATCGTCTACTTACATGGAAAAATGCTCTTGAAAATGTGCTTTTGGTTATGGATAAAGCTGATCAAAACAGCGTTTTAAAGCTTTTTTCTAAAGTCGGTCTTAGTCAAAAAGACGCACTAAAATACCCAAATGAACTAAGTGGCGGTATGAGGCAAAGGGTCGCTTTCGTGCGGGCGATCGTGACAAAACCTGATCTGCTTTTAATGGATGAGCCATTTTCAGGGCTTGATTATGATATGAAAGAAATTTTGATCGATATTGTTAGCCAAAGAGTGAGTGAGGGCATGAGCATAATACTCGTCACACACGACAGGATGGAGGTCGTAAAGATGTCAAATAGAATTTATTTTCTCGCAAATAAAGGTGCGGTCATACAAAAAGAGCTTGTTTTAGATGAGGCTTTTAAAGACCGTGATTTTACATTTATCAGCAAAACAATAGATGAAAATTTTAAAGGGCAAATTTATTATGATTAACAACTTTTTTACCTATCCTATGAGGATATTTTTTCTTACCAGTGCTGCCTGTGCTGTGCTGGGGGCTGCTATATTTTTTACACCAACTGATTTTGTGAGTTTGCATAAATTTATATTTTTACACCTTTTTTTGGCACTTGCTTATGCTGGGTTTTTACTCACTGGACTAACCGACTGGACAAATTTCAGCTCCTCACTAAAAGTCCACGCTTATATTTTATTTTCACTCTTTGCAACTAGCTTTATAGCGGCACTTTTTAGCTTATTTTTAGCACATTTTTTTATTACACTTTTTTGGACATATCTAGTGATGCTTTGCCTATTTATGATCTGGCGAGATAAAAACCTTGATCAATTTGGCGTACTTGGATTTTTATTTGGTATTTTGGGTTTTGAGATCTACTATCTAATAAGTGGGAATGAAAAATTTTTAAATTTGCAAATTTATCTTCATATCATCGCTATCTTGCTTATTTCATATCGCGTTAGCGTTGTACTTGGCAAAGAAGCGCTAAAGCGAGAAAAAGATATGGATGAGGCTATCTTTGTGCCAAATTTTATCTATAAAAATATCGCTATTTGCATGACTTGTGCGTTTTTGCTTTTTAATATATTTTTTGAAAAGAGTGTCGGCACCTACTATGTAGCCATTGCTTGCGGATGTGCGGTGCTTGCAAAGCTTAAAGAGTGGCACTATAAGCAACTTTTGAGGCATAATTTTGTGATTTACTATTACTTTATGCAGATATTTTTAGCGGTTGGATTTTTAGGCATCGGAGCAAGTGGGCTTTTAAATCTAGGTCTTGAAGTAAATTTTATGCACTTAATAGCCATAAATGCTGTTATTTTTAGCGTTATGCTTATTTTTAATATCGCTGGACTTCGTCACAGCGGACAAGAGCTTGAGTTTTTACGCCTTAGCAAAATTGCATTTATTTTAGTCATTTTAGCTGGCGTTAGTAGAGGCATTTTGGCTTATTTTTGGAGTGGATTTTATATTCATTTACCAGCCACTTTGATAGCACTTGCTTTTGTCTTTTGGCTCATAAATTTTTATGCAATTTTTAGAGATAATGAATTCTCTGAGGACCCTGAGTGATATTAATTCGTATAACTTTCAAGTTTTTCGTGGTCGATGATGAGAAATTCGTGCGGTGTGATCTTTCTGATGATGTCGTCTTTGATAAGCTCATTAAAGGCTGTTGAGGCGCTTTGGCGTTTGAGGCCAACAAAGCTTGATAGCACCTTTAGAGAAAACGGCAAAAATACATATCGGTAGCCATTTTGTTTTAGATCTTGCTCATTTGCAAGCTCGATTAAGAAATTTGCTATCCTGCCCTTTGCGTCCTCAAAAAGTATCGACTTTGTGATCTGGCGCTGCACGATGATGGTGTTTAGCGTGGTTGTTAAAATCTCGCTTGCAGCTTTTGGATTATGTAAAATTTCGCCGATATTATCTAGTCTAATAACGTAAATTTGGGCGTCTTCAAGCACTTCAAATGCGCAGTTGTCATCAAGTATGGCGATATTGTTTTTTTCTAAATGATAAAGGATAAATTCCTCACCATCTTCAAAAAATGAGAGCTTTGCTGAGCCAGTTTTTAAGATGATGATCTCGATATCTTCGGTGTAGATCGTGCTTGTTTTTGGCAACTCTTTAAACTCAAATTTCTCCAGTTCATCTTGTGTTAAGATATCTAAAATATGCGTTTGTAAAAGCCCTAAGCGTGATTTTTTCATCTTTCTCCCAAAAAAGTGTAAGGGCTGATTTTACTTTATAAAGCATTTAAATAAGTTGAAATTTATCTTTTTTGGTGTTAATTTTTTTCAAATTCTTTTAAAAATAGTGATAAATTTAGGGGGTTTGGTTGCATAAATCGCAACCAAATTTAAAATCCGTGAAGCTCTTTTATCTTCTCATCTATCGGTTTTTTATGCCCGTCTTTTGTCACACTAACATAGGTCGCGGTGGCGCTTGTGACGTGTATAGTCTCTCTAAAACCGCCATCATTTAGTCTAAGTGCAGTCACTTCTATCTGCGTTGTTATCGATGTTTTACCAACTGCGATGATCTTTGCATAGCAGCTTAGCACGTCGCCAACAAAGACTGGTTGCTTAAAGATGATCTCTTTCATCGAAATCGTCACAACTCGCTCAGGTGAAATTTCTCTAGCAGCCTGAGCACCTGCAAGGTCTATCTGACTCATTATCCAGCCACCAAAGATATTGCCAGCTGAGTTTGTATCTTTTGGTAGCATCACTTGCTTGATGCGTGGCTCGCCAAAGTCCTTTAAAATATCCATTTTTTGCCTTTTAGATTTTAAAATTTTGGCAAATTGTAGCAAATTTTAATGGCTTTATGCTAAAATCCTGCAACTTTAAGGGATGAAAAGATGAATGATTTTAAAAGACTAAATGAACTTACAAAAGAACAAAAATCCAAGCTAAACGCTATTTATAAAAATTTAGATGACAAGATCATAACTGATGCTCTGAAAATTTGCGCCCTTGCTGGCACGCCAAGCCAAAAACTAGCTCTTGCTAGAAGGATAGTTGATCTTAAAGTTGATCCACTTCAAAATGAGCTAAAAAAGCTAAATTTAGGCGAGGACGAGCAAAAGCGTGTGCTAAATTTGATCTACGGCTATGTTAGAAATTTATATGAAAATTTACACTCCGAGCTTATAAAAAAGGCACGTGATGAGCAAATTTTAGACCCATTTTATCAAGCCTTTGTTGAGGCTATGCACGAGCTTGGGCTTAGTCTAAATGCATGGCAAATTTCATGGCAAGATAAGATAATAGACACTACAAATAAAGAGTTTGAAGCTAAATTTAAGGATTTAAGCCAGGCAAATGAGTTTATCACTAAAAACGCCTTATTTCAGTGTGATAGTAATGGCGTAAGAGCTGATAGAACGTATGGTGCAGTTTGCAAAGAGGGCGAGAAATTTAGCTTTTTGCCTTACGCGCTTGCCTTTAAAGATGAGGTTAGTAAGCTTAAAAAAGTATTTGTAAAAAATCTTGAAATTTTAAGAAATTTAGCTCAAAATGACGAGCAAAAATCCTACGTAAAATACCTTGAAAAGCTACAAATTGCCTTTTGCGAAGAGGACAATGCAAAGGTGATAAACGCTTGGCAAGAGGCTGAGATAGCGTGGATGGATGTAAAAGGCGCGCTTCAGCCAGGCCATCCGCTGGAGTACTATGAGGATGCCTACACGCACGCAGTCGCACTTGAGTGGGACATCAGGCTGGTTGATAGCGAAGGCATTGACGAGCTTAAATTTAAAGAGAAAGTGGCAAAAACTTACAAAAGCGTTTGCGAAAAGATCAAATTTGATAACGCCGCTACAAACAAGGCAGTTAGCGAAAATATCGCTAGAACGCAGCTTTATATAAGCGTGCCGATGATCTATTACGCAGCGGAGCTAAACGGACTTTTTAGCGCTCAGGTCGTGCCAAATGATGAGAGCGTGAGCGCAAAATGCGGCAAGAAAATTTTTGCCTTTGTAAATCACGTCTATGAGGGCGCAAAAGCAAAGCCTTTTATGAAGCTTGGGGCTGAAATTTTTAGCAAGGAATTTTTGGATTTTGGTAGGGAAATTTTATTTTTAAAGCCAAAAATTTGGAAAAAAGTATATGAAATTTCAACGATCGGCCATGAGTTTGGGCACATCCTCTTTATCGGACTTGATACTGAGATGAGTATGAATAAAAGTGGTGTTTTTAAATTTATAGAAGAGTATAAGGCGACGACTGGTGGGCTAGTAAATTTCTTCTTGCACGAAGAGGCGGAGTATAAAATGGCCGTCTTTCATGAGCTGATAGCTCGTGCGGTTGGGCTTATAGCGTGGCGAAAGGTCGATGAGGTGAGGGCTTATTACTGCGAGGGGCTCATACATCTTAGCCTGCTTTTTAGGGCTGGAGTGCTTAAATTTGACGGCAAGCTAAGTGTGGATATGAGCGAGCAAGCTTACGCTAAATTTAAAGAAATTTGCTTGCAAAACTACTTTGAGCTAGCGCAAACATATGCTAAAAAAGATGATGCGAGCGTGTTTTTGGAGAAATTTTGCCAAAAAGATGAGCAAAGCTACCTGCCAAAAGACGAAGAGTGCAAGAAATTTGTTGAGCATTTTTACGCTAGGTACGAGGCTATCGGTAACGACATCGATGATAGTGGCGAGTGGCAAAGGTGGCAGCTAAGAGTTGAGAATAATAGGTAAATGGACATGATAAATAAAATAAGCAACGAAAATCAAGCATCATTTTTGTTTATTGTTGCACTTTTTTGTGCATATATAGCTAGCTATTTATTTAATGGCGGTTTTTATGCAGATATAACATCTTGCGTGTTTGATTTTATGATTATGGCATTTATTTTTTTTAAACTAAGAGAAACTAAAAATTTAAAAACTTATTGGATTTACATAATACTTGGGCTTGCTTGTTGGATAGTGGCTGATATTATTTGGATAGTATATGATAAGCTTGATATTGCTAGTCAGTTTATGTCCAAGACTGATTTGATACAAGACTCATATATTGTGTCATTTTTTATGTTTGCATTTTGTGCTTTTTATATTCTGATTAAAAATTTTAAAAATTTGTTCGTTTCGCAAGCACTAATAGATTCTGCTGCAATTATTATAATTTATTTAAGTTTTGTATGGTTTGTGGTTCTTGATGAAAGTTTTAGTAGAATTTTAAAACAAAGAGAATTTTTTAATTTACTCTACATTGTTGTGTATATAGTGATGTTTTGTGCATTATTTGTTATATTTTTCTCTATCAATTTTTCAAAAAGAAGAACATCACTTTTTTTGTGTCTTTTATCTCTTTTTGTGATAAGCACATATGATGTATTTTTTACCGTTATGAGTTTTTGGGGAAATGATACATCTTTTTTCGGATATGACATTGCATTTAAAATTTCATTTTTTATTTTATTTACAGCATCTCTTCACTTAAGAGAAGGCGAAGCAAATTTAAAATTTAGAGCGTATAGAGATGATTTTGAAAAAATTCTAAGGCAAAAACTTGCTGTTTTAATTATATTCTTGATAGGTATGATTTTATTCTCTGCGAAGATAGATATTATGTGGTGGCTCTTTGTTATGATTACAT
>CAUQCU010000046.1:0-14607 GCA_963516555.1 Campylobacter concisus | reverse complement strand
TAAAGCTATCTTTGCTCTGCCAAATTTCATCAAGTGCGCTTGCAAAGACAAATTCGCTCTCAAACCAGGGTTTTTCGGTGTTAAAGTAGATGTCGCCAAACTCTTCGTTAAATGGAATTTGTCCTTTAAAGCTTAAATTTGCATTTTTCATCTATTTTTTGCAAAATATCCATCTATGCCGTTTGCGATGCCGTTTGCAAGGGCTTTTTGATAGGCCTCGTCAAAGAGTTTTTCGCCCTCGACTGGATGCGTGATGTAGCCGATCTCGACAAGAACCGCTGGCATAAGAGCGCCTACGAGCACCCAAAATGGCGCCTCTCGCACGCTGCCGTCGCTAGCTGCATAGACCTTTCTAGCGCTTGCTAAAATGTCTTTTTGTATGTCGATACCAAGCTTGTTTGAAGCGATGATCTTCTCGCGGTTTAGCACGTTTAGAAACGTTTGCTGCGAAAAGTAGTTCATCTCTTCGATATCTGATTTATTTTCAAGCGCGGCTGCGTTTTTGCTGCGCTCGCTTCTTGCAGGCGATAAGAAAAATGTCTCGATACCGTGCATGCTCTTTGCTTTAGCAGCGTTTGGAGCGGCGTTTGCGTGGATGGAGACAAAGAGGTCAGCCATCTTGTCGTTTGCAAATTTTGTTCTTGACCTTAAATTTATAAAAACATCAGTTGATCTGGTGAAATAGACCTTGTAACCACGAGATTTTAGTATCTCACCAAGCTTTTTGGCCACGCCCAAAACGGCTGTTTTTTCTTTTAAACTGCCATTTACCGCACCAGGGTCTATGCCGCCATGCCCTGGGTCGATGACGATCGTTTTGTTGCGTGAAAATTTACCCGCTGCAACTGGAGGCAAAGGCTCTTCTACTGGCTCGCTTTGTGCTGGCTCAGACTTTAAATTTGGCTCTACTGCGCTTTGTGCTGGCTTTTCATTTTTATTTTTAAGCTTATGAAGTGGCGCTCTTACATTTTCATTTGAGATGAAATTTTGAGCGCTAATTATTAGCAAATCACCAGTTGCATTTGCTTTTATCGTCTTTTGTACCTTGTCAGAAAAGATGATCCTGACGGTATTTTTATCATACTGAGAGATGTGGATGTAGTCTGAGATGAAATTTTTATAAGTTAGTGGGTTACCATTTAGCCTGCCATCAATATCCATGATGTTTTTGTAGGCATTTTGCTGTTTGGCAAATGATGTTTTTAGCCTTGCGGTATCTAGCTTTGTGTTAAATTTAAGCACCAAGGTGTCATTTACCTTTGTCGCACTTAGTAGCGTTAAAGCTGGCGAAACCGCTGGCATGCTAGCACCTTTTACGCCATTTATCGAATTTAGATCTCTTATATATGCGCTTGAGTCAAAGCCAAGCGCCTTTGAGCTTGTTATTAGCCTTGATAGCGCTTGTTTTTTCGTGTTTTTATCGTTTTTAATGATCGCATCGACATAGATATTTTTTATATCGTTGTGAAGCTTGATCTTCGCGCTTCTGTTTAGAGCCATAAAATTTCTATCGAAATTGGCAAAAGTCTGCGAATTTGTCGTCGCAAAAAGAAAACTAAATGCTAGAAAAAGAGATATTAAAACCCGTTTCATTCACCATGTACCAGCTTATGCATTAGCTCTTTTACGCTTATTAGCTCTTTTAGTTTGTAGCCATTTGCCCCTGTGAAAAATAGCCCACTCTCTTTTTTGCCGCTATATGCGTCAAATAGCCTATCTGCGATGCAATATCCTACCTGCTTTGCCTCTTTGCCTCTTTGGCAAGGGCTCACGCAGTTGCTTATGCACTGGATCTTTGGACCCATTCTTTTATCGACTAAATTTATCAAATTTGTTCTTATTCCGCGAGCTGGATAGCCAACTGGGCTCTTTATAAGCTCGATGTCTTTCTCTTCAGCTGCAAGCAAGACCTCTTTAAAGCCGATGTCTGCGTCACACTCGTGAGTGCCGATGAAGCGTGTGCCCATCTGAACGCCGTCTGCACCTAGTGATATCGCCTTTTCGATATCGTTTTTATCCCAAATTCCACCAGCTGCGATGAGCGGAAAGTCGCCCCACTCTTTGATCTCAGCTTTTACTTGCGGGATGAGGTTAAATAGCGAAAACTCAGGGTCTAAGCACTGCTCGTATGTAAAGCCTTGATGTCCGCCACTTAGCGGTCCTTCAAGCACGACAGCATCAGGCAAGCGCTCATATCTTTGTAGCCAGCGCTTACAGATGATCTTTAGTGCTTTTGCGCTCGAGACGATCGGCACAAGTGCTATCTCTTTAAAATTTTGTGTAAATTCGGGTAAATTTGTAGGCAAACCTGCACCAGAGACTATGATGTTTATACCAGCCTCGCAGGCGTCTTTAACCACCCTTGCGTAGTCGTTTGCAGCATACATGATATTTACGCCAAGTGGCAAGTCACCACAAATTTTACGTGCATTTTCTATGACAGCTCGAAGGCCTCTTGTAGAGTAGAAATTTTCACTTCCAAAAGGCTTTGCATTCAGCTCTTTATCTATAAATTTGCGGTTTTCATAGTAGCCTGTGCCAACTGAGCTAATTATGCCAAGACCGCCTTCTAAGCTAACATTGCCAGCTAGTTTGTCCCAGCTGATGCCAAGCCCCATACCGCCTTGAAATATCGGGTATTTTATCTCGTATTTACCTATTTTTAATGGCTTTAACTCCATTTATTCAACCTTTATCTTTGCAAATTTACGCTTACCAACCTGCAAGATATACTCGCCTGCTCCTAATTTTAACTGCTCATCACTAATTTTTTCTTGATTGATGCTAACTGCGTTTGCTTTTATATCTCGCCTTGCTTGAGAATTTGACTCACTTAGCCCACACTGAGATAAGGCTTCAACTATCCAAATCGGTGCTTTTAAGCTAAATTCTTTCATATCTGTTGGGAGCTGATTTTGAGAGTGCACGCTGTTAAATTCAGCCATAGCAGCCTTTGCCGCCTCCTCGCCGTGATACCTCGCTGTTATCTCGTATGCAAGATCCTCTTTTGCCTTTTTTGGATGATATTTGCCACTATTTACGTCATTCATCAGCTCTTCTATCTCGCCAAGATTTTTTGTGCTTAGTAGCTCATACCAGCGCCACATAAGCTCATCACTTATGCTAAGCGTTTTTGCAAACATATCATTTGCATTTTCAGTTACGCCTATGTAGTTGCCAAGGCTCTTGCTCATCTTATTTACGCCATCAAGCCCCTCAAGAAGTGGCATCATGATGACGGCTTGCTCTTTGCCGATATTATATGTTCGCTGCAAGGTTCTGCCCATTAGAAGGTTAAATTTCTGATCTGTGCCACCCATCTCGATGTCGCACTTCATAGCAACGCTATCATATCCTTGAAGAAGCGGATACATAAACTCAGAGATTGATATAGGATTGCCCGCTTTTATCCTCTTTTCAAAGTCATCTCGCTCTAGCATTCTAGCTACTGAAAATGTGCTAGTTAGCTCAATCATCCCAGCAGCGCCAAGCTCATTTGACCATTTTGAGTTAAACATTATCACAGTTTTTTTAGGATCTAAAATTTTAAAAACTTGCTCTTCGTAAGTTTTGGCATTTTTTAAAACGGTCTCTTGATCTAGCTTTTTTCTAGTGGCTGACTTGCCTGTTGGATCGCCTATTTTAGCGGTAAAATCGCCTATCAAAAACTGCACGATCGCGCCATGTTTTTGAAGCAAAGCCATCTTGTTTAAAACTACTGTGTGACCTAGGTGAAGGTCTGGAGCTGTTGGGTCAAAGCCTGCTTTTACGTAGAAATTTTCGCCTTTTTCATAATAATTTTTAACTAAATTTTCAACTCTCTCAGCATCGATCATCTCGGCAACGCCGCGGTTTATCTCTTGTAAAATATCGTCTATATCTTGAACCATTTTTCTCTCCTAATTATGATATGGGTCGCTTTGCGAAACAAAATCAATAATCTTATATCTATCTTTGATCTTCTCTTTGATCTCGTTTGCATCGATGTTTTCTGCTATTTCGACGCTTATTTCAAACGTATCTCCGCTAAGATCATTTGCTTCGTTTAGCGAGATTGTAGCTAAATTTATATCAAGTCTAGCAAGATATGTTAAAAATTCAGCCAACGCACCTTTTCTGTTTTCTAAATTTAATAAAATTTTATACCTATGTGGGGCATTTCTCGTCCATTTGACAAAGATGATCTCATCGCCTTTATCCATTAGCTTGCCAGCGCGCTCGCAAAGCTTGTGATGCACTGTCACGGTGTGGCCATTTTTAAAGCCAACTATACTATCGCCCCTTTTTGGATTGCAACAATAATCAAACTCGACATTTGAAATTTTGTGATTTGAGTAGATCACTATGTTTTCAAATTTTTGCTTTTTGATCTGGTATTTGTCGCCCAAAGAGATCATAAATGGGCGCTCTTTTCTGATGTATTTTTTAAGCATATTTGCCACTTCTTGCAGATACTCGCTATCAGTTGCTGCGCGAAAGACCTTTTTGCCTAAATTTTCGCTCTCTACCCACTCTAAAATTCTATCTTTTGAGACGTTAAATACTGATTTTAAGATATCGATCGCCATTTTGTAGTTTATATCTCTTATCTTTTGCTTACAAAATGACCTTATCGTCGCCTTTGCCTTGCCTGTTCGCACGCTATTTATCCACGAACAGCGAAATTTAGCCTCTTCGCCAGTTACTATCCTAACGATGTCGCCATTTTTTAGCTCCGTTAGAAGCGGCATCCTAACGCGGTTTATATAAGCTTCTTTTGCGTAAAGTCCGATCTCTGAGTGTATCTCATAAGCATAATCAAGCGCTGTAGCACCACGTGGCAATGTAAAGACCTCGCCCTTTGGAGAATAAACTGCGATATCTTCGATATATAGGCTATCTTTTGCGTATTCATATAGCTCTTCGACATTGCTTTCGTTCTCGCTATTTTGCATGCTGATGTCATTTAGCCAGTCAAGCTTTGGATTTAAGAGGCTGCCCTCGCCGTTTTTATATTTCCAGTGCGCAGCGACGCCGTATTCAGCGGTTTTATGCATATCATAAGTGCGAACTTGCGCCTCAAATATGCTTTTATTATCAAAAATGGTTGTGTGTATCGTTTGATAGCCATTTTGCTTTGGAAGCGCGATATAGTCTTTAAATCTTGAAATAAGGGGGTTAAAATTTATATGCAAATTTCCAAGTGCAAGGTAGCAATCAAGCGGCTTTTGCACGATGATCCTAATGGCAAGCAAGTCAAGCACCTCTTCGATAGAAATGCCCTTTCTTTGCATTTTTAGATAGATCGAGTAGTAGTGTTTTATGCGTTTTTGTATCTCAAAAGTGCCTTCAATAAAGCCATTTTCGAGCAAAATTTGACTTACCTTTTCGTGAAAAGCATTTAGCTTTAGGCTAAGCTGCTGCTTATTTTTGTTTAGGTAGCTATCGATCTTTGCGTATTCTTCTGGCATCGCATACTTAAAGCTTAGGTCTTCAAGGATGTTTTTGATCGATGAAATTCCCAGCCTATGAGCGATCGGAGCATAGACCATAAGCGTCTCTTCGGCTATGCGTTTTTGCTTTTCAGGCCTTAGTGCTTCAAGAGTTAGCATGTTGTGAAGTCTGTCGCAAAGCTTTACGACAAGAACTCTGACGTCTTCTATGGAGATCAAGAGCATCTTTCTAAAAGTTAGCGCCGAGCTTGCCAGTTTTTCGTTGCTATCTGAGCTTGCGAGCTTGTTTTCTCTAATGGCAACTATCTTTGTAAGCCCTTCAACCAGCTTTGCAACCTCATCGCCAAATTCAGCTTGAAGCTCACCTAACGTTACGTCAGTATCTTCGACCACGTCATGAAGGAGTGCAGCTATGACCATGCTCTCATCGCCGCCCATATTTGCTACGATAGAGGCTACTAAGATGGGGTGGATGGCGTATGGTTCGCCACTTTTGCGGTATTGTCCCGCGTGAGAGGTGACGCAGCTATCTACGGCTTTGTCTAAAATTTCACTTCTTTCACAAAGAGAAAAGAGCAGTTTTATCGCTTCTGAAACGTTTTTACAAGCTAAAATTTGCTCGATTAACTGCTCTAAAAAAAGACTATTTTCCTTCAACTATTGCCTCTAAGCCTATTTTGCCCTCAGCCACTTCAAGTAGTGCGATGTCAGCAAATTTCATCTTTGAAGTATCAGCATCAACTAAAGCTATGGCGCCATTTGCTAGCGCTTCTGCACGCTTTGCAACGATAAGTGAAAGCTTATATCTGTCATCTCCTACTTGTTTTAGCGCTCTTGCTGTGATTTGTTCTGTTCTCATTTTTATCCTTTTTGAAATTTATTTTACAACTGAGTATAGGGCTGCTTCTTCTTCATTTATTATTTTTAATAAATTTCCAGCCTTAAACATATTACAAACTAAGATCGGCAGTGCGTTATCTTTTGCTAAAGCTATGGCAGTATCGTCCATAACCTTGATATCATCGCTCATCGCCTTTTCGTAGTTTAGTGATTTTAGAAGTTTTGCATCTTTGAATTTTTTAGGATCTTTGTCATAAACGCCATCAACTTTTGTCGCTTTTATGATCATATCTGAGCCGATCTCGATAGCTCTTAGCGTGGCTGCGGTGTCTGTTGTGAAGAATGGGTTACCAGTGCCTGCAGCAAAGATGACAACTCTGCCCTTTTCCAAATGACGCTGCGCACGTCCTACGATGAAGGTCTCACAGATCGCCTCCATCTTGATCGCGCTTTGCACTCTTACTTCAAGCCCGCTTCGCTCTAAAGCTTCACGCATCGCGATCGAGTTGATGACAGTTGCTAGCATGCCCATGTGATCGCCGCTTGTTCGCTTGATGATACCATCTTTTGCAGCGCTCACACCGCGCACTATGTTGCCACCGCCTATTACGATGCCAACTTCGATATCATTTTCTATAAGCTCTTTTATCTCGCTTGCTATAAATTTAAGCACAGCTGTGTCTATACCAAAACCATTTTCTCCAGCCAAGGCCTCGCCTGAAAATTTGACCAATACGCGTTTTCTCTTACTCATTGTCATGCTCCTTGAAATTCACGCATTTTAGCCAAAAAGGCTTTAAATTTAGCTAATAACGCTTACAAAGTGACTATTTTGAGATCATTTCAAGCGGGTCGATATGGTAGTTTCTTTGCGTCACTTCAAATGTGAGATCGTTTCTAACTCGGCCTATGACGTAGCCTTTTTGCACGACTGAGCCCACTTTTACAGTTGGTGCGATCTGGCTTAGGTGGGCGTAGATCGTGTGGATGCCGTTTTCGTTTTCGATGATAACGACATTTTCAAGCATCGGAGTAGCTTTTGCAAAGACCACCTTGCCATTTAGCACGCTTTTAACCTTCGCATCTGGCGTGCTTGAGCGAAGTATGACTGACTCGTTGAAAATTTTGATGTTATATATCGGATCTACGTAATTGCCAAATTTTTGTTTTACAGAGTAGCTATCAAGCGGAGCGATCGTCCTTGCGCCTGAGTATCTTTTAACTGAGCTTGTCTGATAGCCCCCACCCATTGGCTGGCTCTTTTCGCCCTTTTTGCCACCTTTGCTAGCTGCTCTTTCTTGCTTTTCTCTAGCAGCTCTAGCAGCTGCTTCATCCTCTTGTTTTTGCATGATAGCAAGCTGCTCAAGTGTCTTTCTTAGCTCGTCTTGTTGAGCTTGAAGCTTGGCTAGCTTTTTGCTGTAAATTTCTTTATCACGTTTTAGCCCGTTTATTGTATTTTTCTGCGTGCTCTCTAAGCTTTGCAGATCATTTTGCTTGCGCCTATAGTTTTTTATGCTTGAGTTTATCTCGTTTATCTTGCTTGATTTGTTTTTTATCTTTTCTATCGTATCTTCGTAGTTCTCACTAAGCCTTTTAAAGTCCTCTTTTGCTATGGCATTTAGCTTGGTTAAAATTTGCGATGAGATAATGCTCTCTTCGCTTTGTTTGCCCTCGCTTGCAGACATCATAAGATCAAATGAGAGGTCTTCTGCGATGATCCTTATCATGTTTTGCTCTAGCTCTTTTTGGGTGCGCTCTAGCTCTTTGTTTTGCTTTGTTAGATCATCAAGCTCAAGAAGCGCTTTTGAAGCATTTGTCTCAAGAACAGAAATTTGACCTTTTAAATTTGTGATATCGCCGCTTATGCCGCGCAGTTTTTTCTCGCCATTTACAATATCGCCAGCCAAGTCATCAAGCTTTTTACTAAGCTGCTCGCTCATCGCCTGCGTCGATCTTAGCGAGTTTTTGGAGTCTTTTATCTTCTCTTTAGTATTTGATGCAAAAGCTAGACTAAAAGCTAGCAAAAGTGTAAAAATTCCTTTTTTCATATCGTGCTTTTTCTAGCCTTACTCATCACTAAACTAACAGCAAAAATGCTTAAAACCACAGCCACGCCAAAAAGGATAAATATATCTCTTGAAAGATCAAGGCTAGGCAAGACTACATCGATGCTTGCGGCATTTTCTCTAAAAATTTCAAAATTTGGTAAGAAAAAGAAAAAAGCACCAACAACAATGGTCGCAACTATGCTATCAACCATGGCTGATTTATAAAGCATGGCTGATTTTAACCAAAATGGCGCTCCAAAAAGCGTCATTATTTCAATGCGCTCTCTATGCTCAAATAGCCAAATTTTAGTCTGTTTAAGCATAAGCATAAGCCCAACAACACAAAGTATCGCCATAAATGCATAAGATATGCTTTTAGCTAAATTTAGCATCTTAAAGACCTTATCATGGGTCTTTGAAAATGTCTCGACCTTGCTTATACCATCAAATTTCAAAAGCTTTTGCTTTATCTCCTCCATATATTCTGGTGATGGAAATTCGCTTAGTCTTAGCGAGTAAAATTTAGGCAAGGCATTTTGAAGGATAGATAAATTTTTAGCCGAGATGTCGTTTGATAGGCGATCTATGATCTTTTGCGGGCTTAGTGGCTCGACGCTAGCTAGCGTGCTAACCACTGGCTTTAGCACTGGCTCGCTTAACTCTTTGTTTGAAACCACCACGATGTTGTAGTCATTTCCCATAAGGCGCTCATACTCTCTTACGATCTTGTCTGCTGTGAGGCTAAACTGCACTGAAAATAAAAGCGCGATTAACGGCAGGATAAATCCAAGGTGGTTTTTAAGCGATCTCATGCACGCCTCCATTTTCTATGACGAAGTGGCGGTATGGGATGCGAAGCGTTGATGGGATGTGATGCGTCACCACGACCACGCTTGTGCCTAGAAATTCTCTGGCTGATTTTAGAAGCGACCAGATGACGTCGCTTGAGTATTCGTCTAAATTTCCCGTTGGCTCGTCACATAAGAGCAAATTTGGATTGTGCGCGAGTGCTCTTGCCATGGCGACTCTTTGCTGCTCGCCGCCGCTTAGCTCACGAGGATATTTATCAGCTTTGTGAAGCATATTTACGTGCTTTAAAAGTTTAGCCACCTGCTTTTTGCTCACATTTTGATTGACGCCTTTGATGATGAGTGGCAGCATGACGTTTTTTTCGACATTCCACTCATTTATCAAGCGATAGTTTTGAAATATAATGCCAACTCGCTGCCTAAGCTCGCAAAGTCTTTTGTCATCGATATCGTCCATTTGCGTCATGCAGACATTTAGCTCGCCTGCAAGTGGTGAAATTTCTCCGTAAAATGACTTTAAAAGCGTGCTTTTTCCGCTTCCACTCTTGCCTGTGATAAAGACAAAGTCATTTGCGTAGATGTCTAAATTTACGCTATTGATCACAACCTCGTTGCGCTCATAAGCTAGGCTTAAATTTCTTGCACTAATTATCTCTTGCATCAGCCAAATACTCCTTCAAAAGCTCGTGTGCTGCTAAATTTTCACGTATTAAAATCGGTTTTTTTATAAAATATTCGCTTTTCTCATCGCTTATTTTGATGAAACACTGCTCTGGTTTGTTAAACGCTCCAAAGGCGACTTTTAGCAAAATTTCACCATCGTTTATGGTGTAAATTTCCTCAAAATGTAAAAAATGATCCTCTTTTTTTATGATGAAATTTTTGAAATTTTTAATGATATTTTTTACGTTTGCCTTTTCTTTAAAGCTAAAATCCCCAGCCAAAACGCTCTCGATACTTTCAACCTCACAAGTATAAATAACGTCGTAGATATCCTTATCTTGTCGTCTCCAGCGGTCTTCATACTTGCTTGTTACTTCTAAATTTCTATTTTTAAAAGCTTCGATTTTTGAGTTTGTGGGCTCTAAAAATTTACTCAAACTAAAGTCGCAATACTCCTTGCTATCACTCCTTAACTCAAATTTACCACCCACTTTTAGTATCCTCTCACATTCAAGTGCAAACGCCGATGAGACCACGCGTCTATGCTCGGCCTTATCCCACGGCACTGGAAAGTGCAAAAACACTCTATCAACTAAATTTGATCCAACAAGCGAGAGTAAGAGCCTTGCGTCGGTATTTATCAGCCTCACGTTTTCTAGGGCACTTGCCCTAGCTAGCTTTGCTACTTGCTCGATGCTTGGCTTATAGACTTCTATGCCTATAACTAGGGCTTTTGGGTTATTTTTAGCTTGATAGAGCAAGTGTCTGCCAGAGCCAAAGCCGATCTCGATAAATATCTCTTCAAATTTATCCTTTAGCTCGCAAAATGCTGGCGCAAACTCTTCAAGACTTAAAATTTCACTAACTTTTTTGGTCAAATTTGTCTTTTTCACGGCAAATGCTTGGCTGATGATGCCGTTACAACTTTGTTCTTTAAAAAGCTCAAGTGCTTCTTGTAAAAGTCCGACTTTAGCTGGCTTAGTAAGCTTTTCTCCCTTTACGACGACGCCATTTTTACCAGGTTTTACGACTAGAAAAAAGCCTTCATCTTCATTTTTTGTATAGATGAGCCTCTCGTTTCGGCCACTTGCTTGCCAAAGAAATTTGATCTTGTCGTTACCAAATGGAAACGAGAGCTCTTTTAAGGACGAAGCTATGAAATTTGGCATTATTTTGTGCTAACTTCTGCTTTTGACGACTTATCAGAAGCGATGCCGTACTCATCGACTGCTACGACGCTGTAAGAGTAGCTAGCACCCGCTTGAACGCTGTCATCTCTAAGCCCAGTATCACTTATACCGCTAAAGACTTTCTCGCTAGCACCGCTTCGATAAACTGTGTATGAGCTAGCTCTATCAACTGCACTCCAGCTTACATTTACACCGCTGCCATCGTAACTAGCGCTTATGCTTGGAGTTTTTGGTGCGCCAAGCGTGCTACCAACGATTGGCTCTTCTTGTTTTAAGCTCTCAAGGCCGTCTTTATCGACTGCTGTGACTCTATAATACCTTGTCGCTGCGTTTGTGTTTATAAGGTCTTCATAGGTGTTGCTAGTCGTTTTTGCTAGGTATGTGTAAGGTAAAATTTTACTTGTCGTTCTATAAACCTTAAAATAAGCAAAATCCTCAGCCGGCGCGTAATCCCACGTTAAGATGATCTTTTTTGGTGCATTTTTGGTCGCTTGGACATTCGTTACTGATTTAGGGTAACTCCTTTGTTGTGGCGCTTATGTTTTGACTTGGTTTTGAGATGACGCCAGAAGAAGTTTTAACTAAGATCCTATACTCATAAGACCTGCCAGGTTTTACCTCAGTGTCGATATACTCGGCATTTAGTCTGCCATTTACCTCTGCGATCTGGCTAAATTTATTAGCTCCTGCATCGCTTCTTTGGATGATATAGCTTGCTACTGTGCTATCAGGATGTGGTCTCCAGATCACTTTTACGCGGCCTGGAAGTCCTGTGATAGCTTGCGCAAATGGCACAGAGTCAAGTAGTGGCTTAGTTGTCGCAGTTGCGATCGCACCTGGTTGAGAGATGGCGTTGCTTGAGTAGGTTCTCATCTGATATGAGTAAGTCGTCTCTGGAGCTAGGTCGCGATCCACGTAGTGCGTAGCAAAGCGGTCTTTTATATTTGCAACTAGTTGCATTTTTGAGTTTGCATCGTTTGGATTTGAGCGGTAAAGGTAGTAGCCAACGACGCTCTCATCGGTCACTGGGTTCCACTCGAAGCCAACTTCTGTCATGTCTGAAATAGTTTTTAAGCTTGTAATAGTTGGTAGTGATGTGCTTTGCTGAGTCGGTACGCTAGAGCCGCATCCCGCTAAGAAAGCTACTAAAAATGGTGTCAATATGCGTAGGGCAAATTTTTTCATCAAAAATCTCCTTGGGAATTTTTTTGTAAATTATTTGGTTAAAGTCATCATACGTTTTTGCGGTAAATTCTACCCTTTTGCCAGTTCGCGGATGGATAAAATAGAGCATATAAGCGTGAAGCATAACCCTGCTTATTTTATCGCCTTGGCTCTTAAATCCGTATAAATCATCGCCTAAAATGTGGCGATTTATGCTAGCAAGATGCACTCTTATCTGATGCGTCCTACCTGTAAAAAGCTTTGCCGCTATCAAATTTACTCCGCCTTCACTTAGCAAATTTACAAAGGCACTTTTTGCAAATTTAGCGTCCGCAACGATCGCTTTTTTTAGGCGGTTGTTTGGATTTCTGCCGATTGGCTTGTCGATGACGACGTCCTCTTTTAGGGGCAAGTCGGTGAGCGCTAGATAAATTCGTCCCATGCTCTTATCGCTTAGTTGCTCGCTAAGTTTTGCGTGGGAGAAGTTGTTTTTAGCAACGACGATAGCGCCACTCGTGCCCTTATCTAGGCGGTGGACGATGCCAGCTCTTACGTCGCCGTTTAAATTTGAAAGCATAAAGCCTTTTTTGTTTAGCCACTCAACAAGTGTCGCCTCTTTGACGCTTGGGGCTTGGTGAACGACGATTTGTGGGGGCTTGTTTAGCACTATGAGATCGTCGTCTTCATATATAATCGGGATATCAAAATTTACTTCGTATCCGTTTTGCACCTCTTTTTTTGGGGCAAAATTTACGCAAATTTCGTCGTTTTCGTTTAAAATAAAACTTGGTTTTGAGACTGGTTTTAAATTTACGCTTACAAGAGAGTCTTTTATCAAATTTAAAGCTTGATTACGTGAAATTTGAAGCTCTTTGGCCACTGCAACGTCGAGTCTTGAGCTATTTGAAACATTAAATTTAACCAAAATCAAAGCCTTGTTTGTGATATAATCTAGCCCAAAAAACAAGGTTTGCTTCTTGATAAAACTAGATCGGCGTATTTTAACACATTTTGATTTTATTCAGCCGTTTTTAATAATCCCAATCATAGCCATCTCATACATCCTAGTTTCCGAAGCAAACGACGTTTTAGCAAACAAACAGCTTGTGTATTTTGGCATAGGATTTGTCTCATTTTTCATAGCATTTTTGCTGCCTATTAGGCGCATCGACTGGATCATTCCGATGTTTTACTGGGTTTGCATCGTGCTGCTTTTAAGCGTCGATATCTTTGGTGTTAGCAAGCTTGGAGCCAAACGCTGGCTGGAAATTCCATTCGTTCACTTCACACTTCAGCCATCAGAGCTCATGAAGCCAGCTTTTTTGCTGATGCTAGCCTATCTAGTTAAGCAGCGCCCACCAGAAGTCGATGGATACGGGCTAAAAGACTTTTTAAGGCTTAGTTTTTACATACTTTTGCCATTTGCGCTCATCATGAAAGAGCCTGATCTTGGCACCGCGCTCATACTTTTGATAGTTGGCTACACCATCCTTTTTGTAATCGGCGTAAATAAGAAAATTTGGATCTGTATCATCCTTGCCATAGGCTTTTCCGCGCCGGTTTTGTATGAAAATTTGCATGATTATCAAAAAAAGAGGATCCACGACTTCATCGCCGAAGAGCCAAGCTACCACGTAAAGCAAAGCATCATCGCCATAGGTAGCGGCGGGCTAAAAGGCAAGCCAAAAGATGAGGCTACGCAGACGCACTTTAAATTTTTGCCAATTGCCACAAGTGACTTCATCTTTGCTTATAATATCGAGCGTTTTGGCTTTTACGGAGCGCTGCTTTTGCTGGGGCTTTATGGAGCGCTTATAACGCATCTTCTTAGCCTAAACTACGGCCTTAAGAATGATTATTTCACGCAGGTGACCGCCACTGGCATAGCCGCGCTCATCTTTGTTTATGTGGGAGTAAATGTATCGATGACGATCGGTTTTGCGCCGGTTGTGGGCGTGCCACTGCCGTTTTTTAGCTACGGCGGAAGCAGCTTTGTCACCTTCATGGTACTTTTTGGGATACTGCAAAATCTGCTAACGTTTAGGTTTGATCAGACCTACCGCTCGGTGAAATTTAAATTTTAAAATTTATAAATTTGCTTTGTTAAATCATGTGGGCGTCAAGTAAATTTTAAAATTTCATGAACGAATAATTTCGGCTCTAAAATTTGAGCTAATCAGTAAGCGAAGCCAAATTTTAGTAGTCAATTCTTGCGAGTGAATGAAATTTTAAAATTTGTAAAGGCAACTTGATTAAATTTGCAAAATTTCTTTTTACTTAAAAGGGAGACAAGGGGACTCGAGTTACGAGACCGTCCCCTTATCTCCCTTTAGATCCCACAAACCCCTCGCACGTTAGATGTGCATGCGATGGCACTATCGTGCTGCATGCGGTTAAAAAAACTCTGACAAATTTTAAAATTTCATGAACGAGTAATTTCGGCTCTAAAATTTGAGCTAAG
>CAUQCU010000045.1:0-14805 GCA_963516555.1 Campylobacter concisus | reverse complement strand
AGCGAAGCCAAATTTTAGTAGTCAATTCTTGCGAGTGAATGGAATTTTAAAATTTACAACACAATCTAATTAAATTTAATATTAAGAGCTAATAGGCTTAAATTAAAAATCCTCTTAGCTAGTATAACGTTATGGGTGCAGATAGTGCTAACACACTACCTGCTTTTTATTGGATTTTCTAATAAATTATTTTATTAAATTTATCTCAAACGATATCTTCAAAGACTTCGAATTTATCTTGATTTACAAGCATCTCAAGCAAGACGCCATAGTTGTCTTTTATCTCATCTTGAAGTTTTATAGTAAGCTCTTTTGCGTCTTTTCCATCTTTTGGATAGGTAACTACTAGATCGATCGGTTCAGCGTTTAAAAACTCTTGTATGCCAGTTAGTAGCTCACTAGCGCCTCTCTCATTTGTGCCGTGAAGCACGACCACGTAGTGTTCGTTTTCTCTTATGACAACGTCTGTTTGTCTTAGGATTTTTTCAAAGATTTCGCCATATTCTTTACTATTTGGCAAAGAAAAATATATCAAAGATAAATTTTTCGCATAGTCCTTTACGTTTTTGTATCGCTTTATAAAAGCTATCTCAAGATCAATTATTGATAAAATATCAACTGCTGAGAAGATTTTTGCCGCCATTTTTACACTCCTTTTTTGCGGTTTTGATTTTACGCCGCTATTATATCTTGTAAATTTTCAAAAATAAAGACATTCATTCCATTTTTGTATTCATAGCCAAATTTTAATCCATGAGCCTCAAGGATGTTGCTAACTATATATAAGCCTAGTCCAAAGCTCTTTTGCGCATCCTCGCCCTTGATAAATGGCTGGATGTAAAAGTCAAGGTCGTTTTTTAGCTTCTCGCCTTGGGTTATAAATTTCATATGATCCTTGCTAACCATGATATTTACGTGCTTATCGGTTGAGTACTTTATGCCATTATCTATCATATTTTTTATAGCGACTGAAAATAGTTTAAAATCAACCATCACCCTAACCTCATCAAGCTCGCTGATACCAACGTGCTCTTTTTCGATCATCGCTATATCTATCGCCTCATCGATAAGGTCTCTCATAAGGCAAGGCGTTTTGTTTGTAAGTCCTATCTTTGAAGTGATCTGCTCGATCGCCGCAAGCTCATTTATCAAATTTTCAAGCTTGTGAAAAACGGAGATTAGCCTCTCTTGATTTTTGCTTTTTTCTATCATTTGAGCGGCGATCAGCCCCTTTGTGATAGGCGTTTTTAGCTCGTGCATGATATTTCTTAAGAAAAGATGTCTTGAGTCATTTAGTGCTTTGATCTGACAAACAGCCTCATAAAATGCCTCTGAAACTTCAGAAATTTCATCCTTGCCGTTGCCGACATTTTGCACGCCGTCAAGCTCACCATTTGCAAATTTCACGATCTGACGCTTTAGCTTTCTAAGCGGCTTTATCTTGTAAATTACAAAGATATAAGCAGCCAGCAAAATGACCGCAACTACGGCAAATACAGCCTTTATCACCTCGTATCTATATGGCTGAAATTCTTTATCCATCAAAAGCTTTAGCTCGTCTAAATGCTCGATCTTTAGGTAGTGGTGCTTGTCATAAAGCAAGATAGCACTAGATCCTAGATCACTTGAAATTTCTTCTAAAACAGCTGCATTTTTTAAAATTTCTTCTTTTTCATTTTTAGCGGTGATCTCTGGCATGTCGATGTTTGAGAGCTGACGGTCATACTGAGCTTTGTTTATGATACCACCCATGTAGAGCAAATTTGTCCTAGCGACGTTTGAGTATTTGTTATTTAACTCTCTTGTGTAGTTTTGCTTGTCAAAGCCCATAAGCCACAAAAAGGCTAGAAATATCGAAACAAGCGCAAGTCCAAAGATAAACGTTATCGTGATAAATATAGAAGATCTTGGCATCAAAGAACCAACTTATAGCCGATGCCGCGGATCGCGTGGATGTATTTTGGCTCTTTTGGATTTTCATTTAGTTTTTGGCGAATTCTGCCGATGATGACGTCGATACTTTTGTTTGAGCTATCTTCGTTTATGCTCTCGCAGTTATAGATGAGCTCCTCTCTAGTGACCGCTCCACCCTCTTTTTGAAGCAGATATTTTAAGATGTCATACTCCGCTGCGGTTAAATTTAGCACGCTTCCTTTAAATAAAATTTCCCGCTCAAATTCTTTTAAAACTAAGTCTTTGTTTAAATTTCTTGCGTCATTTGTAGGGGCGATGCTCTGCCTTCTTAGATGGCTTTTTATGCGAGCAAGAAGCTCTTGTGGGTCATAAGGCTTTGGTAGATAGTCATCCGCGCCGTTATCTAGGGCATTTACTTTGTCCGTTATATCGTGCCTTGCGCTTGAGATGATTATAGGGATGTTGTGCTTTTTTCTTATCTCTTTGCACACCTCTAGTCCGTCCATGCCAGGGAGCGTAAGATCAAGGATAACTAGGTCAAATTCACTTGTATTTAAAGTAGATAGTCCGATATATGGCTCCTCAGCCGTCGTTACTTTTATGTCGTAGTTTTCTAGGTATTCAGTTAAAATTTCAGCAAGCTCCATATCATCTTCTATCATTAAAATTCTAGTCATGATCTTTCCTGATGTAAATTTATTTTTAAGGATTATAGCAGATAAAGGTTTTAAAAATTTAAAAGAGTTAAGAGCTGAAATTTCAGCTCTTAAGTAGTTATTTTATAACAAGGCCTTGCATGATGCCGCCGCGGTTTATCCACACTAGCGTCTTTTTGCCTTTTGCATTTTTAACAGTGCTTGCAAATGTTTGAATATCTTTTATGCTCTCTTCGCCAACTTGAACGATCACGTCGCCTCTTTCAAAGCCAAAGTCTTCAGCTTTTGAGCCAGATTTTACGTCAGTTACAAGCACGCCTTGAGTATCTGGGCTGATTTTATACTTAAATCTTATCTCATCGCTTAGATTACTAACGCTAAGACCTTCGATGATGACGCTTTTTGTCGCATCTTTTGCGTTGTGATCCATATTTACAAGCTTGATTTTTGTATTCATCACTTTATTTGATCGCTCGTAAGTTATATCAACGCTGCTATTTGGAGTTAATGAGCCGATGAAATTTTTAAGATCATTTGCATTTTTGATAGCTTTGCCGTTTGCTGAAATAACCAAGTCGCCTCTTTTTAGCCCTGCTTCATCTGCTGGCATGCCCTGCTCTACGCCGCTTATTAGTGCGCCCTCTTTATTTGTATAAAGCTCTTTTTGCTCATCAGTTAAATTTGCTATCGTTACGCCGATAAAACCACGTTCGATCTTGCCGTCAGTTATTAGCTTTTTAGCGATATCTTTTACCATATTTGATGGTATGGCAAAGCCTATGCCGTTGTTGCCACCACTTTTTGAAAGTATGGCTGAGTTTATACCAACTAAATAGCCTCTGCTATCAACCAAAGCACCACCTGAGTTGCCAGGATTTATAGAGGCGTCTGTTTGGATGAAATTTTCATATTGATTAAGTCCGATATCATCTTTATTTAGCCCTGAGACGATGCCTTGAGTGATGCTCTCGCCTACGCCAAAAGGATTGCCTATGGCAAAGACTACGTCCGCGTCAAGTAGCTTTGACGAGTCAGCAAATGTTATCGCATTTAGCCCATTTGCCTCTATCTTTATAACGGCTAGATCGGTCTTTGGATCACTGCCTATTAGCTTAGCTTTATACTCCTTACCGCCCTTTGCCAAGGTCACAACGATCTGGTCGCTATCTTCGATGACATGGTTGTTTGTAACGATGTAGCCGTCATTTGAGATGATGACACCAGAGCCAAGAGAGGTTGTTTTTTCTTTCTCTTTTGGTTTTGCAAAGTTAAATCCAAAAAATTCATTAAAAAACGGGTCATTAAACATCTGCTCGATGCCTGCATTACTTACTGTTTTTGTAGTTGAGATATTTACTACTGAAAGTTTTGCCTGAGCGATAGAGTCGTAGTATGAGAGCACGCTATTTTTATCGCTTAACGGCGAAACTCTAGTTACATCTTGGTTTGCTTCGTTAAATTTAATATCAGCTCCCATTAGCAAAGAAGCCGCTGCTAATGAAATTAGCATAAATTTTTTCATTTTTTTCCTTTAAATTGAAAATGTATTGAAATTATAAATAGAGCTTAAAAATAAAATCTTAACGCTTTTTTCTCCTTTGTAAATAAAAATAAACTTGACTTGCATAGACTAAAGTTTTGTGATATAATCCGTGTCAAAAAACATAAGGAGAATATATGAGCGAAAGCTTATATGAAACTTTAGGAGTTTCAAAAGGCGCATCAAGCGACGAGATAAAAAAAGCTTATAGAAAACTTGCTAGAAAGTACCATCCAGACATCAACAAAGACCCTGGAGCAGAGGATAAATTTAAAGAGATAAACGCTGCTTATGAAATTTTAAGTGACGAGAAAAAACGTGCCCAGTATGATCAATACGGCGACAATATGTTTGGCGGTCAAAATTTCCACGACTTTGCCAGAGGCTCGGCCGATATGGGCGATCTAAACGATATCTTGAAAAATATCTTCTCAGGCGGCTTTGGCGGAGGCGGCGCTAAATTTAGCGGTGGCTTTGGCGGAGGTTTTGAAGGATTTGAAGGCTTTGGCGGAGGCGGATTTGGCTTTGGAGGAGCTGATATAGATGTAAATGCTAAAATTTCTATACCATTTGACGTGGCTGTAACTGGCGGCGAACATAAGATAAATTTTAATGGCGAAAGCATCAAGATAAAGATCCCAAGCGGCATAGAAGGCGGCGAAAAGCTTCGCATAAAAGGCAAAGGCAAGAGTGCCGGCGGTCAAACTGGCGATCTTATACTTGCCATTAGCGTTGAGCCAAGTGACGAGTACGAAAGAGTCGGAGATGATCTTTATAAAGATGTAGAAATTCCACTAAAAACTATGCTCTTTGGCGGCAAGATAAATGTGCATACATATAAAAAAGATGTAACCATCAAAATCGCTGAGAACTCAAAAACAGGCACGAAGATCCGCTTGAAAGGATACGGCGTGCAAAATAGAAAGAGTGGAATTTATGGCGATCTTTACTTAAAAGCTAGGGTAAAACTTCCAAATATCAGTGAGCTTGACGAGGGCTTAGTAAAAGAGTTAAAAGAAAAATTACCGGAGTAAAAAATGCAAAATTATGAAGAACCACTTTTTTTAATAAGCGTTGTAGCAAAGGTTTTAAGCATACATCCACAAACTTTAAGACAATACGAAAGAGAAGGACTAGTTGAACCATCAAGAACAGATGGCAAGATGAGGCTCTACTCGCAAAAAGACGTTGATCGCGTCAAAACGATACTAAATTTGACCCGCGAACTTGGCGTAAATTTAGCAGGTGTTGATGTGATACTTCAGCTAAAAGAGAAAATTGACGATTTAGAAGCAACTATTGATGAGTTAAATAAAAAATTACACGAAGCTACCAGTCAAACTAGCACCAAAAGATCGCTAGTAAAGAGGAAAAGTAGCTTTGATCTTGTATTTTACGAAGGCAAAAAATAATATATGGAACAAATTTTAGAAGGCTTCTTGCTTGTCGCTGCTATCTCAGTCGCGTTAAATGTCATTTTTAAGAAATTTCAGATACCAACCATCATCGGCTACATCGTAACCGGCACGCTTATATCAGAATTTTTCAACCTAAAAAGCAACGATGAAATTTCTCATATAGCTGAATTTGGTATCGCATTTTTGATGTTTACGATCGGACTTGAGTTTAGCTTTAAGCACCTGATGAGCATGAAAAAAGAGGTCTTTCTAAATGGCGGTCTGCAAGTTTGTTTAAGCGGCTTTGTGATGGGCGTGATGCTCTACTACGCGCTTCATCTAAAGGACGAGACAGCGCTTATAGCTGGTCTTGCCTTTGCTCTATCATCAACTGCGATCGTGCTAAAAACGCTAAATGACAACGGCGATGTGAGTAAAATTTATGGTAGAAAGGCACTTGGAATTTTACTATTTCAAGATATCGCCGTCATCCCGATCTTACTTATGATAGATATGTTTAGCTCGCAAGATGCCTCGATAAATGAGCTTTTGCTAAAGACATTTACGAGTGCGGTTATCCTTATCGTTGTGCTATTTTTGCTCGGCAAATACGTCATCAACTGGATATTTTACAAAGTCGTTCAGACAAACTCTCAAGAGGTTTTTATCGCAACTATCCTCTTTTTAGTCGTTGGCGCCAGCACGCTAGCTCACTTCTTTGGCTTTTCATACTCTCTTGGTGCGTTCTTAGCTGGCATGATGATGGCAGAGACGCAGTATAAGCACCAGATCGAGGTCGATCTCATACCTTTTAGAGATCTGCTTCTTGGACTATTTTTCATAACCGTTGGCATGCAGATAAATTTTGTAGTCGTGCTCTCAAACATCTGGCTAGTTCTAGGTCTAGTCTTTAGCATAATGGTCGTAAAAGCCATCGTCGTTTTTGCCGTTTTAAATATCTACTTAAAACGCAGGGTCGCTGCTAAGACCGCACTTAGCGTCTGTCAGATCGGCGAATTTGCACTGGCTGTCTTTGGACTGATGACTACTAGAAATTTACTTGATGTCCAAACAGCTCAAATTTTCATCGCAGCCTCTGTTATATCGATGTTTGCAACACCTTTTATACTTAAAAAGCTTGACGCTTTAGCTGATCTTGTAGAGCGTGAGGTGGTAGTTGAGTCAAACGAGACTTTAAAGCCACAAAAACTAAAAAATCACATCGTAGTCTTTGGCTATGATAGGCTCGGTCAAGAGGTCGTTTTAAGGCTAAAAGAGACAAAGCTTTTATACATCGTGCTTGATAACGACATCAGCCTAGTTGAGCTTGGTAGGAGCCGCGGGGAAAATGTATTTTTAGGAAACGTGCTTCAAAGCAACACCCTTGAAAATGCCTGCCTAGACGACGCAGCCGCTGTCATCATAACTGTAAATAACGAGCAAAGAGTTGAGCTGATCGCGCAAAAGATCAAAGACTACGGAGCAAATATCCAAACGATCATCAAGGCAAATGGCGAGGGCAACAAAGATATCTTTGGCGAGCTAGGTGCAAATTTCCACCTTATAAGCGAGGAGCGCGTCATGGCAAAAACACTTGTTCATGAAGCCCTTCAGTGCAAGATCGACCACGACGTAAGAGCGTAGTAAATTTAGCTTCTTAAAACACGATTTTTTGTTAAGCTCGTTTAAATAAATTGATAAAACTATTAGCAACTTTTTTGATTGCATAAGAAACAATAAAGACAATAAAAAGCTAAAAATTTGTCTAGCCGTAGCATCATTTAGATATAAATGGCAAAGAATTAAAAATTGATGAGCTATCAAAAGATAAAAAATAGAATTTATTGCAAATTAAAATAAAAGCATATTAGAAAATAATATACTTTTAAAAATTAAATTTAAAGCCTAGCTTTGCCAGGCTTTACTCATTTCTTAAAGTTTGAAGCACATTTACCTCAGTAGCTTTTTTTGCTGGATAGTAAGACGAGATAGCCACGATAAACACAGCTCCAACTACGATAAGCACAAGATCGATGGTTGAGAGTTCAAGTGGTAGTTTGCTTGAGCCATAGACGTCAGCTGGCAGGTCTATGATGTTGAAATTTCCAAGTAGAAATAGCCCCAAAAAGCCAAGCACCAAGCCAAATATAATGCCACCACCGCCTATTACTAGCCCTTGATAAAAGAAGCTTCTTTTTATCTCGCCTTTGCTAGCTCCAAGCGCTAAAAGTAAGGCGATCTCCTGCCTGCGGTTCATCACGGTCATTAGTAGCGAGCTTATGATATTTAGTGACGCCACAAGGATAATGAGCATCAAAACTATAAAAAGTGCTCTTTTTTCAAGTGCGAGTGCTGAGAAAAAGTTGCCATTTTGCTCCCACCAGCCAATGGCAACCGTGCCAGTTGGTAGGCCTTCGCGCACCCTTTTTATATCATCAAATGGCTTACTTGAAAAGATGTGAATTCCATCATAAACGCCCTTTGGATAGTCCAAAATTTTCCTTAATGCATCAACTGAAGTATATGAAAACGCCTTGTCATAGGCGATTAACCCAGATGTAAATGAGCCGCCTATATCAAAGCGCTTCATCTTTGGCGTTAGCGAAAAGCCAGCTGGATCAGCCTTTGTAAAGATAAGCGTTAGTTTTTCATCATCTCTTAGTCTAAACTCACTCGTTATGCCGCTTCCCACAAGTATCTCAAAACCCTCTAGCTCTTTATCTTTTAAAGCTTCATTTACGACCGAGTTTATCTGCTTTTCATCTTTAAAATTTACGCCATAAATTAGCCCACCTTCAAGCGCATTTGCCGAGCGGTAGATGACTTGCGTGCTGATATATGGACTAAATTTAAGGTCGCTAAATTTAGCCTTTAGCTCATCTACAAAGCCATCATCGATCGATCCTTTAAAGGCACTTTGAACGGTTATTGGGTAGTTCATCGTAAAAAGCTTGCGCTCAAATTCTTTGTCAAATCCGTTCATAATAGCCATAGCAACTATTAAAACCATAAGTCCGATGCTCACACCAAGAAAGGCGAGCAAGGCGCTTAGAGCGATAAATGGCTGAGTTTTATCAAATCTTAAATATTTAAAAAGTAGGTACTTTGGTAAGCTTGTCATCAAATAGCCTTTAAAAGATTAAGGCGCTTTGGCGCCTTAAAAGTAGAAATTTTAAGCAAATATGCCTTTTTTAGGGCCACTTTTGCCGTGGCAATCTTTATATTTTTTACCGCTTCCGCAAGGGCATGGAGCGTTTCTTGGTATCTTTTTTTCAGGCGTGAAATTTTCTTCTTCGCCTTGGTTATTATAGCTTAGGGGCTCATTTTCAGCATTTTGACTAGCTTCAAGCATCATCCTAGCTTGCTCTTCTTGCTCCTCGCGGCTCTTAAATCTAACAACTTGAAGCGTTTTAACGCTCTCGGTTTTTAGTCTGCCAACTAGCTCCATAAAGAGGTTGTAGCTCTCTTTTTTATACTCCACTAATGGATCTTTTTGATTATATCCTCTTAGACCGATACCAGTTTTTAGGATATCCATCTGATAAAGGTGCTCTCTCCACGCATTATCAAGCACTTGAAGATATAAAATTTTCTCTATATCTTTTCTTTGCTCTTCATTTAGCACGCTCATCTTTTCGTTATATCTAACCTCTAAAATTTGCGCTATTTTTTCTACTAGTTCATTATACTCTAGCCCTTTTAGCTCGTTCTCGCCGATCTCTTCGCCACAATCTGCAAGGATGATAGAGCATAAATTTTTAATGTCATAGTCATCTTTCAAGCCACCATGGAAAATTTCAGCCGTATCAAGTAAATTTGTAGCGTATTCAACCCTATTTTGAGCTATCTTTTCACTCATATCGTAACTCTTATCAAGTAGCTCGTCGCGGTATTTGTAGATGGTCTTTCTTTGCTCATTTGCCACGTCGTCATACTCAAGTAGGTGCTTTCTGGCCTCAAAGTGCAAACTCTCGACCTTCTTTTGGGCATTTTCAACAGCTCTTGTCACCATGCGGCTCTCGATACTCTCGCCCTCGTCGATACCAAGCCTATCCATGATCGCTTTTATGCGGTCGCTACCAAAAATCCTTAAAATATTGTCCTCTAAGCTTAGGTAAAATCTACTCATACCAGGGTCGCCCTGACGTCCAGCACGGCCACGCAGCTGGTTATCTATCCTTCTGCTCTCGTGCCTTTCGGTTCCGATGATATATAGACCGCCAAGGTCTCTCACCTCGTCATTTATCCTGATATCAACACCACGTCCAGCCATGTTTGTAGCGATAGTTACAGCGCCTTTTACACCAGCTTGCGCGATGATCTCAGCCTCTTTTTCGTGGTTTTTAGCATTTAGCACAGAGTGTGGGATGCCAGCTTTTTTAAGCATCTCATGAAGCACCTCACTACGCTCGATACTTGCAGTTCCCACAAGTACTGGCTGACCTTTTTCGTGAGCCTTTTTGATCTCGTCAATGACAGCTTTAAATTTCTCGTTTTGAGTTTTGTAGATAAGGTCGTTTTGATCGATCCTCTTAACTGGCACGTTTGTTGGGATCGAGATAACTTCAAGGTTATAAATTTGAGAAAACTCAGTAGCCTCTGTCTGAGCCGTACCAGTCATACCTGCAAGCT
The DNA here is from genome assembly GCA_963516555.1 of Campylobacter concisus. Taxonomy (GTDB): domain Bacteria; phylum Campylobacterota; class Campylobacteria; order Campylobacterales; family Campylobacteraceae; genus Campylobacter_A; species Campylobacter_A concisus_BA. The sequence goes on along the minus strand of CAUQCU010000045.1, from coordinate 4,666 downwards.
TTTTATACATTCTAAAATAGTTTTGGTATGTTGTATCTGCAAGCGTTTGGCTCTCTTCTTGAATTTTCACGCCCTCTTTTGCCTCAAGCGCTTGGTGAAGCCCCTCACTAAAGCGCCTGCCTTCGCTTAGACGTCCTGTAAATTCATCAACTATGACAACCTCGCCATCTTTTACGACGTAATGAACGTCTTTTTCAAAGAGATTGTGAGCCTTTAGAGCTTGATCTAAGTGGTGGCTTAGCACGGCGTTTTCAAGGTTGTATAAATTTTCAACTCCAAAGAGCTTTTCAGCCTTGCTTATACCAGCCTCTGTGATCATTATCGTTCTATTTTTTTCATCTACTATGAAGTCTCCCGTTGGCTTTGAGCCTGGCACGTTTGGATCAGCTGGTGTGCCTCTGGTAAGCTGTTTTGCGACTTGATCAGCTCTTATATAGCCATCAAGCGTGCGGTTTGTTGGACCAGAGATTATAAGTGGCGTTCTAGCCTCATCTATCAAGATACTATCGACCTCATCGACGATAACGAAGTTATGGCCTCTTTGCACCTTTTGACCAGCTTCAAATTTCATATTATCACGCAGGTAGTCAAAGCCAAATTCTGAGTTTGTGCCGTATGTTATGTCAGCGTTATAGGCAGCTTGTCTTACCTCATCGTCGTATCCGCCACTTAGTATCACATCGACGCTTAAGCCTAAAAAGTTATAAAGCTCGCCCATTTGCATCGCGTCACGCTTTGCAAGGTAGTCATTTACAGTTACAACGTGCACGCCCTTGCCGGTCATCGCGTTTAAGATAACTGGCAAAGTCGCAACCAAGGTCTTACCCTCGCCTGTCTTCATCTCAGCGATCCTGCCCTCGTTTAGCACCATGCCACCTATTAGCTGCACATCAAAATGGCGCATCTTAAGCACCCTTTTGCTGGCCTCTCTAACTATCGCAAAGACATTATTTAAAATTTGGTCTAAAGTGACTTTCTCTTCGACGACTTGGGCTTTTAGCTCGTTAAATTTGATCTTAAGCTCATCATCGCTCATCTTCTCATAAGTAGGCTCTAGCGCGTTTATCTGCGCCACACGCTTTATATATTTTTTGACTTCTCTATCGTTTTTCGTGCCAAAAATCTTTCTAAATATCGATGAAATCATTATTTTACCTTCCTAAATTTTTAAACTTTGGATCTTAGCATAGTTTAACTATTTATTTAATTAAACTGGGCTAGAATACGCCAAAAAAGGATAAAAAATGAGAAAATTTTTGATAGCTTCTCTCGTTGCAGTTTGCTCATTTGGCGCTGGCTTAAATTTTAAAAGCCTGCAAAGTGACTTTACGCAAACCGTCTTTAGCGAGGGTAAAAGTGTAAATTACAAAGGTAGATTTTACGCTAAAAACGACAACACAGCGCTTTGGATATATGAAAGCCCAACACCAAAGAGGATTTATTTCGACAAAGACAAAGTGGTCGTGATCGAAGATGAGCTTGAGCAAGCCATCATTTCAAGACTGGATGACACGCCAAATTTGACGCAGGTTTTGGCTCATGCAGAGCAAATTCAGCCGACACTTTATAAGGCGATATATGACGGAGTTGAGTACTTTATAACGATAAAAAACACGCTTCCAACGACGATTGACTATAAAGACAAGCTTTCAAATAAGATAAAAATCACTCTAAGCAACCCGGTAAAAGACGCGCTCATCCCAAAAGAGACGCTAACTCCAGTCATCCCACAAGGTTACGACATCGTAAATCAATAAATTTGGCTAGCTTTTAGCCAAATTTACTCACTTCTCTCCGAAGTCTTTTCCAAATTCTTGCACATTATTTAGATCAATAGGCTTTTGCACCACGTCATTTGGATCAGGTGCAACGATGATTTCGTTGCCTTTTTTCTTCTTTTCTGGCTTTGTCATCACATCTTCATTTACGCTTGGGTCAGAGCATAAATTTTGGCTTTTTATCGCTTTTATGATCTCGCTTAGCTCTAAATTATTTATCACTTTGATGTTTAAAATAAGCACATCATCGATATCAAGCGAGTGCTTTTTGGCTGCGTATTTCATAAAGAGCTCTTTAAATTTCTCTTTTCCCATTGAGGTTAGGATATCCTCCACGTAAAAGCTGCCAACAACGACGTTTAGCGCATCAAGCACGTATGCTTCGTTCTCCTCCACGTCACGTCCGACAACTTCAAGGTTCATGCTTATCTTTTTGGTTAAATTTTGTCCAGCTTTTGAGTAGATATCTGTTTGAAAGTCACTCACTTTTAGCACATCTGCAAATGCAAAAACGCCAAAAACAAGGCTTAAAAGTAGCTTTTTCATAAACTCTCCTTAATATGCAAAAATACGTTTTCTTGGTAAAATTTCTTAACTTCGTCGTCAATTTTAACCACTTTTCTTAAATGCTGCCTAAAATCACTTTTCTTATCATAAAAAAGTTTTAAATTTTTAGGATTTACCGCGCGAGAAAGTGCGACGTAGAGCTGTCCTTTGGCAAAGATGTGATTGATGTTGCAAATGAGCGAATTTATACTCATGCCTTGTGACTTGTGGATAGTTAGCGCATAGGCTAGCTTAAATGGAAACTGATAAAGCGAGGCTTGCACGTTCTCTTCGATCTCATCTTCGTTTAAATTTAGCGCGCAAAAGTTGTAGGCGCACTTTTCTATCTCGCATATCTCGCCACTATCTTTTTGCACGATGACGCTTGAGATCACGCCTTTTTCTTTTAAAATTTGCATGATCTTGCCCTGCTCGCCGTTGTAGTATTCACCCCATTTATTTGAAGTAAAGATGATCTTAGCCCCTATCTTCATCTCCAAATTTCGCGATATATTTAGCGTGTTTGCCCACTTTTCAAACTCTTTTTTATCTAAATTTTCATCCATAACAAGCACGTCCGAGTTTGAAATTTCAAGAGGCGCATTAAGCGCAAAAAGTCTCTTTTGATTTAGCATCTCAGCCTCTGCGTTTCTACCAAAAAGCACGCTTGTCTCGCTATCTGGCTCTATGACATCCACTCGCAGCCCCTCTATATAAGCCATCATCTCATCATCTAGCTCACCAACTCTAAGACGAGAGAGAATTTCATAAAATTTAAGATCATTTGTGCGTTTTGAGACGAGCAGCTCAACATTTGTAAATTTCATATCCTCCCACGCACTTGAGTTAAAGGCGTATAAAAAGTTAAAAAGTTTGCTCTCATTTTGCTCTTTTTGCACGGGCGGAAGCTGATAAAAGTCGCCCACTATGAGCACCCTGCCCTTAAATTTAGAGGTAAGCAAGCGGTATCTTATCATCTCCATCACATTTGAGCTAACCATCGAAATTTCATCGATCACCAGCAGATCGCAAGCATCTAGCATATTTCGTAGCTTGCTTAGCTTATCTTTTTGGCGGTAGTCAAGCCGTCTTAGCTCCTCGTAGTCCTTGCAGTAGCCAAATTTAAAAAAGCTATGCAAGCTCACGCCCCCAAGGCTAACAGCGCTTATGCCAGTTGAGCCAAGGATGACGACATTTTTGAAATTTTCTTTGTAGTGTCTGATGATGGAGGCGGTTAGATAGCTCTTGCCGACACCGCCACCGCCTGTTAAAAAGACATTTGAGCGAGATAAAATTTCTAAAATTTGATCTTTCATCTACTCAAACATCTCTGGGCGATACTCAAAATGCATCGTATCAAAGTGCTTCCAGCGTCCGCCCCAGACAAATTTATGCTTCTCAAAAACTCGCACGATCTTTTCAGGGATCAAGTTTTCATAGCCCTTGCTCCACTGCCAGTAGTGGCTCTTTTTTACATTTATATCGATCGCGATGCCGTAGCTGTGCGCGCTTAGGCGGTTTGTGCCAGCAATGATGCGCCACTTAAATGTCCCGCCTGGATCTTTTAGGTACTCAAGTAAATTTGGATCGCTCTTTACCATCTCATTTAGCTCGTTACTTACCTCTTGCAAGGCAGCTGCAGCGCCATTTTTAGAGTTAAATTTTAAAGGCAAATTTAAAAAATCCTTTAGCCAGATGACATCAACTAAATTTGCTTTTACTGCGCTCTCGCTTGAGCCGTAAATTTTGCCTAAAAGCTCGTAGTTTCTGCATCTGCCAGCATCACTTAGAGCAGTGCTTAGTGGCGAAAATGCAGCGTAATCAAGTGCGTTCATATCCTCTATGTCAGCCCCAGTGCTGCACTCTTCATCTTTTTGTTTAAAATCATCATAGACTAAACTCGTGCCATCACTAAATTTAACCAAATTTTCTTCGATCTTTACGCCATAAGCTCTTTGCAAAGCTGAGATCTTTCTAGCCTTATCTAGCATCCCTTGCTCAGGCCTCATCACATTTATAGAATCAACCTTAGAAATTAGCAAATTTGCACTTTGTATGTCGCTCCTGTTTTGACCGATGTTTAGCGTAGTTATCGCAGTCGCTCCAATTAGCGCGCGGCCGTTGTTTGCAGTCTTTAGCCCCCAAGCGTCATGCACGACGTAGATATCATCACCCTTGTATCCAGCGTAGAGCATGATATGACCTGGCAGATGCACGAGAGTGAGATATGGCACGCCCTTTTCTTTTATCTCTTTGCTCTTTGCAGCGTTACTAAGACCTTTTAGATTGATCTTCTCTCCCATATTTGCCTGCGCCCTTGAGTTCCTAGGCAACCACACGCC
>CAUQCU010000044.1:0-14900 GCA_963516555.1 Campylobacter concisus | reverse complement strand
TATGACTTTAGCAAGCAAAATGTCGGCACGACCTTCATCGTCTCAAACGCCTCAAGAAACGGCTTAAAAGATCCAAAGACCTACTCGATGAGCGAGCATGCGGGATTTATCGAGGATGAGTGGCAAATTTTAGATGAGAAGCTCTTTTTAACGCTTGGCTCAAGACTTACGCACAATGAATTTTTTGGCAACCACCTCTCGCCAAGAGCCTACCTAGTCTATAACGCCACAGATACGCTAAGCTTAAAAGGCGGCGTAGCGACTGGCTATAAAACACCAGATGTCAATCAAATCTCCCCAGAAGTAGGCACTATTCAAAAGTCTTGGAGTATAGTTGATTTTGGTAACAAAGATCTAAAACCAGAAAAGAGCACGACCTATGAAGTTGGAGCATATTATGACAATCAGGCTGATTTTAGAGGCTCGGTAACGCTTTTTAGAAATGAATTTAAAGATAAGATCCTAGACACTGACGGCAGTAAAAGAGTAAATGGAATTCCAGCCTTTGGCACTTGCACAAATGCACCAAAAGTTACTTGCCCTGGCTGGGGAACTTACTTTAACATAGAAGGTGCGACCGTTTGGGGCGTGGAGCTAAGTGGTGACTATGACATCCTTTCAAATCTAAATTTAAGCTCAAACTACACCTATAATAAGTCAAAGATAAAAACTGGCGACCCAACGATAAACACACCAAATGGTCCAATGAAATTTAGCCAAACTGGGCTTAATAGACTTGATGGCAAAAGCCTAACAGCAACGCCAGAGCACACACTTCACGCCACGCTTACATATAAGCCTGTAAAAAGCGTAAAGACATTTTTTGGCGCAAACTACGAGAGCAAGCTAACAAGCGTAAATTTTGGTGCTGGCAACAGAGTAAGAGAGAACACAAAAGACCTACTCACCTTCGATACAGGCGTCAGCTGGGACGCAAACAAGCACCTAACGCTTAGCCTAAATGCTTATAACATCTTTGATAAAGTAAGATACGATGAGGCGTTAGCAGACGACGGCAACTATTACTGGTATCCGCAAGAGGGCAGGAGATTTTGGTTTAAGGTCGCTGCAAAATGGTAAGAGCCTTTAAAATTTTGCTTTTTACGCTTGGCGTGACGCAAATTTTACACGCAGGACCTAGTCAAACGCCTGAGCCACTTAGCCAAAAAGCTGCTAGTAAATTTGAAATTTCAACCTTTAAAATGAGCGCAAATGATGAAATTTATAAAATTTTCACAGCCAAGCTAAAGGGGCAAGATAAGTTTAAAAATGTGCTTTTCTTGCTTGATGCAAACGCCCAGTTTAACATGCTTTTAAATGAATTTGATGGCAAGGCTGCCCCACTAATAATAGGCATAGGATATGACAGCAACAAAAGCTACGAGGTAGAAAAACGCACAAGAGATCTCACGCCAAAGGCGAAGGGCGAGGAGTTTAGCAAGGGTGGTGGCGCAGATGCGTTTTACCACTTTTTGACTAAAAATTTAGTGCCGTTAATCGATGAGAAATTTAACGTGCAAAGCAGCCAAAAGAGCCTTTATGGACACTCTTTTGGTGGGCTTTTTACGCTCTATGCCTTGCTAAAAAATGAGGGCATATTTTCAAATTTCTTTATCGCTTCGCCATCTCTTTGGTGGGGTGAATCTGAAATTTTAAAGCAAAATGTGAGCGAGGGTAAATTTAAAGAGAAACTAAAGGCTAAATTTGTCTTTCTTAGCGTTGGCGAGCTTGAAAAGAGAAAGGGCAAGACTGACAAAGCTGGCATTTTAAAGGCGAGCGATTTGGCTTTGATCTTAAAACAAAGTGGCGTAAATTCTCACTTTGAGCTTTTTAAAAATGAAACCCATGGCAGCGTCATACCTCTAAATTTAAAAGAGCTTTTAAAATATCTAAAGGATTAAAAATTTAAGGCTATTTTTGTTAAAATCCGCCGCATGAGAGTAGATAAATTTTTAAACGTAGTAAATATCACCAAAAGGCGTGCCGTTAGCGAAGATATGTGCAAAAGCGGCGTTGTGAGCATCAACGGCGTGCAGGCAAAAGCGGCAAAAGATGTAAAGATCGGCGATGTTATCACTATCAAATTTCTTACGCGTGAGGCGAGATACGAGGTGCTAGCGATCCCGACTACAAAAAGCATACCAAAAAGCGCTCAAAGCGAATATGTAAAAGAGCTTTGATGGTTTTTGAGCTTTTAGAAAATGAGCTTAACGAGCTTGTGCGGGTGCTTCCAAAAAGTGGCGTGGTACTACTAAGCGGCGATCTAGCAAGTGGCAAAACAACGCTTGTAAAGGCGATCATCAAGGCTCATGGCATAGATGAGAGCGTGACGTCGCCGACATTTTCTTTGATGCAAATTTATGGTAAAGATATCTACCACTACGACATTTACCAGATCGGATTTGACGGGATGGCAAAAAATGGCCTTTTTGAAAATTTATTTGAAGAGGGGCTTCATCTGGTAGAGTGGGGCGATGAAAATTTAGAAAAAGCTCTAAAGAAAAACGGCGAAAGCTATACGTTAGTAAAAATTTCTCCTAGCAAAAATGGCAGAAAATACGAGGTTATAAGTGCATAAACTAGAAGTAAAAGATCTAAAAAAGACGATTAAGAAAAGTGAGATCATAAAAGGTATATCTTTAGAGGTAAATAGTGGCGAAGTCGTGGGGCTTCTTGGGCCAAATGGCGCTGGAAAGACGACCACTTTTTATATGATCTGTGGGCTCATCTCGCCAACTAGCGGAGATGTCTTTTTAAATGACGAAAAGATCACAAATGTCCCGCTTCACAAAAGAGCGCACCTTGGCATTGGCTATTTGCCGCAAGAGTCAAGCATATTTAAAGAGCTAAGCGTAGAAGAAAATTTACTCCTTGGGGCTGAAATTTTAAATCAAAGCAAAGAAGAGATAACAAAAAGAGTAAATGAGATGCTAAATATGCTAAATATCGAGCCTATCCGCCTAAGAAAGGGCGTTAGCCTAAGTGGCGGTGAGCGCAGACGCTGTGAGATCGCTAGAAGCCTCATCATAAAGCCAAAATTTTTGCTGCTTGATGAGCCATTTGCAGGCGTCGATCCTATCGCAGTTAGCGACATACAAAGCATCGTTAGAGACCTTAAAAAGCTAGGTATCGGCGTTTTGATAACAGATCACAACGTCCGTGAGACGCTAGCCATTTGCGACAGAGCCTACGTCATCAAAGATGGCTCGCTACTAGCAAGCGGCAGTGCGAGCGAAGTAGCAAACAACAAGCTCGTTAGAACGCACTATCTTGGCGAAGAATTTAAGCTACTTGAGTAGATGATGCTAAGGCAAAAGCAAACTTTAGCGCCAAAGATCAAACTAAACCAAACGCTAAGAAGCTGGCTTCCTATCCTTCAAAGCGGGCTTGATGAGCTAAAAGAGACGCTTGAGCCTTTTATAAAAGAAAACCCATTTGCTACGATCGAACATAAAAATTTAGAAAAAAACGAAAAAAAACGAAATTTTTTCGAGCAAGTTAGTAGAAATTCTGTTAGTGAAAGTATCGAGGCTTTAAGCATCTATAAAGAAAGCCTCTATGAAAAGCTCGTTAGCCAGATAAATCCACCACTTTTCCCCACGCAAAAGTCCCAAGATATAGCATATAAGATCATCGAGTGTTTAGACGATGAGGGATATTTTTCTTATGATGATGAAATTTTTACTGGCTTTTGCGAGAGCGAAGTGGAGCGAGTAAGGGCTAGATTTGCCTACCTTGAGCCCTGTGGCGTTGGCGCAAAGGATGTTAAAGAGAGCTTTTTGTTTCAGCTTGGCGAGGAAGAGGCTAGTGATGAGATCATAGAGTGCGCAAAAAAGATCATCTTAAATTTTGAAAATATAGAGAAGCTTAGAAAGCTTAAATTTTACGACGACGCGCTAAAGATCATAAAGAAATTTAAAAATCCCCCAGCCATTGAGTATCTTGAAGATGAAAAAGAGGCGGTGCCTGACATCTTCGTGCTAAGCACAAGTAGTGGCATAAGCGTGCAGATAAATGACGACTATTATCCTGAAATTTCTATCGACACTGAGGGGCTAGACGAGAAAGAGGCCTTTGTAAGCTCGCGCATAAAAGAGGCAAGCGAGCTCATAGACGCCCTTGAGATGAGAAAGGCGACACTTTATAAGATAGGGCTCATGATAGTTGAGTATCAGTATGACTACTTTTTGGGTGGTGACATAAAGCCTATGAAGCTAAAAGACCTAGCTGACGAGCTTGGACGCAACCCTTCAACCATCTCAAGAGCGATCGCGAACAAATATCTAAGCTCCCCACGAGGCACGGTAGCGCTTAAAAATTTCTTCGCAACTGGCTTTGACGAAGAGACTTCAAACGCTGCGATAAAGGAATTTTTGCTAGAGCTTATCAAAAATGAAGATCACAAAAAGCCACTTTCTGATCTAAAAATCCAAGAGCTAATCCAAGCTAAATTTAACATCCAAATCGTTCGCCGAACTATCACCAAATACCGCAAAATCCTAAACATCGGCAGCTCAAGCCAACGAAAAAAGATCTATCAGATAAACGGTTAGCTACCACTCATTTATAGCAAAAAGTGTGGCTTTTCGCATCTGCGTAAATAGCTCACTGCTAAGCTCATCATACTCTTTGCCTCGTCTTTTATGCTGTGCCAAGCCTGCTGCGTCGTCGTTCCAAGAGCCCATGCCACCAAAGACATCTGCCGCACTTGCCGCAGTAAAAAGGGCTAAATTTAGCTTTGGCATAAGTGGCGCATTTAGGACATTTTGCTCTATCTTTTCTGGCTCATTTAGCGCTTTTAGCCCTTTTCTAAAGCAGTCACCAAAATTCTCACACTCTATCTCATCTGCAAATTTAGAGATCCTTGTTAGGATATCTTTAAATTCCAAAGTGTTATCGCTAAATTTTTGAATTTCTGACATGCCATCTAGGCTAAATTCTTTATAGACTATATCCCATATATCCCAGCCCTTTTTGTCTTCTTTAAAGCTCCAGTGAGGCACAAAATAGCTCATTTTATCTTTATAAATGCAAAGAATTGACTTATAGCTTACGTTTGAAAAGCCTTGCAGCGAGCGCTCCTCTGAAGAGACCGTCAAATTTGTGGCATATCTCACGTCGCTTAGCCCAAGCTTTAAGGCATGCTTAAACCACTCATTTATGCTAGCTTGCTCTCTTTTTTCTTGCTCATCCTCTAAAATATAGTCAAAAACTAGGCTTTTTATATATTTTTCGCCTTTGTAGTCTAGCTCTAAATTTGACTTTAGAGCTTGCTTTATGGAGGCTACGATAATGCAAGCGTTAAAAACTTCACCATTCATTTTTGCTCCTTTTTTGAGATATTTTATTAAAAGAAGCATAAATTTATCTCTTTAAGGATTGCAAGCGAAAACTTCAGCTTTTTATAGTAAAATAGCCAAAAATTTCAAAGAGGCAAAATGGATTTTAATGAGATTGATAAGCTGATAAATACGCTTAAGAAAAACTTGGAAGTTATCGAAAACAACGGCGTTGTCGAGCCTGAAACAAAAATCGATGCGCTTACTTTTAATAAAAATGTCGAAGAGATCAAAAAAAGACTTTATAGCACAACAGACGAGGGCAGTTTTTTTAAAAATGTCTTTAATACTGAAGATTACTACGAAAACATTAGCTCATACCTAGAGCAGACAAACAAAAGCCTATACTACAAGATAGAAAAGGCTGGCGTGAGCCTAAAGACTAATCAAAATTTGCAAGAGAGCCTGACAAACATCTCAAATATCATGCAAATTTTAGTCGCTGAATATCAGATACAAAATAAAAAAAAGAAAAAGAGTATCTTCTCAAGAAGTGGTGACACGGCGATGATAAGAGGGCTACTTGCCGAGCTAATGGAATTGCAAAATAGGATGAATAAAATTTTACATCTCGATTCACAGATCGTTTCAAACGTAGTTTTGGAAAATTTTAAAACTATCTACACATTTTTTTATAACTGCATAAGGGTTGCCAAACAAAGGGGAGATGAGCTACTTTTGGTTGAGATCGCAGGTATCACAGATAGGATTATTGAGATGATAAGACCTGTGCTTTCAGGCAAGAGCCTAAAGACAAACGAGCTTATCTACCACTACCTCATTTACGAGCTACGAGAGCTAAAAGCCTACGCCATAGGTGAGGATCTAGCTTAAAATTTTATCCATTATCTCTTTTGCCCCATTTGGCAAAAGGATATCTTTTAGAGCTTTGCTGCTTTTGCTTAGATCAAAGCTCTCGATCATTTTTATGACTTCATCTTTGTCTAAATTTTCGCCATTTTGCAGGCAAATTTCAGCTATGCCTTTATCTTTTAAAAATTTAGCGTTATAAAATTGGTGGTTGCCAGCAGCATAAGGAAACGGCACAAAGATAGAGGGCAGGGCATTTGCACAAAGCTCCCAAAGCGAGCTAGCACCAGCTCTTGATATGGCAAGATCAGCCTCGCTCATCTTTTTTTCTATCTCTTTGCTAAAGTCAAAAATTTCTAAATTTGCCTCGCTAAAGCCAAGTTCATCATATCTTTTTTTAAGCTCATCAAGGGCGTTTTTGCCGCATTGATGAATGATCTTTATCCCTTTTTCTTTAAGATATGGGGCTAAATTTATAGCTAGCTCGTTTATAGCTTTTGCGCCTTGTGAGCCACCTAAAAATAGTATAGTTTTTAGCTGATCTCTTGTTCTTTGGCTTTTAAAAAATTTATTTGCCACTGGGTAAGGGCAGGGCGAGAGCTCATCATAAGAGCTAAAAAAGCCTTTTGCATACGGCTTTAAAATTTTATTTAGCTTGCCAGTTACGGCATTTTGCTCGTGGATGAAAAGTGGCGTTTTTGAGATGATGGCTGCTATGGCTGCTGGGGCTGCTGAGTAGCCTCCCACGCTGATGACTGCTTTTACGCCATTTTCTTTAAAAATTTGCCTGCATTTTAAAGCTAGACTTACGATGTTTGTTAGTGATTTTAGCTTTGCTAAGCCTCTTTTATTTACGACGCCACTGCTTGGTAGAAAAAATTTCTTTGCAAATTTATCATCATTTTCAAACCAAAATTTATCCTGACCGCTAGTTGAGCCGATAAAAATAGGCTTTATGTCTCGTCTATTTAGCTCCTCGCAAAAGCTTCTAGCGATCGCCAAATGCCCTCCAGTGCCACCACCACAAATAACTATCATAGTTTCGCCTTTTTACTAACCATTAAGACCATGCCGATGCCGATGCATATAGCAAGCACAGAGCTACCGCCATAGCTTAAAAATGGCACCGCGATACCTTTTATCGGCGTGATCGATGTGATGCCGTAGCTATTCATCAAAAATGAAAACGACAAGATAAGCCCGATACCAAGTGAGAATAAGTGATAGACCTTGTTTTCGCTCCTAGCTGAAATTCTAAATATCCTATAAAGTAGAGTGATAAAGATCGCTGTGATGCACAAAATACCAAAAACACCGACCTCTTCAGCTATGCCAGCTAGCACAAAGTCCGTATGCACCTCGCTTAAAAAGCCAAGCTTAAATATCCCAGCTCCAAGCCCCTCGCCAAAAAACTCGCCATGCTTGATCGCATTTAGTGAGTGAGAAATTTGATATGGCTCTGGTGCGTCTGCCACTCTAAGCACGTTTGCCACGCTATCTGGTAAGAAAGAGAGCACCATGTTTTGTATCGTGCCCCACCATGACTTTATACGCAAAATTCTGTGCTCTGAGCTAACTATCGCCACCGTCATGACAAAGGCAGCGCCCAAGATACCGATACCAAAGAGCCTTACGCTAGCCCCTGCAAAAAGCGCCATCGTCACAAAAGTAAGTGCCAAAACCACCACCTGACCAAGGTCGTTTTGCATAACGGCGATAAGAAAGATAGCGATACCAAAAAGAATGATATAAGGCAAAAGTATCTTTAGCTCAGCCATCAAAGTTCTCTTACCGTCGCTAAATTTTCTAGTAAAGCTCCATGCTAAAAAATAGACAAAACCGACTTTGAAAAACTCAACTGGCGCAAGTGAAAAGCCAGGTAGCCTGATCCAGCGTCTAGCGCCTCCAGAGTCAGTCACCATCGAAGCTGGCAAGGCGTGCATGAGCCCCATAGCTATACCGCAAGAGATAAGCAGCCCAAAGCCTATCCAAACGAGCGCTTTGTCGGGATTGAGCCTTGAGAGCCACCACATGAGAAAAATTCCTATACAGCCGACTGCAAACTGGCGGATGAAAAAGTGAAATTCGTCGTAGTTAAAAAATAAAACTGTAAAAACTGGCAAAGATAGTGAGAAAATGATGCTTATGGCGATCAAAGTCGCGCAAAGATAGAAAATAACCTTATCAACTGCCAAATTTAGCTCCAACTTTAAAATGAGCCAAAGTATAATAAAAAACGGCTTACAAAGATATTATTTGCTATAATTGCAGGCTTTAAGGATGGGCATGAAGATAGGTATATTTGACTCGGGGCTTGGCGGACTTAGCGTCTTAAACGAAGCTTTAAGTAAGCTTAGCGAGCATGAATTTTTATATTACGCAGACGTGAAAAATGTCCCATACGGACAAAAGAGCAGGGATGAAATTTTAAAATTTAGCTTTGATGCGGTGAAATTTCTTGTTAGAAATGGGGCAGAAGCTGTCGTAGTAGCGTGCAACACAGCAACAAGTGTAGCGATAAAAGAGCTTAGAGCAAATTTAAGCGTGCCCATCATCGGCATGGAGCCAGCTGTAAAAAAGGCTCACGATCTAAGCCACGATGATGCCCTAAAAACGCTTGTCATCGCCACTCCAGTCACCGTAAATGGCGCAAAACTAAAAGAGCTGATCACAAATTTAAACGCAAAAGATAAAACCGAGCTACTTGCTCTACCTCGCCTTGTAAATTTCGCTGAAAAGGCTGAGTTTGAGAGCGAAAACGTTAAGTCATATCTAAAAGAGGAGCTAGGTAAATTTGATCTAAGTAAATTTGACTTTTTAGTGCTTGGCTGCACGCATTTTAACTATTTTAAAGATAGCTTAAGAGAAATTTTGCCAGCAAATATAAGCATAATAGACGGCAACGAAGGGACGGTAAAGCGCCTCATAAGCGAGCTTGGGCTTCAAATCTCAAATATAAAATTAACTCCAAATGTAAAATTTTTCTACTCAGGCGACGAGGTATATGAGCAAAGTGAGCTAGAGAAAATTTCAAGAAATTTAGCTCGCCTAGAAAAAATGAGAACGATTTGCTAGGCTAAATTTAGCTAAAAACTTGAGCCAAATTTAGATAAATACACTAAATTTTACATATTTTTATATGTATTTATTCTTTTCTTTGCTTCATTATATAGACCGCACTTATTACCACAACCATAGCTAAAAGAGCGATTGTGATCGTTAGAAGTGTCTGTTTGTCTGGATTTGAGCCTAGAAAGTAGCCAACTCCAAGCAAAACCGCACACCAAATCCCAGCACCAAGCGTGGTAAATAGGCAAAATCTAAAAATGTTCATCTTAGCAAGCCCAGCTGGTAGGCTGATATACTGACGAATTCCTGGGATGAGGCGTGAGTTAAAGGTTGAAATTTCGCCATGTTTATTGAAAAATGCTTCAAATTTATCCATTTTTTCGTGAGTGATGCCGACAAATTTGCCGTATTTTAAGATGATCTCACGTCCAAAAAAGTAGCAAAGATAGTAGTTGAAAATGGCTCCAAGTAAGCTGCCAAGTGTGCCTGAGATAAAAGCAAGCGCTAAACTCATCTCGCCTTTGTGAGCTAGATATCCAGCTGGTATCATCGCCACTTCGCTTGGAAATGGAAAAAATGAACTCTCCAAAAACATCATCACAAATATGCCAGCATATCCCCAGCTGCTCACGCTTGATACGATAAAATCAATAATGTCATGTAGCATTTTTACTCCGAAATTTATCTTAAAGTGAGGCATTGTAGCAAAGCTTTATTTACTAATAGTAACTAACATGGAGTGATAAAATTTAAATTAAATGGGGTAGCAAAAATTTATAAGGAAGTAGGGCGAAAGCTCGCCCAATTTTTAAAATGCAGGTATGACCTCGCCTTTGTAGCGAGTGATGATGAAATTTTTAGTATCAGGGCTAAGAACCGCATCAACTAAAGCTTTGATCTTAGGATTATTCTCGTTGCCAGCTCTTGTGACGATGATGTTTGCATAAGGGCTGTTGGCGTCTTCAAGTAAAAGTGCGTCTTTTGCCACACTCATGCCAAGATCAAGGACGAAATTTGTGCTAATAGCAGCGATATCTACATCATCAAGCGTTCTTGGGATCTGAGCACCTTCTAGCTCGACAAATTGTAAATTCTTAGGATTTTTAGTTATGTCATTTACAGTTGCAACTTTTACGTTTTTATCGATCTCTATAAGACCAGCCTTTTCTAAAATTCTAAGCGCTCTGTTGCCATTTGACGGATCGTAAGCGATCGCCACTTTTGCGCCATCTTTTAGATCTTTGATATCTTTTATCTTTTTAGAGTAAAAGCCAAGTGGCTCGACATGCACGCTTGCAACGCTTACAAGATGCAGGCCTCTAGCCTTGTTTTGCTCCTCAAGATATGGTAAATGTTGAAAGAAATTTGCGTCTAAGCTGCCATCTTCTGTGGCGACATTTGGTATCGAATAGTCTGAAATTTCAGAGATAACAAGGTCATAGCCCTTATCTTTTAGCTTTGGTTTTACAAATTCTAAAATTTCAGCGTGTGGCACAGGTGAGACGCCAACAGTGATAGTGTGGTCTTTGTCGGCTGCGTGAAGGCTTAGAGCAACTAAAGATGCGGTTAAAAGTTTGATAAATTTCATTGTTTTTCCTTTTTTGATTTGATTTGAAGCGACGCTAAAAAGGTAAAAGCTTTTACGTCGCTTTTTATAAATTTAATTAAAACGCTGGGATGATAGCGCCGTTATACTTTGTCTCGATAAATTTCTTAACTTCTGGTGAGTTGATAGCTTTATCAAGGGCTTTAGTTTTAGGGCTGTTCTCGTTGCCAGCTTTAACAACTACGTAATTTACGTATGGGCTATCTTTACCCTCGATCACAAGCGCGTCTTTTGTTGGATTTAAATTTGCATTTAGCGCGTAGTTTGTGTTGATAACTGCGATAGTAACGTCATCAAGCGTTCTTGGCACTTGAGCAGCCTCGATCTCTTCAAATTTAAGCTTTTTAGGGTTATCAACTATATCAAGCGGAGTTTTTAGCGGGTTGTCATTTAGCTTGATAAGTCCAGCGCTAGCTACGATGTCAAGTGCGCGGCTCTCGTTTGTTGGGTCATTTGGGATAGAGACCACTGCGCCATCTTTTAGCTCTTTTATGTCTTTTATCTTTTTAGAATAAACTCCCATTGGCTCGAGATGCACGCCAACTGTTTTTACAAGGTGAGTGCCTTTGTTTTTGTTAAATTCTTCAAGATATGGGATGTGCTGAAAGAAGTTTGCGTCAAGGTCGCCGTCCTCTGTCGCAAGGTTTGGCGTGGTGTAGTCGTTAAATTCTTTGATCTCAAGTGTGTAGCCATCTTTTGCCAAAATAGGCTTTACAACCTCTAAAATTTCAGCATGTGGGATAGGTGTAGCACCGACGATTATTGTTTTTGACTTGTCAACAGCATTTGCGCTAACGCTAAGGCCTAGGGCAACTAAAGAGGTAAGAAGTAGTTTTTTCATTTATTATCCTTTTTTGAAATTTGCCAAGCACCAAAAAGGATAAATTTAAGCTAGAAGGTTAAATTTCTTTTTAAGCGCTTAAGCTTTTTCTAAGCACTTAAAAAGAAATTCTGTGCTTAGAGATTAGTCTCTCGACGACGCGTTTTTTAGTAGGCGGCACATCTGGCACATATCTGATTTCATTTTAGATCCTTTCGGTTAAATTAATTTCGCGCATTCTAAATAAATAAACTTTAAAAAAAAATAAATTTTAGAAATTTATCTTAGACTTTTTATGACACCTCTTGCATTTTTTGAGTTTTTGGCTGCTTTTTCCTCTAAAATATTTTTTAAACATTCCAAAAAATTTGGCAAACAGCAAATATCAACCGAGTAAAAAACATTAAGTCCAGACTTCTCGCTTTTTAAAATTCCCCCATTTTTTAATACCCCAAGATGCTTTGAAACCGTTGCTTGTTCTTTATTTAAAAGCTCGCAAATTTCACCTACGCTCATCTTTTTATCACCTAAAACCTCAACTATTCCGATCCTAATAGGATGAGCCAAAACTCTCATAAATTCGCTTTTTAGCGCAAGAATATCAACATATTGCATTTTTATACCTTTTTTATGATTTTAACTTAAAAGAGCTAAATTTATACTTGACTATATTCCTATATTAGTATATAATCATATAAAAAATTTAAAGGTAAAAAATGCTCGATCTTTTTAATCAACACAATATATTTGAGTTTATCAAATTTTTCATACTTTATTTTACAGAGATTTCACTACTATTTTTTTGTGTCTCTTTTTTGGTATTTATCGTATCTGAAAAATTTAGTCAAAAACTCAAAAAACACCTTATAAGCACAAAAATTTCAAGCTTTATCAAGGCGTTTTTGGTTGGCGCTATTACGCCGTTTTGTTCGTGCTCTACTATACCGCTTTTAAATGGGTTTTTAAAAAGCGGCGTATCACTTGGCGTTAGTAGCGTATTTTTGTTAAGCTCTCCGCTTGTTAATCCTGTAATTTTAACGCTTCTTTTTATGAGTTTTGGGTTTAAATTTAGCATTATTTATTTTACGGTCATTTTCATCTCATCGCTTGCTTTTGGTCTTTTGTTATCAAAAGCAGATCAAAATCTATTTTTAAAAGATGATTTTTTAAAACCAAAATTTAGCCCAAACAATCCAACTAAAGGCTTTGTTTTTACGCCCGTTAATCAGACGCAAGCTTGCTCTTGCAAGGATGTAAAAAATAGTAAAAATATTTACAAAATGGCGCTTTTAAACTCGGTAAAAGAGTATAAAAAACTATTTTATTACATACTGCTTGCGATGTTTATCGGAGCCGCTATACACGGATTTGTTCCGCAAAAGCTTATCTCAAACTACCTTGGTTCTAGCGACATCGCCTCGATACTTATTTCGGCATTGTTTGGAATTTTGCTCTATGTTAGAGTAGAAGCGCTAGTGCCAATTGGCTTAGCACTTCTTGCCTCGGGTGCTAGTGCGGCCGCATTTGGAGCGTTTGTAATAACGGCGGCAGGGGTTAGCCTGCCGGAAATCATACTTCTTAATAGGTTTTTTAAGCCAAAATTTATGGCAATTTTTATCGCTTTTATCTTATGTGTGGCATTGGCATTTGCAATGTTTTTAAAATCATTTTTTTGAAATTTTATAGAGATAGTTGCCTAAAACTTGGAAAATTTGCACCATAATGATGAGAATAACCACAGTGTAGAGCATGATATCTGGGCGAAATCTCTGATATCCGTAGTTTATAGCAACTGATCCTAGTCCGCCGCCACCAACTGCACCAGCCATCGCTGAAAAGCCGATATTTACGATAAGCGTTAGCGTAAATGCAGAGATGATGCCAGGGAGTGCCTCGACAAACATCACACGGAAAATGATCTGAAATTTCGAGCTACCAAAGCTTTGTGCTGCTTCAATGATGCCTTTATCAACCTCTTTTAAGGCATTTTCAATGAGCCTTGCTACAAAGGGAGCTGCTCCAATAGTTAGCGGAACGATCGCAGCTGTGGTGCCGATGCTCGTGCCTACGATCATTTTTGTGACTGGAAATAGCACGATGATCAAAATAATAAACGGAAAGCTTCTAAGCACGTTTATAACGATATCAAGGACAAAGTAAAGCTGTTTGTTTGGTTTTAAGCCGTTTTTGTCTGAAAGGATGAGCAAAACTGCAGGTATGAGGCCTATGGCAAAGGCGAGTAGGGTGGAGACTATGCTCATATATAGCGTCTCTCCG
This sequence comes from Campylobacter concisus, assembly GCA_963516555.1. GTDB lineage: Bacteria > Campylobacterota > Campylobacteria > Campylobacterales > Campylobacteraceae > Campylobacter_A > Campylobacter_A concisus_BA. Next base: position 979 of record CAUQCU010000044.1, on the reverse strand, counting down.
ATAGCTGGCAAAAGTATCCTAGAAAATATATCAGGAAATTTAGAAAAATCAATACCAAACATCAAGCAACCTCCCACAAAACGCCACTTTGCTTGATATAGTTAAGCACGTTTTCTTTATCTTTTTCATCTATGTTTATGACAAGCGAGCCAAGGACGTTGTCGTTTAGCTTTTCAAGCTTGCCCCAGACTATGTTAAAGTCGATGTTTAGGCTTCTAGCCATGTGCGTGATCACGCTGTTTTGAGCCACTTCTTTTGGGAAAAATAGCCTGATATTTGTGCCAGTGTTTGGCAGAATTTCCACCTCACCCAAAAACTCTTTCATCTTCTCATCTGGCTTTAAAAATAGCTCTTCGATGCTTCCAGAGCCTATGATCTTGCCGCCTTCTAGCAGTATCGCGCGTTTTGCGATCGATTTTACCACCTCCATCTCGTGCGTGACGATGACGACGCTGATGTCTAGCTCTTTGTTTATCTTTTCAAGCAGCTCTAAAATTTGATTTGTCGTGTTTGGATCAAGTGCAGAAGTCGCCTCGTCGCTTAGTAAAATTTTAGGATTTAAAGCAAGCGCTCTAGCAATGGCTACACGCTGTTTTTGGCCGCCACTTAGCTCGCTTGGATAGCTTTTTGCCTTGCTTTCAAGACCGACTAAATTTAAAAGCTCTCTCACTCTTTTTTCAGTTTCATCGCTTTTATAACCCCAAAATTTAAGCGGAGTAGCGACATTTTCAAAGACATTTTTTCTAGCCATCAAGGCAAAATGCTGAAATATCATCCCAACATCTCGCCTCAAATGTCTTTGCTGTGTCTCATCTAAATTTTTTATCTCTTGATCAAAGACTTTTAAGCTGCCACCTTGATAGCTTTCTAACCCGTTTATGCACCTTAAAAGCGTTGATTTACCAGCGCCACTATGACCCACGATAGCAAAAATTTCACCCTTTTTAACCTCTAAATTTACATCAAAAAGGATCTGCGT
>CAUQCU010000043.1:0-15007 GCA_963516555.1 Campylobacter concisus | reverse complement strand
CTAGGAGTGCTTCTTACGCTAGTTGGTGGCGTACTTTGGGGATTTAGCGGAGTTTGTGGGCAGTACCTCTTCTCGCGGGGCATAAGCGCTGACTTTCTAGTGCCTTATAGGCTCTTGCTAGCTGGCGCTTTTATCGTGCTTTACTACGCTTTTAAGGCTAAAAAAGCCGTTTTTGCGCCACTTACTGACGTAAAACTGCTAGCAGAGCTTCTTATATATGCCATACTTGGGCTCATGATGACGCAATATGCTTATTTTTACTCGATCGAGCTCTCAAACGCCGCAGTTGCGACAGTTATTCAATACACCGCCCCGGTTCTCATCCTAGCCATCATCTGCCTAAAAGAGAGGCGAGCGCCAAGGCCGCTTGAAATTTTGGCACTACTCTGCGCGATGCTTGGGGTCTTTTTCCTTGCCACGCACGCTCAAATTTCAGCCCTTGTCATCTCACCAAAAGCGCTATTTTGGTGCTTAGTAAGTGCTGTTTGCGTCTGCGTTTACAGCCTTGCTCCCACAAGACTAAACGCCAAATATTCAGTCGCTCTGACCATTGGCTGGGGCATGGTGATAGGTGGCGTGGTGCTTTGCCTTTATATGAGAGTGTGGGAGTTTGCGGGGCTTAGTGGCACGGCGCAGTGGCTAGCATTTTTCGCCATTATCACACTTGGCACGATATTTGCATTTAGCTTTTATATGACTGGAATTAAGCTAATAGGTGCCTCGAAAGCTAGCATGATAGCCTGCATAGAGCCACTAAGTGCGGCCTTTTTTGGCTACTTTTGGCTTGGGACGAAATTCGTCTTTTGGGACTTTTTAGGCTTTGCTCTCATCATATCATGCATATTTTTACTTTCAAAGAAGAGAGATGATATACCTAGCGCAAACTGACACGACGGCTGGCTTTTTAAGCAAGGACTACAAGGAGATAAACCACGCCAAAATGCGAAACGAGGGCAAACCTTGCCTCATCACGACGGCTAAATTTAGCGTTTTAAACGAGCTTGCAAGAGCACCAAAAAAATATAAAAATTTCATCCGTCGCTCGAGAAAAACGACATTTTTATATCCAAATTTAAAGGCGATCAGGGTCGTAAAAGAGTGCGAACATGAGAAATTTTTAACCAAATTTGACTGGCTTTATTCAAGTAGCGCAAATAAAAATGGTATGAAATTTGATGAATCTTGGGCTAGAAGCGTGGCTGATGAAGTTGTTGATGAGCACTTTTTTGAAGATACGCCATCAAAAATTTATAAAATTTCAAAGAGCAAACTAAAAAAGATCCGTTAGTTAAATTTGCGCCCTGCACTTTTGTAAATTTGAGTGGTTTTTGTAGTTTGAAATGATAAATTTGCTAAATTTCACAGCTAGCAAGAGCGGTTTTAGAAAAGTATTTTTTAGTTAAAACCTAAATTTAAACCAACATAGCTCTGCTAACTAGATAAATTTGCAAATGGCTGGGCTAAATTTAGCCTATTTTTTATCATAAACCTCGTCCCAGACTATCTTTTTTGAAATTTAAGGTCAGCAACTTTAGCCAAGCACTAACCAATATAAATTTGAGCCAATATGTAATGCCTACAAAACCAAAATTTATATCGATCAAAACCTACCAACTCGCATAAATTTACAAATTTGGAGCGAGAAATAGCCAAATTTCACTAAATTTAGTCAATTTTCACTATAGAACTTTCTCTAAATCCAAATTTTAAAAATTTAAATTCTAGCACCTGCTCTATTCTCTTTTTACTCAAGCACTAGCTGATATAAATTTAATTTTACAAAACCTCTATCTTGTATAATTTTAGAAGCAAAAACCAAATTTCACTAAATTTAGCTCATTTATGCGAACAAAGTAGCCATTCGACGCAACGCCACTACAACCATGCAAGTAAATTCAGTCAAGCCACAAATTTAAAATTTTAGCCACTACAAAAATTTGGATGCAGAGATAGTCAAATAAGCAAATTTAACAGCTCTCAAAATCTAAATTTAACCCTTTTGTAAATTCAAATAAACCAATTCACTCACCATAACTGATTGCTTTTTGCGGGCAAAAATAGTCTTTATAAAATGCAAACTACTCTATAAATTCCTCGTGACGGCATCAGATCAGGCAAATTTACTTACCAAGCATAAATTTACAAATTTAAAGCGCCAGAATCAAAAAATAGCCTTTATAAATTTAAAGCAGCCAAGCCCTAAATTTGGCTAAATTTAGCCCACTCCACTTGGCATAAATAGATAAATTTACAAGCTGATTATTAAATTGGGTTTGGGGATTAAATTTCACTTGCTAGCCCCTTTGGCTGGCACCAAAGGGAATTTGCTAGCAAATTTTGATTATAGTTTTGCTTTTCTTTTTCGCTCTGTTGGGTCTAAATAGCGCTTGCGAACGCGAATATTTATAGGCGTAACCTCGACTAGCTCGTCGTCCTCTATCCACTCAAGCGCGCGCTCTAAGCTTAGCTTTCTAGGCGGTACTAGCTTGATCGCATCGTCACTACCACTTGCACGCACGTTCGTTAGGTTTTTGCCTTTTATTGGATTTACATCAAGGTCGTTTGGACGGCTGTGCTCGCCGATGATCATGCCCACATAGACTTTTGCTTGTGGATCAAGAAATAGCACGCCACGGTCCTGCAAGTTAAATAGCGAATAAGCAAGCGTTACGCCGTTTTCCATAGAAACTAAAGCGCCGTTTGTTCTGTGCTCGACGGTGCCGCTAAGCGGTCTAAACTCCAAAAAGCTATGGTTCATAACGCCCTCGCCTTTTGTATCAGTCAAAAACTGGCTTCTAAAGCCGATAAGGCCGCGCGCTGGGATTTCAAATTCGATCCTTGTTTGACCGTCGCCTGTTGGGTTCATAGAGACCATTTCGGCTTTTCTTTTACCTAGTTTTTCTATAACTGTGCCTGTCGTATCGTCAGGTGCGTCGATCACTAAAAGCTCGTATGGCTCGCATTTTACGCCGTTTATCTCTTTTACGATGACCTCTGGTCTGCCAAGTAAAAACTCATAGCCCTCGCGGCGCATATTTTCAGCCAAGATGGTGATCTGAAGCTCGCCACGGCCGCTTACTTTAAATTTGCCCTCACCGATGTTTTCATACTTCATCGCGATATTTGTCTTCATCTCATTTGCAAGGCGCTCATCGATCTTGTTTGATGTGACGTGTTTGCCCTCAGTGCCTGCTAGTGGGCCGTCATTTACAGAAAATACAACGCTAAGGGTTGGTTCTTCGATATGGAGCGGATCAAGCGGATGTGGGTTGTTTGGATCAACGACGCTATCTCCAACGTCAAGCGCGTCAAAGCCAGCGATCGCTACGATGTCGCCAGTGCCAGCCTCGTTTATATCGATCCTATCAAGTCCCATAAAGCCGATAAGTTTTGAAATTCTACCAGTTGTTTTTGTGCCATCAGCCTTTGCAAGCATGACGTTTTGGTTTTTAGCTATCTTGCCGTTAAAAATCCTCGCGATACCGATCTTGCCGACGTAGTTGTCATAATCAAGCGTGAAAACTTGAAGCTGAAGTGGGTTCTCGTCGCTACCGCTTGGAGCTGGCACGTGAGCTAGGATAGTCTCAAAAAGTGGCTGCATATCTTTGTTTTCATCGCTTAGTTTTAGCTTTGCATAGCCATTTTTTGCAGCTGCATAAACGACTGGAAACTCTAACTGCTCGTCATTTGCGTCAAGTGCGACAAAAAGGTCAAAAATTTCATTTATAACGCGGTCTGGATCGCCTGCAGGCTTATCTATCTTATTTACGACGACGATTGGGCGAAGTCCAAGTGAGAGCGCCTTTTTGACGACAAATTTAGTTTGTGGCATAACGCCTTCTTGCGCATCGACAAGTAGTAAAACGCCATCAACCATCTTAAGAACACGCTCTACCTCGCCACCAAAGTCAGCGTGGCCTGGGGTGTCTATGATGTTGATCTTTGTATCTTTGTAGCGAATAGCGGTGTTTTTAGAAAGGATCGTGATGCCACGCTCTCTTTCGATGTCGTTGCTATCCATTACACGCTCGCCAAGGTTTTGATGCTCGTTAAATGTTCCTGACTGCTTCAAAAGCTCATCAACCATTGTTGTCTTACCGTGGTCGACGTGCGCGATAACGGCTATATTTCGTATTTCTTCCAAATGTTTCTCCGTTTATTAGTTTGATATTTTTCGCTTTATCAGTTTTAAAATAGGGGCAGATTATAGCCAAATTTTTATAAATTTTAAGCTGATATCAAGAAATTAATTTTTGGAATAGATTTTGCATGTAAGCGTTAAGTTTTTAAATTTAAAGGGATTAAATGCAAGCTTACACAGCGAAAAACAACGTAGATTTGCTAGCTCCTGCGGCTACTAAAAAGCCTGCGGCTGCGAAGAAGTCTCAAAACAACGGCGAGTTTTTGTCGATGGTTTTGGATGCAGCTGCGAGCAAAGCAAACAGCGGTCAAAAGATCACCGAAAAGGATGTCAAAGAGATAGTAAAAACTGTTGATATCCAAAAAGAGACGATAGAAAAGGCGCAAAACGAAAGCGTGGCAAAAATTTCAGCCGCACTTGAAGAAAATTTGGACGAAGATACAAAAAATGAGCTCTATGAAAATGCAAATTTCATGCAGCTTTTGCAAGTTTTAGAGATACTAAACGGCAATGAAAAGGTAAGCAAATTTCCAAATTTCAGCGACAAAATAGCAAATTTCTTAAGTGTGCCCCAAAATGTCGAAGAGCTTAGCAATGTTAAAAGCGTTAGCGATCTTATCGACCTTGCTAAGAAATTTGACCTTGGCCTTGAAAATATAGAAATTTCAAATGAAGACGTGCCAAAACTAAACGATATGTTTAAAAATTTAGGTAAGCAGGAATTTTTCACGCCGATAAAGACCGAGGACAAGCCTTTTTACCTAAAAGAGCTAAAAAACGAGGTCGAGCAAACTATCATCAAAAACGAGCCAAAAGAGGTCGTAAAGCTTGATACTTTGCTAAAAGAGGTTGTGGCAAATCCAACCAGCGAAGTTAAAAATTTAGTCAAAGAAGAGCCTAAAAAGCTAGATAGTGAAGTAAAGCTTGATGATGAGCTTGTGGACGTTGAGCCAGAGGAGCAGCCAAAAGAGCCAAAAGTAAAGGTAAATTTACACGAGCAAAAGGCGCAAAAAGCCCCAACTCTTGAGTCGCTACTCTTTCCAGAAAGAGAGCAGATGGGCGAGGCTGAGCCAAGCGAGGAGACATTTAGCAACGACAATAAATCAGAGCTAAATCAAATGGTAAAAGACATCGCAAATAGCGCCAAGCACCAGCTTCAGACAAAGGCGGAGATAAAAGAGACGCTTAGTAACTTCTCTTCTACACTAAAAGAGCAGGTGCAAAACTACAAAGCGCCGATCACTCGCTTTAACATCACGCTTAACCCGCTAAATTTAGGCGAGGTCGAGATCACGATGGTAAATCGCGGCAATAATTTGCATGTAAATTTTAACTCTACAACGGCTACGATGAACCTCTTTTTACAAAACCAAGCTGAGTTTAAAAACAGCCTTGTAAATATGGGATTTACCGAGCTTGAGATGAATTTCTCAGACCAAAACCAAAGACAAGAAAAAAGAGAACAAGCAAAAAACAAATATAGCTCAAATCAAAGCGATGAGAGCGAAAACGCCCAAGCGGAACAAAGCTTGCTTGAGCTAGTAATACCAAGATATATTTAGGAGAGATTATGGCTTCAGTTTCAGATATAACTACACAAACAACGCAGCAAAAAAACGCCGAGAAAAAGGCTAATTCTAGAATAGACGCGGCAAAAGGCACAGGCACAAACCCAAATTCACAGCTTGATAAAGATGCATTTATGAAGCTACTTTTAACAGAGCTTCAGCACCAAGACCCAACAAGCCCTATGGATACTGAAAAGATGCTCACTCAAACTAGCCAGCTAGCATCAGTCGAAATGCAAGAAAACACAAACAAAGCGATGAAAGAGCTAGTAAATCAGCTAAAATCAAACGCAAACGCCTACGCTATCTCAGCCCTTGGCAAGATGGTTTCAACTGGCTCAAATGCAGTTACACTTACAGATGAGAAAAAAGATGCAAAATTTGCGCTTTACTTTAAAACAGATCTTGCAAATGGCAAAATCGAGGTCAAAAACGCAAATGGTCAAGTCGTAAGAACAACTGATCTAAACGAGACAAATGCAGGCGTTCATAACCTAGCTTGGGACGGCAAAGACGCGTCTGGCAACCAAGTGCCAAATGGCTCATATACTATCTCAGCGACCTACACTGGCAAAGATGGCAAAGAGTACAAAACGCAAATAGGCAACTACCCAGTCGAGGCGGTGAAATTTGTAGATGGCAAGGCTATGATGAAAGTAGCTGGCGAATACGTTTCTATGGATAAAGTATCTGAATATTACGAGGGCTAAAAGCCATGATGAGAGGTTTTTACAACGGGGTTAGCGGCATCAAGACGCAAAGCTTTGGCATGGATGTTTGGTCAAACAACATCTCAAACATAAACAATGTCGGTTTCAAAGCTTCAATCCCTGAGTTTAAAAATTTAATAAACCAAAACCTAGTCTCAGCAGGAAGTGGCCCAACTAGCGATCAAGTGGGACTTGGAGCTACCAAGCAAACGACTGCACTTGATATGTCAAATGGTAGCTTTCAAAGCACTGATAACAACTTTGACCTTGCCATAGGAGGAGATGGCTTCTTTGGCGTTGTCGATAAAACAGGCAAAAACTACTACACAAGAACAGGCACTTTTGACATAGATGCGGCTGGAAATTTAGTAGATACTAGGGGAAATTTACTCCTTGGCACGCTTGCAAATTTCACTCCAACCACGCCAAGTGCGAGCGCTCTTAAAAAATATGGTCAAACCTCAAGCGCCCCACAAGCTTACACGGTCTCGCAAGAGGAGCTAAGTCTTGGCGATCCTGGCTCGCAAAAGGGCATAACGTTGCCTCATTTTTTATTTATGCCAGCTGAGGCCACTACAAATATCAGCTTAAAAGGCAACCTAAACTCAACCCGCATAACAGATAAAAAAACGACAGCTCTTGAGGCTAGCCAATACGCCTACACGCTTGATAATACAAACAAGATGATCTCGCTAAACGGACAGATCCCGCTAAGCACCACATCTCTTGGCGCAAAAGCTGGCGACAGCGTGGTCGTAAAAGTAAAAGATGGCGATGGTAAATTTAGCGAGTTTTCTACCACTCTCGAGGGTGATGGCACTTGGCAGATAAACGACAAGAGCCTTAAATTTATGGATTTTGCAAATTTAGAGGTAAATGCTGAAGTCACCTCGCTCGTTGAAGTGCCAAACAAAGAAAAACTAACCTCTGATATCTACAACGCAGACGGCACAAAGAGCTTGGTCACTATAAATTTAACCAAGCAGATCCCACAAGCTGGCGACCAGACTATCTGGGACGCAGTGGCAACGATAACTGACGCTAGCGGAGCCGTGCAAAATACGGCGATGGGCTCACTTACATTTAATGGCAGTGGCAGGCTTGTGGCAAATACACTAACAAGCGTTGGTGGCGTAAATTTAAACTTCGAGGGCGACGGCGATGCGGACGTTTATAACGGCATGACAAGCTCAGCAAACGCCAGAAAAGATTTCAACATAAAAAGAGATGGCTACGCTGAGGGGCTTTTATCAAAATATAGCGTCGATGATCGTGGCAACATCATGGCAAATTTCGACAACACTAGAGCATTCCCCGTGGCAAAAGTGGCGCTTTATCACTTTATAAATGACCAAGGCGTGGCAAAAGTTGGCGACAATCTCTATGAAGCCACAGCCAACTCTGGCGAGCCATTTTTTTACAAAAACAAAGCTGGCGAGACCGTTTATGGGGCGCAAATTTTAGCAAACAAGCTTGAGATGAGTAACGTCGATCTTGGTCAAGCACTAAGCGAGGTGATCGTCACGCAAAAGGCCTACGAAGCGAGCGCAAAAAGCATCACGACAAGTGATGAGATGATACAAACTGCTATCCAGATGAAGAAATAATCCTTAAAGTAAATTTGGGCGAGCAATCGCCCTATTTTTATAACTTTAAATTTACTTTATCCCTTTTAAATCCCCTAAAATACTCACTTTTCTCTAAATATAGCAATATAATTTTAAGCGTGCTGGTTATAAAATTCATTTAATTTCTTTTTTTAAGGATTGTCAAATGAAAATGCTATTTTTAGCCCCAGTGCTAGCTTGTAGTCTTGCCTTTGGTGCTGATGTGATCGCAAAAGACGCAAACATTACACTTGATGGCAAGATGATCGGTAAGATCGAGGTTTTAACGCCAGTTGAAGTCGTCGAAAAAGGCGATAAAACGAGCAAGATCAAGGTTAGTGGTGTAGTGTCGGCAAACTACTTGGCTCAGCTTCAAATAAGCGTAGAAGATCCTGAAGTTTTTGTAGCTTTTGATAACGAGAGCGAGGCAAATTTCAAAAAAGTAAAAGATATTGAAGATGACTATGGCGAGGTTTGGTACCAAGTTGATGGGCTTTATGAAGTGCCAAATGACGCGCTTGGTGGCAACCAAAAAGAGCTTTACGCAAAGGCAAAGAAAATTTACGAAGAGACCTGCTCAGCATGTCACAGGCTGCACGAGCCAAACAGCTTTACAGCTGCTCAGTGGCCAGCAAATTTATCTGGTATGGTCGATGCGAAATTTGTTGCACTTGATGAAACTGATCTAAATTTAGTGCTTAAATACCTACAACACAATGCCAAAAAAGTAAAATAAATTTTCATAAGGGAGAAAATATGAAAAGACGAGATTTTATAAAATTTTCTGCACTTGCTGCCACAGCAGCGCAGGCAAACAAGATAGAGGGCGTGACTAAGACCATCTTTGATCAAAGCAAGACCTTTGGCGCAAATAGATTTGGCCTATTTTGGGCAAATACCAACTCAAACCAAATCGTCTCCGTCGATCCGTTTGAGGGCGATAAATTTCCAAATACCATGAACAACAGCTTGCCAGACCTCATCCAAAACGAGAGCCGCGTGCTCTATCCATACGTGAGAAAGAGCTATCTAAAAGCAAAAGGCGCAGCAAAGAGCGAGCTTCGTGGCAAAGAGGAATTTGTGCGCGTTAGCTGGGATACTGCCCTTGATCTAGCAGCAAAAGCCTTAAAAGAAAATTTTGACAAATATGGCCCTGAGAGCATCTACGGCGAGTGCTACTGGTGGGGCGGTAGCGGTAAGATCAGCTGGGGTAGAACCGTTGGTCACAGGATGCTAAAAGTGCTTGGCGGATATGTAGAAGAGAGCGGCGACTACTCAACGGGTGCTGGCCTTGTTATCATGCTTCACGTCCTAGGCAATAGCGCCGTTTATGATGCTCCGACAAAGTGGGAGGCTATCGCTAAAAACGCTAAAAATGTTGTATTTTGGGGCACTGACCCACTTGTAACTGATCAAATTTCATGGCAACCACCAACACATGATGGCTATCTTGGCATCAAAAAGATAAAAGAGGCAGGCATAAAAACTTATAGCGTTTGCGTCTTTAAAAACGACACCACAAGATACCTTGACTCTGAAGCTATCATCGTTCGTCCAAATACCGACGTAGCAATGATGCTTGGCATGTGCCACTATCTATATGAAAACAAGCTTTATGACGAAGAATTTATCAAAAAATACACAGTTGGCTTTAATAAATTTAAAGACTATCTACTTGGCACAACCGACAAGGTGGTAAAAGATATCAACTGGGCGAGTAAAATTTGTGGCGTAAAAGCTGAGGATATCGCTAAATTTGCAACAGCACTTGCAAAAGAGCCAAGCGTCATCATCGCAGGCAGATCACTTCAAAGACAAGATCACGGCGAGATGAGCTTTTGGGGTATCGTAACACTTAGCGCGATGCTAGGTCAGATAGGCAAAGAGGGACTTGGCTTCGAGTTTAACCTCTACCACTCAAATGGCGCTACAGACAAGATCGCTCCGTCACTAAAAGGCATCAGCACTAGCATAAGCGAGAAATACGACAATGTAGATGGCGCTCCTTGGAAGAAATTTAAAAACGTCACCATCCCATCTTCAAGATCGATCGAAGCTTTGCAAAACCCTGGCAAAGAGATAGACTATGACGGCTCAAAGATCAAGCTACCACACATGAGAGTGGCTTACATGGCGTCTGGATCGATGTTTACAAGGCATCAAGACGTAAATAACGCCGTAAAAGCGTGGCGTAAATTTGACACCGTAATAACAGCTGAGCCATTTTGGACAAGCACAGCAAAACTAAGCGACATCGTCTTGCCAGTAGCCCTTGAAGTCGAGAGAAATGACATCAACCAAAGCGTGCCTACAAACGAGTATATCGTAGCTTACAAGCCTGTCGTAGAGCCTATGGGCGAGAGCAGAAGTGATTATTGGATCTGCTCACAAATTTGCAAACGCTGGGGCAGAGAAGAGGTCTTTACAGAGGGCAAAGATGAGCTTGGCTGGGCGAAAGAATTTTACGCAGACGCAGCCGAGCAAGCTAAGGGCATAAATGTCAAGATGCCAAGCTTTGACGAGTTTTGGAAAGAGGGATATGTTAGATTTGAGCAAGATGACGAAGCGAGCAGATACTACACAAGGCTTAGCGCTTTTAGAGAAAATCCTCACAAAAACCGCCTAGGCACGCCATCTGGCAAGATAGAGCTCTACTCTCCAACTATCGCTAAATTTGGCTACAAAGACTTTGCGCCGCACGTTGCTTGGATCGAGCCGTTTGAGTGGCTTGGCAGCGAAAAAGCCAAAAAGTATCCATTTAGCGTCACGACTCCGCACTCAAGATACCGCCTCCACTCACAGCTAAATAACTCAATAATCAGAAACTACGCTGAAGTATGCGCGCGCGAGCCAATGCTAATAAACGTAAATGACGCCAAAGCAAAAGGCATCGCAACTGGCGACGTGGTGAGAGTATTTAACGACAGGGGCGAAATTTTGGTTGGTGCGCTTGTCACTGACATCATCCCAGAGCATGTCATCGCCATATGCGAGGGTGCGTGGTACGACCCTGAAGTGCTTGGTGAGAAGAGCCTTTGCAAGCATGGCTGCGTCAATGTCCTAACTCGCGACAAAGGCACATCTAGCATCGCTCAAAGTAACTGCGGACACACGATCCTTGTAAATTTAGAAAAATATAAAGGCGAGATCAAACCGATCACTGCGTTTTCTAAACCAAAAATTTTGCAATCTTTGTAGAATTTATATAAATTTAGCCCTCGATTGGGGGCTAAATTTGATCATTTGCTGCTTTTAATCAAAATATCTTGTGACTTAAATTTGACCCATAGTTAGTCAATCAACTTGCCCTAAAGCGCTAAATATCACTTATTGAAAACAACTGGCGCTAAAATTTATCTATAAAACCAAAATGATCGCTACTAAATTTAAATTTTGCAAATTTAGGCACGCTTTATTGCCTAATCAAAGACTACGAAGCAAACAAATTTCTATGCCTTTAAAAAAGGCAAAATGCTACCTAGATGTGCTTTTAGATCAAGATGATTGCAGAGCAAATTTCGCAGTCAGTGTAAATTTGGCTAAAAATTTGTTAGTAAAATTTTAGTTTTAAGTCCGAAACGACTAAATTTAGTCGTAAATTTTCGTGCTGCTAAGTTTTCTCGTTAAATTTAATAAGAGCAGACCAATCATAACCAACTGCGTTGTCGATAGCCACAAGCAATGCCCCGCACATAATATCAGCATTTTCTAGTAGTTCAAATTTATTACTTCTTTTTGTAAATTTACCCTGTTTTATCTTTTTAAATTTAGCTCCAGAAATGTTTAAATTTAGGCGTAAATTTCTATTTCTAGTCAAACTAGTAAGCGCACATCAGCCGCAACTATCCACCTTATATCGCGATCTATCAAGGCATTGCCAGAACATAAACCATAAAAATACATCTTTTCTGGTAGCTCAAATTTAGCGCTTTCGTTGTAAATTTGATCTCTTTTTTAAATATCGTAGCTTCAAAAATTTAAGCCACAGCAAACAAATTTAGCAATAAATTTTTATCTCATTTGGTTTTGTAGTTAAATTTGGCGAGGCATATCAACCGCAACCAACTTTACGCTACATTTGATAAACCTTACCATCATGTAGCCCATAAAAAGCCGTCTTTACTCGATAAATTTACCGCCAACATTTCAAATTTGGCTTATTTTATTATTTGAAATCGCAGCGTCCAAATTTTTAAATTTAAACCTAAAAAACTAGATTTAGCCCTAAAATTTTATGTTTTTAGACTTTACAGCTAATTGCCACAAACCGCACAAGAATATGTTTGTCTAATAGTTCAAATTGACTGCCTCTATTGTTTTTAAGCATCGCGTCCTTAACGTTTTTAAATTTTATGCCCAAAATGACTAAATTTAGCCCCCCTAGATTTTTAAAATTTGCGCTCAAATTTAGTAATAGTGCCTCTTCTGCAACCAACCGATCTTTCTGCCCCGCACTGATCGATCCTGTTTAAGCCAAAAGTATGTTATCAAACTCATCAAAAATGGCTCAAAATAGCTCAATTAAACCCAATCAACACGCGTCTTTAAGCATTACTAAAAGTGGCAGCCTAAACGTTACCGCATTTGCTCTAGGTTTTTATTGTCTCTTTGTTTCTAATGGCATAAGAATTTGATCTATAAATTTTATAAATTTAATGCAAATCGTTTGATAAGTGAAAATTTCTACTAAATTTTAAATAAACAAATTTGATAAATTCAAATAAAAATCGAGTTTTTTAGAAGTTTTAAAGATGAATTTTAAAAAGATGGTGCGGATGAGAGGACTTGAACCTCCACGCCGTGGGGCACCAGATCCTAAGTCTGGCGTGTCTGCCAATTTCACCACATCCGCACAACAATAATAAGTGGTACGCCCATCAGGATTCGAACCTGAGGCCTACGGCTTAGAAGGCCGTTGCTCTATCCAGCTGAGCTATGAGCGCATAAAATCTTTTAAGTGGCGCGCCCGATAGGAGTCGAACCCATAACCTACAGATCCGAAGTCTGTCGCTCTATCCAATTGAGCTACGAGCGCCCAAAATGGGGTGAGTGATGGGAATCGAACCCACGACCCTCAGGACCACAATCTGATGCTCTAACCGACTGAGCTACACTCACCATTTAACATGGTCGGGGTGAAAGGATTCGAACCTTCGGCCCTCTGGTCCCAAACCAGATGCGCTAACCAGACTGCGCTACACCCCGCCTGAGTCGTGTTTGTAAGTTTATGCCACTACCTCATTAAAAAGTCGCATTGTATCTAAAAATGTTATTGTTGTCAAGAAAAAATTAGTTTTGGACTTTATTTTTATAAAATTTCAAGAATTAAGTGTAAATTTCAGACTTTAAGCTTTTGATAAAAATATCTAGCTAAAAGACAATGCGAGCAGCACAATGCGAGCAGCACTAAAGCTGATATGAGCCGGCAATGCTCCTTGTGCTGGCTTTATAATAGTCTGACTAAAGCGCTTAAATTCTGGAGCTTCCCAAAGTTTTTTACATAGGCCTTGCTCGCTGATATCTACTCCTAAGCAGCTTTGGTCTGTGGCAAAGAATTTTAATGAAATGCACTTTTCATTTTTGGCAAAAAAGCCAAGATCACCAGAACTATCCACAACCCCAGCATTTGTCATCTCTTTAAATTTAACTTTATTGTTTGTAGTATCAAGAGCTAGTTTGCCTTGTGATATATAGTAGGCATTTATCTCTTCGATAGCGGTTCTAATCTCCGCCATAGTCTTTACTAAGACCGCATCATCTCTTGTAGCGCTTATCCTTGGGATAGCGATCGCGGCTAATATGCCGATGACAACTATTACAAAGATGAGCTCTATCATAGTAAAAGCTTTTTTCATTACTTCATCCTTGAATTTGAAGTTGCGAGATTATAACTAGAATTTTTATAAATGAAAGATAAATTTTGAAATTAAGTTAAAGAAGAGTGGCAAGGAATTTCTCCTTGCCAAAAAGCTAGTGAGCTTAAATTATTCGTATTTTACGCCTATGCCGCCAAATTTTAAATACTTTTTATTGTTTTCTGTAGTTAGGCTGTCATTAATATTTTTTAAGCCAGGTAGTTTCCATATATCATTACATAGACCTGCTGTTCCGACCGATACCTCCAGAGCACCACTTGTAGTTGAAGGGCCTTTGACTTCAAAACAATTATCTGCTTTTGCCTTAACAGGATTTGCAACATTTGTCATCGCAGCCATATCAATATCATTAGTAGTAGTAGTACCGCTACTTGTGGTTTTTGTAGCAAATTTACCTTGTGAAGTATAGTATGAACCTAGATCAGAAACAAGCGTTTGTATATTTGTAGCAGTTTTAGATATCTCTGCATCATCCCTTGTTGCAGCTAGTCTTGGTATAGCGACTGCGGCTAATATGCCTAAAATCACGATCACGAAGATCAACTCGATCATTGTAAAACCTTTTTTCATGGTTTCCTCCTTGAAAATTAAAAATTTGGCGGATTATACAACATTTTTTTCAAAAGGCAAATAAAAACTAAATTTTTTACAATTTAGCCGATTTGGTAGTTATGAAAAAGAATTCCGCTATAATGACGCTCAAGAATATGGAGATTTTATGAAAAAAGTTTTATTTTGGATGGTAGTATCTTTTTGCATTTTGAGCGCAAATTCATCATTTGAGCCAGTGCTTTCATCAAAATATAACGAAAAACAAGCCTACATCGGCAAGAAACTTTTTTTTGACAAAAGACTAAGCACCACTGAAAACTACTCCTGCGAAACTTGCCACAACTTATACTGGAATTTAAGTGGCACAAACTCATCTTACACCAGCCAAAAAGGCGTTATAAACCCACCTAGCGTGCTAAATTCGGCTTTAAATTTTCTATTTTTTACTGATGGTAGGGTAAGAAGCTTGAAAGATCAGGTAAAAGAGTCGATAAATTCTAGAAATGAGCTAAATTCAAACAAAGATGAGATAGTAAAAAAGGTAAAAAGCATA
>CAUQCU010000042.1:0-15078 GCA_963516555.1 Campylobacter concisus | reverse complement strand
CTAGCGCAAATGGCTAGAGAGCGGTAGAAATTTGTTTTTACGCTTTGAAAACTTTTTCAAGATGCGCTTCATACTCTTTTAGGTATCTTGGCACATCTGGCATCTTGATAACATCGCAGCAGATAAAATATGGAAGCGACTTTAGGCCCATAAATTCATTTGCCTTTCTAAAATGAAAATAAACTCCATCAACGCCGCGCGCCTCAAAAAACTCGTTTGGATCGCTAAATGCCTCGGCTGGGGCATTCCAAGTAAGGCTTAGCATAAAATTCTTGCCATTTAGCAAGCCGCCTTTGCCGTAGTTTTTGGCTGGATCTACCCTGTGCCTGCCATCACTCGTATAAAGCTTGCCGTGTCCTGCCGTAAAGACCTCGTCGATATATTTTTTCACTATCCAAGGCTCGCCCATCCACCAAGCTGGCATCTGCCAAACTACCGCATCCATCCAGAGAAATTTCTCAACTTCAGCCTCGATATCATAGCCTTGATCTATCACGGTTTGTTTTACCTCGTGACCCATTTTTGCTAGTTTTTCGCACGCAAGATCGTGAAGTGTTTGATTGAGCCTGCCATCTGAATGGCCAAATTTTTTGCCACCATTTAAAAGTAAAATTTTCATATTCTCTCCTTTAAAAAGCACAAATTTTAACCAAAAAAAGTATCATTTTCCTAAACAAAAATGACTAAACATCTCGTCTAAAATTTCACTTCTCTCAAATGGCTTTGTGATACTTGCAAGTGCCTTTATCGCGGTATTTAGATCATAAGCAAAAATTTCTAGTTCCTCTTCATTTAGCCTAAAAAACGCCCTTTTTAAAGCCTCACTCGCCTCTTTGCAGCTTAAAATTTGGCGGTTTGAGCTTAGCATGATCTCGTCAGTGTCTTGCGTCTTGAGATAACTTTCAAGCTCTTTTAAAACTACGCTCGTATCATTTTTTGCTGAAATTTTGATAGCGCCATCCAAATTTATATCAAATTTAAACGCCAGATCGCTTTTGTTTAGGATAAAAAAGGCTTTTTTATTTGAGTTAGAAACGAGCTTTATTATCTCTTTGTCTTGCTCATCACTCGGGCAAGAGCCGTCAAAGACAGCTAGGATGATGTCGGCCTCGTTTATGGCTGAGATTGAGTAGTTTATGCCGATTTGTTCGATCTTTCCAGCATCTTTTCTGATGCCTGCGGTGTCTATAATGCGAACTAGATGTGAGCCGATCTTGAAATTTTCTTCTATCCTATCTCTAGTCGTGCCAGCCTCGTCACTAACGATTGCTCTTTCGTATGCCAAAAATGAGTTTAAAATGGAGCTTTTGCCAACATTTGGCTTGCCGACGATAGCGATCTTAAAGCCATCTATGAGCCCTCTTCTTTGCTCGCTAAGAGTTGCTATGCGCTCTAGCTTCTCGCTATTTTTTAAAAGCATCTGCTTAGTCTGCTCTAGCAAATTTGCAGGCAGATCATCATCAGCATAGTCAATCATCGTCTCAACAAAAGCAAGAGTTTTGACCACTTCACCCCTTATCTCACCTACAAATTTACTAAGATCACCTTGCATTTGGCGGGTCAAAATTTTAGCAGCGATCTCGCTTTTTGAAGTGATGAGGCCTTGCATCGCCTCGGCCTTGGCTAGATCCATTTTGCCATTTAAAAATGCTCGCTTGCTAAACTCGCCAGGCATTGCTAGCCTAGCACCAGCTCTTATTAGCTCATTTAAAATTCTCTCGCTCACCATAACGCCGCCATGAGTTTGAAACTCGACGATGTCCTCACCAGTAAAGCTTGCTGGGGCTTTAAAATATATAACGATAGCCTCGTCTAAAATTTCATCATCAAGGGAGTAAATTTTGGCTAGTTTTGCGTATCTTGGCTCTAAATTTGAAAGTTTAAGGAGTTTTAAAGAGGTGGCTAGGGCGTCCTTGCCGCTAAGCCTTACGATAGAAACTGAGCCGATGCCATAAGCTGTGGCAAGGGCTGCGATAGTTTCACTCATTTTTTGAAAAAGTCATTTACGACGACAAATTTGCCGTCATTGCCGCTTTTTATGCCGACATATTTATCTGGGAATTTCTCACGTAGCTTCTCAAGCGCGATCTTGACCAAAACTCCATCAAGTGGCTTCGTTTGGGCTCTACCGCTATTTTGCACGCGCTCGATCACACCATTTAGATATTGATCCATCATAGCTTCTTGATTTTGCAAGAACTGCGCGATCTCTAGGCGGATAGCAAGGTTGTATTTTGAATTTAGCCAGTTGTAAAGCATATAAGAGATCGCTTTATATCTATAGCCCTCTTTGCCGATAAGTAGCGCCGCATCAGCTCCGTCTAGCTCGATAAGCACGGTCTCATCGTTAAATTTACTAACTTCTACCTTATCTATCTCAAAGCAGCTTGCTTTAAAAAGACGCGTCATGCCCTCTTTTATCTCAGGCAAAATTTTATCAAAGTCGATTATAACTTTTTCTTTTTTCTCTTTTGGCAAAGCTTGAGGTGCACTCTCTTCATCTGTATGGTTGAAATTTTCGATGATTGAAGTATCTAGGATATTTTTAGGAGTACTTTTGCTAGCTTGTGGCTCTTTTGCCACTTTAGTCTCTTTTTGCTCTTTTGGCTCATCAAGCCTTTTTATAACATATCCTGGCTCTTCAGCCTCTTTTTCACTCTTTTCAGCAAAGGCATCTTTTGCAAGAGCTAAGTTTTTCTCACTTAAATTTTGCTTTTCATTTTTATGCTCTTTTTGCTCAAGCTTAGCCTCATTTTTCTCATCTTTATGCTTTTTAGGATTTCGCTTTTTATCATTATGATCGTGTTTTTTGCTCTGTTTTTTCTCTTCTTTTACAGGCTCGTTTTCATCGCTTTTTTTAGCAAAATTTCTATCATTTTTTGGTTTTTGCTGTGGTTTTGGCTGATTTTCTAAATTTGCCTCAATGATCGCTGTCTTTTTAAAAAATCCAAAAATTCCACCGCTTGGGTGTTGCAAAACCTTTATATCAAGCTCAGTAACCGAGCAATTAAGCTGCTGGGCTGCCTTTTGAAATGCCTCTTGGAGAGTATTTGCTTCTATTCTCATTAAGCCTTTACCTCCGCAGCTTTTTTATGTTTTTCAAAAAGTTTATTTACAAAGACTTGTTGAACGACCGAACAAACGTTATTTACAAACCAGTAAAGCGTAAGACCTGCTGGGAATGTCACAAAGAAAAATGTGAAGATCAAAGGCAAGAATTTCATAACCTTTTCTTGCATAGGATCGGTAAATGTCGTTGGTGTAAGTTTTTGTTGTAAAAACATCGTTAGACCCATTAAGATAGGCAGCACAAAGTATGGATCCATCACTGAAAGATCGTGTATCCAAAGTATCCAAGGAGCGCCTTTTAACTCGATCGCATTTAGTAAAACGCGGTAGATCGCGAAAAATACCGGAATTTGAAGCAAGATCGGCAAGCAGCCACCCATCGGGTTTGCACCATGTTTTTTGTATAGTTCCATCATATGGACTTGCATCTTTTGCTTATCGTCTTTATATTTTGTTTGGATCTCTTTTACCTTTGGAGCAAGCTCTTTTAGCTTATTCATCGATAGCATACCCTTATATGTAAGCGGGAATAAAACTATCCTTATAACAAGCGTTAGCACAACTATCGCCCAACCCCAGTTACCAATGTAGTTATGCAAGAAATTTAAGAATGCAAACATCGGCTTTGCTATAAATGTAAACCAACCATACTCGATAACGTCGTTTAGTCTCTCATCCATCGAGCTTAAAATTTTATGTTCTTTTGGTCCGATATAAGCGCCTAGTTTTAGACTATCATTTGTCTTTACAAAGACGATAGGATTGTTATTCGCATCTTTATCCACAACAGCTTCAAATGGCTTGTTAAATGAGTAAAATAGCGCTGTATAGTATCTATCAGATGCAGCCGCTATAGTTGTATTTGCGTAGTTTTTAACCTCTTTTGCATCGCCATCTTCTATGATGTTTAGGCTATCGTCTGTATTTCTAAGCATGACACCATGAACTGTGTAGCTATCTATCGCGATGTTTGGCCTAAAGCCAGGAGTGATGAAATAATCAACACTTTTACTTAAATTTACTTCAACCTCGTAACGACCATTTGGGTAAAATTTGATATTTTTTGTGACCGTAACGCCGTCTAAATTCTGAATGAGTTTTATGGTTTTAGGCTCGCTGCTAGCATCTACCTCGCTAGCGTCACTGCTATATGCAACCTTAAAAGCATCAGCATTTAAAGTGCTATCGTTAAATCTAAGCTCAAGCGGCAGTGGATTTTGTGAAACAAGCTCGATTTTGTTGCCATCTTCTGTTTTATACTTATCTTCGGTTAGATAAAACTTCGCAATCCTACCTAGCTTATCTATCTTTGCTTCATAACTTTGACCTTTGATGGTAGCGATTATCTCGTTTGAAGCTAAATTTTCATTTGATTTTGGAGTATCGTTAGTAGAGGCTGGAGCTTTGCTTTGATCCATTGTTTGAGAGATCGTTGTCTGGTTTTGCTCTAGTGGAGCTCTTTTTGGCATAAAAAAGTCATATACTATGAAAAATACGATAGACAAAAGTGCTGCAAGAAGCAACCTTTTTTGCATAGACATCTGTTCCATTTAATTTTTTTCCTTTAATTTATCTAATACTTTTACGACATAAAATTTACTATTTTGGCAAGGGATAAACCAGAAATTTACATTTTTGGTATCACTTTTTTGAAATATAAAACATGAGTTAAATTTTTTGCGGATGATTGGGTAGTTGATACCGCCTTTGAAAAGTTGATTGCATCTTAAAATTCGCATAAATGTTGCAAAAAAAGCAGAGAAAAAGCTATTTGTTTGAAATTCCCAAATAGCGTATTGTGAGCAAGTCGGATAGTAGCGACAGCTTTTTGGCAGAAGTATGGAAATATATTTTTGATAAAAAGCGATAAATTTAATCGCAAATTTTTTCATTTTAGACATCCCATTTTTTTTGTAGACCAGCTCAAATTTTTACAAATTTTGTCAAATGAAATTTCTGTAATTCCATTTTTTGCGACCATAATGTAAGTGCCATCTTTTAGCTCATTAGAAATAGAAAAAAAAGCAGCTCTTAAAAGCCTCTTTGCTCTATTTCTAACTACTGCCTTTCCCACTTTTTTGCTAGCAACAACTGCTAATTTTTTTTCAATTGTAGGCTTATAAAAAACTACGCAAGCGTCGCAGTGCCATTTGCTGGCTTCTTTATAAACCTGAGAAAATTCTCTCGAGTCACTTAGTGACTCAAAACCAGCTAAGCAGCCAATCTTTTTCTACCTTTAGCACGTCTAGCGTTGATAACCTTGCGGCCATTTTTAGTTTTCATTCTTAAACGAAAGCCGTGAGTGCGTTTTTTAGGGGTTTTATGAGGTTGATAAGTCCTTTTCATTTCTATCCTTAAAGTTAATATAAAAAGTGGGATTTTATCAAAGCAATACTTAAATTCCTTTGAATAAATCAGCCCGAAAAAACTATAATTTAAACTTTAAGTAAATCAAGTTATAATCCAAAAATGAAATTTCATAAAAATAAAGATCTCTTAGAAAAATTACTTTTTTTAAAAGCGATCGGTTACAATTTTATAGATGAAAATTTTCTTAATTTAAGCAAATATCAAGATTATAACAGCATAGACGAGCTAAATAGTGAGATAAAAAAGTGCTCTCTTTGCTTTTTAAGAAATAGCTCAAAGTGCGTTTCTACTGGTTTTGGCGATAAAAATAGCAAGATAATGTTTGTCTTACTTTGCAAAAAAGATGATTATTTTGAAGGCACAAGTGGCAAAATTTTGCAAAACGCTATAAAAGAAGGCTTAAATTTAGAAAAAGATAGTGTTTATATAAGCTTGCTTTTGCGCTGTGAAATTTCAAATAGTGACGCGAAAAATCCAGCACTAAAGAGCTCGTTTGAGCTTTGTAGGCCATATCTTTTAGAAGAGATAAGACTTATTAAGCCAAAAATTATCATCACTTTAGGAGAGGAAGCTTTTATGCATCTTTATCCAAATTTGCTCTCAAAGGGCGGATTTTCAAGCATAAGAGGGAGCATTTTAAAAGATGATGATAGGTTTATAATGCCAACTTTTTCACCAGAGTGGATCAGCAAAAATCCAAGTTTTGAAGAAAATTTTATAGATGATTTGAAAAAAATCAAGGGAGTGATATGAAAAGAATTTTTCTTTTTTTAGTTATATTTGTAAGCCTTTTTGCAGCGCAAAATGAAGCCTTCAGCGAGGTGCAAGACGAAACCACTGAGGCAAAATTTGAAAGCAACATCACTAAAAATCAAAGCCTCTCAAGCATACCGCCAACAAAGATCACTTACATAAATTTAGAGCCAGAATTTTGTGATAGCTCTTGCCTAAATGAGCTTATTAAGAGCGATATGTTAGCTAGCTTTATGGCAAGATTTGAGCCAACAAAGATAGATGATAAGGCACTCTTAGACCTTTACACTTCGCTTGGTGGAGAGATGGTTTTAAAGCTTGCCACAAGTGATAAGATAGCAGTCATCGTCCCTCAAAAGGTCATAAAATCATACGCAAATGTCGTATCAAACGCTATTTTGAGCTACATCTTAAAGCAAGATGCAAATGTCGAAGTGAAATTTATAAATAGCAGCGACGAGAGTTTGCCTAGTCTTCAAAATGCGCTTCAAAACGCTAGAAACGAAGGTTTTATCTACTTTATAGCAGCCCTTACTCAAAATGGCGCAAACATAGTAAATTCTCTCATCTTGCCAAACGAACTCATCTACATCCCAAGCGTTCATAGCTCTTTCGTGACAGCCCCAAAGCCAAATTTGATCTTTGGCGGAGTTGATTACAAAGCGCAAATTTCAGCCCTGCTAGCTTTTGCCAACGAAAAGATAGTCGCCTTTGACGATGGCAGCGCTCTAGCACAAAAACTAAATGAGTATGTACGCATGCAAAGTAGCGACTACTACGAGAGCTCGATCACTGGCAAAGATATAAATTTAAACAACACTTTAAGCAAAAAGTCTAAATTTGATAACGCAAGCGTCTTTTTAAACATCCCTATAGTTAAAGCTTCTCTTGTGGCAACGCAGATGAGAGGCTTCGAGATAAAGCCTTATGCGCTTTTAAGCACGCAGATAAATTTCTTGCCAAATATCTTTAGCGCCATCACGCAAAGAGATAGACAAAACCTCTTTGTGGCAAATTCGCTAAATTTACTTGATGAGAGCTTTTTAGGGCTTGGAGATATTTTTGGGGTTGATTTTAGGTATTCTCAGATCGGCTACTCGAGTGCCTTGGGAGTGGAGTATATCTATACAAATTTCATAAACAAAAGTGCCAGCAAAATTTTTGCTGAGAGAGTTGAGGGCTCGCAAGTTTTATATGATGTGAAAATTTATGATACAAAAAGCGATCACTTTAATGAGGCAAATTCGCAGGAGCAAAACAGCACAAGCGGGTTTTAGCAGTTTTGCTTGCTAGAATTTAACCTCATTTATAAAAGTTTTCATGCTCTCATCTATCTTTGCTAGCCTGCCCTCTTTCATAAAAGCTAGCGTAATAGTCGCTTTAAAGAGCATTTTTTCTACATCTTTTTCATCAAATTTATAAATTTCTTGCTCTAAAACAAGACTTGCCTTTTTAAGCTCTATGAGCTTTGTTCTCACAAAAACCTCATCGCCAAGCACGGCTGAAGCGAGAAATTTAGCTTCAAGAGCTGAAACAACAAAGTATCCGCCCTCTTTTGTGAAATTTAACCCAGCCTCAAAAAAAGCTTCACTTCTGGCTCGCTCGCAATATTTAATATAGTTTGTATGATAGACGATGCCGCCTGCATCGGTATCTTCGTAATAAATTCTTATCTTCACAGCAAAGCTCCTTTAAATTTTCATTTGCTCTTACTAGGCTTGCCTTTAGCGCCTCTAGTTATCGTAAGTGATTGATCATAAAACAAGATAAGCACCACCGAAACGCCGACACCTAGGGCTAGCGAGACCGTCGTAGTCGTGATAGCATTATCAAAAAATATGATCAAATACTCATTTTTCTTAGCGATGCTTGTCTCATTTAAAAATGAAAAAAGTGCCAAGATCCCTTTATACGCAAAAACTCCTGGCACCATCGGCAAAAGCGCTGGAAATGCGATGATCTCAGCTGGCACCTTTAGCCGTTTGGCAAAGAGCATGCCTAAAATCCCACTCATAAAAGAGACGATGAGCGTTGCGACACTGATGTTAAAAAATCCCATCTGCATGATCCAAAAGCGGCTAGCATGCGCAAATGCAGCGAGTAAAGCGCAAAAGATGAGAGTTCTTTTTGGAGGCGAGCTAGCATAGGCAAAGCCAAGTCCAGCCACCGCAGCAAAGCCAGCATCCACAAGCGTTTCACTAAAAAGCTCAAACATTTAATATCTCCGCGCTGCTAAGTGTAAGCGTGATATAGACGCCAACAGCCATGCAAAGTATGAGGATGCCCGTACTTATGGCTCTACTGATGCCAACAAGGGTGTTGTCATTTAGGATGTCAAAGACTGAATTTATGAGAAAAACGCCAGGCATCATAAAGAGCACAGACGAGCCTATCGCCACGTCGCTTGTATGCGTAAGTCCGTAAGATACGCCAAGATAGGCGATAAATGAGACGACAAAGGATGTCAGGACGTATTGAATTTTTAAATTTACGCCCATTTTCGCAAGGGCAAATTTAAGAGTGTAGCCAACAAGCGTTGCAAAAAATATGCAAACAACCGAGCCAGCATCGCCTCCAAAAAGTCTGCAAAATGCCGCATTTGCAAGGCTTATCAAGATAAGTGAGCTAGCAAATTTATTTGCACTGACACTCATCACGCCCTCAAAGCTCTCTTTAGCTTCATCTAAGCTTAAACCCTCATCTAAAATTTGCCAGCTAAGCGATGATAGCTCAGAAATTCTATTAAAACTAACCTGCCCTAGAGGGATCTTTCTCACATAAGTTCGGCGCAAGGAGTTATCCTGCGAGTCCATCACGCTAATGGTAAAATACTTCACAAAAATGGTCACGCTAACGTCGTAGCCGTAGTGATTAGCTATGCGGTCGACGCACTTTTCTACGCGCGCAGTGTATGTGCCAGCGCTCACCATCGCGGTTGTGTATTCGGCGAGGAAATTTGTTAAGATTTGGATATCAGGCTTGGCGTTCATCTTGGCTGATCTTAAATTTCACAAAAAACAAAATGAGCTGCAAAACAAGCATCACTTTCATCACATATTCGCTTGCGCTATGCATCTTGGCAAACTCCGCTGTCTGCGTCGCTTCAGCACCTAGGCTTTGAGCCTGCACGATAAAAGGAGTGAAGATAAAGACAAAGCTTAGCGCTAGGGCTAAGTTTAAAAACGAGAGCATAAATGTGCTAAATTTTAGTGAAAATGCAAGCTTTTTTCTTAGATCAAATAGCTCGCTAACTGCCACAAATGCGCTTACAAATAGCAAAACATAGTTAAATTTTAAAAATATCTTTGTCATCATCTGTCCGCTCATAAAATGCGTAAGCACACCCTCGCCTATGATGCTTTGTGGGAAAAATATGACTGGCGCGACCAAAATTCCAAGCGTTAGCTCAGTGCCGATCACCGCTGCTAATAGTAAAAAATAGATACTTCTCAATCTCTCTCCTTTATAGTTTTAATCTTGCGCAAAAGCCCCTGTCAAAGCCTGCCAAGTCCTTGTAAAACGTGCTTTTAAAGCCATTAAATTTTAGCGCCATCTCCATGCTTGCTCTTTGATCATAGCCCATCTCGCAGGCGATATTTTTTATGTCGCGATTTCTAGCGATAAGGATGATATTTTTTAAAATTTCATCTCCGACCTCGCCGCCAAATAGCGCCTCATGTGGCTCACTTATCACAAATTTATCAAGCTTATAGCCTCGCGCGATATAAGGCGGGTTTGAGACCAAGATGTCAATGTCGCCTGAAATTTCATCTATGTATGAGCACTTTACAAAGTCGATCTTCTCGCTTACATTAAATTTAAGCGCATTTTTTTTAGCTAAATTTAGAGCCTTTTCATTTATATCAGTGGCTACTATTTTAGCGTTTGTTTTCAGGGCTAGCATGACGCTTATTATCCCGCTGCCAGTGCCGATCTCAGCGATCTTTGGCGCTTTGTAGCTACTTGCTATCTCTAGCACTTTATCGACTAAAATTTCAGTTTCAGGGCGCGGTATCAAAACGCCACTTTCTACCTCAAACTCCAGCCCATAAAAGCCAGCCTTGCCGGTAATGTACTCAAGTGGCTCGTAGTTTTCAAAGCGCTTTACAAGGGCAAAGTAGCCGATATCGTCAAATTCGCTCTTTTGGTTTAAAAATATCCACTCGATGCTCACATCAAGGTAGCTCATGAGCAAAATTTTAGCCACCCTGCTTGGATTCTCGCAAAGCGGCTTTAGCCTTAAATTTGCCTCTTTTAGAGCCTCTTCAACTCTCATTTTCTAGCTCATTTATCCGCTCAAAAAGGCTTGGGTGCGAGTGATAGACAAATGAGTAAAGCCAGTGCGACTTTGGAAATGCTTTGTTTTCGCTGCCAAGCTTGGTTAGGGCGTTTATCATGTCGGTTTTGTTTGAAATTTCTTTTGAAAACCTATCTGCACCAAATTCATTTTTGCGACTAAAGTGCGAGATGATCGGCGAGAAAAGAAAGCTAAAAATAGGCGAAAAAAGCACCAAAAATATGATAATGCTAGCGCCATTTTGCCCTAGTCCTATCGCCTCGTATGCGCTTGCGCCAACGTTTCCAAAGATAAAAAATAGACAAAATAGCATGACCGTACTTAGTGCTATCATCTTTAGGATATCTTTATGCTTAAAGTGCCCAAGCTCGTGCCCCAAAACTGCCACGATCTCTGCGGTACTTAGCTTTTTTATCAGCGTGTCAAAAAGTACCACTCGCTTTGTCGCTCCAAGCCCGCCAAAATAGGCATTTAAGCGGTTGTCACGCTTGCTAGCGTCTATCGTAAAAACGCCACTACTTTTAAAGCCACATTTTGTAAGCAAGCCCTCTATCTTACCCTTTAACTCGCCATCTTCAAGCGGAGACATCTTGTTAAAGATAGGCGCGATGAGCGTTGGATATATTAAATTTATAATTAAAGCGACGCCAAAACTTAGCAAAAACGCCCAAAACCACCAAAAATCGCCAAGGAAATTTATACATAAAAGCACGAGCCAGACGAAGGCCGAGCCAAAAACTAGCATAAGAGCTAGCGACTTTATAGTATCAATCAAAAATATCTTTGCGCTCATGTTTGAAAAGCCAAGTTTTTTGTCTTTGACAAAGCTCTCGTAGATATTTAATGGCAGATCAATAAGCGACGAGATCAGTAAAAAGCTCATCACAAAGAGGATATTTTCAAACGTGCTGCCCTCTTTTAGGCAAGCGTCTAAGAGCATTTTTAGCCCAAAGCTGATCCACGCAAAGAAAATGATAGCGTGGTAGATGAGGCTAAAAATTTCAAATTTTTGATTTGTCACGGCGACAACTGCAGCGTTTTTGTATTCGCTCGCTTCAAGTACAACAGGCTCTTTTTTAGCTTCAGCTCTTACAAAGCTGATCTGTAAATTCGCCAAAAAAAGCTTAATAATCACATAGAAAATATAGATAAATAAAAGTGTATAAAACATATTCTCCCTTAAATTTCATAAAGACTAAAGCAGCCATAGTCCGTTCTAACTGCGAGTTTGCCATCTATAAATTTAGCCTCGCAGCTCTTTACGACGTGATCTAGAGTAAATTCCGCCATTACATCGCCACTTTGTAGATTGGTGGCGTAGGCTCTGCTTTGATCTATCACCACAAGTTTGCCAGCCTCCACGCAAAACTCGCTCACTCTTAGATACTCGTCCTTGATCCAAGGCTGCTTTGAGACTTTTGCGCTTTTGATATCCACGCAAAATAGCTTGTTTTCAAGATACTGCCTAATTAAAAGTGTCTTTTCGTTCAAAAAGCAAATTTTATCAAGCGCGCCAAATTCGGCTCTTAGCTCGCTTAAAATTTCGCCATTTTTTGCGTTTAAAATTTGCAGTTCATTTTCTTTGGTGCAAAGCGCAAGCATGCTAGCATCCGCACTAAGAGCCGCACAAAGTATCGGCACGTGGCTTTTTTCGCTGCATTTATACTCGCCGATCTTTGAAATTTCACCATCTCTAAAGGCAAAAATTTGCCCAAACATACCAAAAATAGCCACGCCGTTTGAAGCGCAGATAAAGCTTGCTATCTCGTTATTTCGCTTGAGATTTTGCTCGGCTGAAATTTCACGAAATTTAGCCTCTTTTGGCTCAAAAATGTAAATTTCATGATCAAGGTCTAAAAGTAAATTTTCGCCTACATTCTCGGCATGCCATGCAAGCGGCTTTGGCAAGGCGATCTGCTCTTTTATAGCGCCGCTTCGATCAAGCTTCACTAAAATATCGCTAGGCATGCTGCCATCTTTTTGACCGCCACTTTTATAGACATAAATTTCATCTCTTACGCTGGCAAACGAGAGTGCTCCAGTGTATCCACCACCGATATAAACGTGCAGGCTCGCTTTGCCGGCTTTTGCCTCGCTATCTTGCAGGACAAAGCCCTTTTTTAGGCTCTCCCACTCTTTTTTGACGCAAGCTTTTTTAGCCTCCGTCTCGCTTGCAAATTCTTTTTTACTCTGCTTTGTTTTAGCGCCTTTTAGGCTAACGCTCACTAAAGCTTTATCCTCTACGCTAAGCCTTTGGCGCTCAGTGCTATCAAAATTTACAAGCTCGCGCATATTTTTACTTTAAAAAGTTGTCGTAAAAGCTACTGATAAATAGCACCAAAATGACAAAAGGCACGATAAATTTGATGTAGAAAAACCAAATGTTTATAAGCTTTGCGTATTTTTCACTGCCTTGCAAGATCTCTTTTTTCGCTTCATCTTTTAGCACCCAGCCGACAAATATCGCGCACCCAAGCGAGGTCAGTACGAAAAATATCGTAGCACTTATCGCGTCGTATGCGTCAAAGATATTTTTACCAAAAACACTCACATGGCTTAGCAAATTTGTAGCCATAAGTGATGGTAAATTTCCTAGCACGAAAATGACGCTAAGCACTAAAAATATCGCTTTTTTGCGTTTTATCTTAAATTTCTCTTGCAGCGTAGTAATGATCACTTCATATATCGGTAGCGACGTCGTAAGCGCAGCGATCATAAGTAGCGCGAAAAACGCCACCGCGAAAAATCCGCCAAACGGCATGTGCGAAAAGACGATCGGAAGCGACTTGAAAACTAGGCTCGGCCCGCTATCTGGCGAGACGCCGTAGCTAAAGAGCGACGGAAATATCATAAAGCCAGCAAGCACGGCTATGACGGTGTTTAAAATGCCTGTGATGATAGAAATTTTAACTAGCCCCTCGTCTTTTTTCACAAAACTTGAGAGCGTTATCATCACGCCAAATCCAAGTGAGAGCGCAAAGAAAACCTGCCCCAAAACCTCGACAAAAAGCTTTAAGCTTATCTTTGAAAAATCAGGCGTTAAATAAAATTTCACACCCTCCATCGCACCCCCAAGCGTGATGTTTTTAGCGATCATGACGAGCATTAGGATAAAAAGAAGCGGCATTAGGTATTTTGCTGAGCGCTCGATGCCGCCAACTGCACCTTGCACCAAGATAGCGTAATTAACCAGAACAAAAACAAGAGTCGCAAAGCTGATGGCTAGCGGATTGCTAACGATATTTTGCTCGTAAAATGCGCTAGTTTGCTCAAAACTCACGATGTGCGAGAGATCAAGCAGGCCAAATGAAATTTGAGCGATATAGTTTAAAACCCAGCCTCCGATAACCATATAATAAGCCATGATGCCAAATGCGCCAACAAGCCCCATCCAGCCCACTATCTGCCACTTTTTGCTGATCTTTTTGCCATTTATCGTGCCGCCAAATGCGTCTACGGCGTTGCACTTTAGGCGCCTGCCAATAGCGTTTTCGACCAAAATCATAGGGATACCAATGACTATCATCGCTATGCAAAACACGAGAACATAGGCTCCGCCGCCGTTTTGACCGACTATGTAAGGAAACCGCCACGTCGCGCCAAAGCCGACCGTAGCCCCTGCAACAGCTAAAATGTATGTAAGTCTTGAACTCCACGATTTTCTATCCATCTATCTACCTTTGTGAAAAATAGGGATTATATAAAAAAATTGATTAAATTTTGCTAGCGACAGGCGATACTTGCGTGTAAATTTGGCTTTTTTGATAAATTTTAGGACTTTTATGGACGGAATTTTTATCTTTGTAGGATAATTTTAAATCTATTAATGCAAAACACCAAATTCCACATACCCCTCCATCGCAATGAGCAATATCCAACCCTCTTTGGGGCTACAAAAATAGTGATGTTGCGCGATATTTTCAACCATAAATTTTAAAAAATCATAAAAATAATCAGGTGCAAATTTAAGCTCTGTGCTTGTCAGACCATCACCGACGTAGCCTATCTCGCTACTTAAAATTTTACTTTGAATGCTTGGGTATGAGCTAAGAAAATTTTTTATATCAGCGAAATTTTCATAATCAGCCGTTTTATAATCTTTTAAATTTTGCAAAAGCGGTTTTGAGCCGACAAAGGTAAAATTTCGCTCTATAAAATTTGCTACATCATCGCTTTTGTGCCATTTTTGACCCAAATTTGACAAAAAAGCAAGCATCTCGTCATCGGCTGAGATGAAATTTGAAACTGGACTTTTCTCGCTCATTTGTATCCTTTTTTGTAAAGTCGCTACACCTTTGTAAAAGAGGGATTATATAAAATTTATGGTGGTTTTATATTTTTTAGTGACAGTTAGCGAGCAAATTTTAAATTCCATGAACGAGTAATTTCGGCTCTAAAATTTGAGCTAAGCGATAAGCGAAGCCAAATTTTAGTAGTCAATTCTTGCGAGTGAATGGAATTTTAAAATTTGAAAAGATAGCTTGATTAAATTTATAGATTTCTTTTATTTAAAAGTGAGACAAGGGGACTCAAGTTACGAAGCCGTCCCCTTATCCCCCTTTTTAAATCCCCCAAACCCCTCGCACGTT
>CAUQCU010000041.1:0-15102 GCA_963516555.1 Campylobacter concisus | reverse complement strand
GCAAGTAAAATTTTCTTATTTTTTAACATCGTCTTTGCCAAAGAATTTCTCAAAAAAGCCGCTTTTGTTCTCTTGACGACCTCTGCTAATAGCTAGAGCGCCGCTCTCAACGTCTTTTGTGATGGTGCTGCCAGCTGCGATGATGACGTTATCAGCGATATTTACAGGGGCGACTAGCTGCGTATCTGAGCCAACAAAGACGTTTTTGCCGATTTTGGTTTTGTATTTTGCCTTGCCGTCGTAGTTGCATGTGATCGTGCCACAACCGATGTTTGTGCCACTTTCTATCTCGCAGTCGCCAAGATAGCTTAAGTGTCCAGCTTTTACGCCGCTAAGAACGCCTTTTTTAACCTCGACGAAATTTCCTATGTGCGTGTCAGAAATTTCAGAATTTGGCCTTATGTGAGCTAGTGGGCCGATGTCTGAGTTTTTGATGACGCTGCTTTCTATCACTGATGAGCTTTTGATGATGCTCTCAGTGATGACGCACTCGCCAAGGATGCTTACGTTTTCTTCGAGCACGCACTCGCCTTCAAATTTAGCCCTGCTATCTATGAAAATGCTCTCAGGCATGCGCATCAACACGCCAGCTTTCATCAAATTTTGTTTGATCTCATCTTGCATTATTTTTTCAGCGATGCTTAGCTGAAATTTATCATTTATGCCCATGAAATTTTGCTCATTTACATTTACTGCGACGCACTTTAAGCCCTTTTCGTTTGCTATTTTTATGGCGTCAGTTAGGTAGTACTCTTTTTGTGCGTTTTGGTTGCTTATGAGCGGTAAAATTTGCTCTAACGCCTCGCGTTTAAAGCAGTAGCAGCCAGCATTTACGCTTTTTATCGCAAGTTGCGCTTCGCTCGCATCTTTTTGCTCGACGATGGCTTCAACTTTGCCGTTTTTTATGATGACTCTGCCGTAACCAAAAGGATTTGCCGCTTCAAATGAGCTCATAACTACGTCTGCTTCAGCATTTGCTAGACGCATAAGATCAGTTGATCTAACAAGTGGCATATCGCCGCAAGTGACAAGCACCTTTTCACCGCTTAAATTTACGCCTTTTATCGCGCCAGCAGTGCCTGGGAAATTTGCTAGATCTTGCTCGAAAATCTTAGTTTGAGGGAAAATTTCTTTTATCTTTTTGCTAATTAACTCTTTTTCGTAGTGAAGCACGACGCTAACGTCATTTGTGATCGCATAAGCTTGCTTTAAGATGTGAATGATCATCGGCTCGCCACATAGCTCAAATAGGACTTTTGGGCGTTTTGATTTCATCCTGGTACCAAGACCAGCAGCTAGGATTATGATTGAAGTATTATTGTTCATTTTTAAGCCTTTTAACGTTAAAAATTTCGCAGATTGTAGCAAAAAATGGCAAACATTTTTTTTAATTTAACGATTGTTTCAACAAAAAGCTAATAAAATAGCAATTCTTAAGAATTTATAAATAAAGCGAGTTTAAATGGATTTAGGAACCGTCGTCGGCTGGGTTTTGACCCTGGTGCTTTTGTTTGGATCAATGGCGATAGGCGTTGGTATAGGACCATACATCGATATCCCTTCTGTGATGATCGTTTTTGGTGGTACTATCGGCGTTATGATGGTTGGCTTCAAGATGGAGACGCTTAAAGGTGTTGGTAAATTTTATGGTGTCGCTGTTAAGCCATCAGTTGTTGTAAATTTACCTGAGACTATAAAAAAAGTAGTTGATTACTCAACCAAAGCTAGGCGAGATGGCATTTTGGCACTTGAGAGCGAAGTAAATAATGAGACAAATCAGTTTTTAAAAAAAGGCCTTTCAATGGCGGTCGATGGCAATGAGCCAGATGCGATCAGAGCGCTTTTGGAGATCGATATAGATCAAACTAGCACAAGGCATGCAAATAACATCAAAATTTTCGAGCAAGTAGGTGGTTTTGCTGGTGCGATGGGTATGATCGGTACGCTTATCGGTCTTGTTGCGATGCTTCTTAACATGTCAGACCCTAGTGCGATCGGTCCATCTATGGCGGTTGCCTTGCTTACGACACTTTATGGTGCGATGATAGGTAACATCATCGGCTCACCTGTTGCAAATATCCTCTCGATCCGCGATGCTGATGAGGCGCTTGAGAAGCAAGTCATTTTAGAGGGTATCATGGCGATACAAGCAGGGGATAACCCAAGAACACTTGAGGCTAAGCTTTTAGCATTTTTACCTCCAAAAGATAGAAAAAGTCAGTTTGAATAATGGGTAAATTAATAAAACCAGAAGAGTGCCCAAAGTGTATGCCTGAGTGGCTGGCTGCCTTTGGTGACCTTATGTCGCTCCTGCTTTGCTTCTTCGTTTTGCTCCTTTCTATGGCGACAATGGATGCTAAAAAGATGGAGGCTGCTGTTGGCTCACTAGCTGGTGCGCTAAGCGTGCTAGAGGGTGGTGCAAGACCAGATAGTCAGGTAGAAAAAGAGACAGACCCTGAAAGCAGACGCACTCCAAAGCCAAAAGCTCAAAAAGGCGCTCAAAATGAGGTCACTTCGACTGTTAAAAAGATAAATGAGCTACTAACGGCTAGTGGGGCACCTGAGATCACTATGGAGGAGAGCGAGGACGGCTTTATCGTTAGGCTTCCAGCTGCGATGCTCTTTGACAAAGATAGTGCTGAAATTTCTGGCGAGGATGCGAAGCTCTTTTTAAAGCGAATAGGCATGATAATAGCCAAAATGCCAAATGAGGTAAAAACAGATATCATCGGATACACTGATAATACAAATCCAAGCAAAGACTCTATATACAAAAACAACTGGCAGCTCTCTACCGCAAGGGCGCTAAGTGTGCTTGAAGAGCTAGTTAGCGATGGCGTGCCACAAGAGAGGCTTATCACTTCTGGCAGGGCCTCTTTTGATCCGATCGCTAGCAACAGCACAGAGGAGGGCAGAGCTAAAAACAATAGAGTAGAAATTCACTTCGTTTCGCTCGAGCCAAAAAATAAAGAGGCTACTAAGAAAAGTATCCTTGATACGAGGAATTAGTCGTGAAAGCACTGCTTAGCTTAGCGGTTTTGTTTTGTGTAGTTTTTGGCGCTGATCCTGCGCTGCCAACTATAAATTTAAGCCTAAATTCACCGCAAAATGCCGAGCAGCTTGTAAATTCACTAAATGTTTTACTAATCCTCACCGCACTAGCACTCGCTCCTTCGCTCATCTTTATGATGACGAGCTTTTTGCGCCTTGTCATTGTCTTTTCATTTTTGCGTCAAGCTATGGGTACACAGCAAGTGCCACCTTCAACGGTGCTCATCTCGCTTGCGATGGTACTTACATTTTTCATCATGGAGCCAGTTGGACAAAGAAGCTACGATGAAGGCATAAAGCCTTATATAGCTGAGCAGATAGGCTACGAGGAGATGCTTGATAAGAGCTTAAAGCCCTTTAAAGAATTTATGGTCAAAAACACTAGAGAGAAGGATCTTGCGCTATTTTTTAGGATAAGAAATTTGCAAAATCCAGCAAATATCGAGGATATCCCACTAAGCATCGCGATGTCAGCCTTTATGATAAGCGAGCTAAAGACATCTTTTGAGATAGCATTTTTGCTCTATCTGCCATTTTTGGTCATCGACATGGTCGTAAGCTCCGTTTTGATGGCGATGGGTATGATGATGCTGCCTCCTGTCATGATCTCGCTGCCATTTAAGCTACTCATCTTCGTGCTAGTAGACGGCTGGAATTTGCTAATAGGAAATTTAGTAAAGAGCTTTCACTGATGAAGAAAATTTTATTAGCACTTTTGCCTTTGGCGCTATTTGGATCAAATTTAAGCGAGATAGCAAACAAGGCCACTCAAAACGAAATTTCAAAGATCAAAGAGCTTGAGCTAAAAAGAGCAAATTTAAGTGACGAAGCGACATCAAGCGCCTACTTGCCAAGCTTTAGCTTAGAGGGCTCATACGGCAAAAACGCAAGCACCTTTCAAAGCATAGTCGCCAAAGAGTCAGCTGGCGTGCTGGCAAGGATTGATTTTTTACTATATGATGGTGGAGCTAGAGAGGCTAGGCTAAAGATGAGCCAGCTTTTAAAAAATAAAGCCGCTATCGCAAGCGATGAAGCCAACAACTACCTTGCTTTTAAGGCTGTAAATTTATACTTTAACGCCTGCGCACTTGAAAATATAATAGCCGCCAAAAACGCTCAGGCAAATTTCTTAAAAGGCGTTTTAGACAAGCTTGAAAAGGCGAACATTGCAGGACTTGCCCCAAAAGATGAGCTAGAAAATGTGCGGGCAAAATACCACCTAGCAAACAGCGCGGAGCTTGAATACAAAAACAAAATGGAGCAAATTTTAAATGAGATAAATTTGCTAACAGGCGAGCAAATTTCGCCACTTAGCGGGGCAAAAATGGCTGAGATTAGCTCAAATTTAGCTTCAAAAAATGCCGAGCTTGACAAGCTAAGTCAAGATATATCTTTAAGCGAAGCTAAACTTAGCGAGACAAGAGCTGGCTTTTTGCCTCAAATTTCGCTTTATGACACCTATGGATTTTACAAAAATAACTACGACATCGACCTTGGCAAATATAGCGCTTACCGTCCATATCTTGACAAATATCTAAAAGAGGACACACACGGCAATAAATTTGGCGTTAGCTTTAGGTGGAAAATTTTTGACTTTTTTGCCACTAGCAAGATGAGCCAAGCTAGCAAGATCGCGCTTGATGAAGCGAGGCTAAATTTAGAGTATAAAAAGCGTGAAAATGAGACCAAACTTAAAAATTTACAAAACGAGATCGCAACTCTTAGCTCAAAGATCGCCTCTCTAAATGAGTATGTAAAAGCAAGCGATCTAGCACTTAGAGCGAGCTATGAAAAATATAACTCTGGGCTTTTAGGGTATAGCGACCTGCTTGAGGCGCTTTCTCAGAAATTTGACGCTATTAGCCTTTTTGAGGGTGCGAAAGATGAGCTAGAGATCAAAAAAGCGGAGTATTTTTTTGAAAGTGGGGAGAGCATTTTAGAGAGGATTAGGGATTGAAAAAGCTGATAATTTTAATGATATTTTGCATCTTTTCGTTTGCAACAGAAGAGATTTTTGCTGATTTTGAAGTCTATGCCAAGCAAAGCTCAAAGCTTGCATTTGAGAGTAGTGGTAAGGTGGATAAAATTTTTGTAGATGTCTCAAGCCATGTTAAAAAGGGCGATACGTTAGCTAGCCTTGATCAAACGAGCCTTGAGATCGCTCTAAAAAAGGCAAAAAACGACCTAGCGCTTGCCAAAAATGCCAAAGAATTTGCTAAAAGCACCTTTAATAAATTTAGCCAAGTAAAGGACGTCACTTCAAAGCAAGAATTTGATGAAGTAAAGTATAAATTTGACGAGGCAGTTCTTAGGGTGCAAGCGGCTGAGATCGCCATTTTAAATGCAGATGATCATCTTAAAAAGGCCGTTTTAAAAGCTCCGTTTGATGGCGTCATAGCTAGTAAAAATGTCGAGCTTGGCGAGAGTGCTTCGCCGCTTCAGCCAGCCTTTGTTCTAAACTCTGAGGAGGCTAAAATTTTAATAGCGATCGACGAAAAATATGCAAATTTAGTAAAAGTTGGCGACATTTTTAAATTTAAGCTTGACGCAACAAACGAGGAAAAAGAGGTTAAAATCGCGCTCATTCATCCAGAGATAAAAAGAGAGACCAGGAAATTTTACGCCGAAGCTTACGATGTGGGGATGAAGCCAGGCATGTTTGGTCAAGGAAAAGTGATAATCGGCAAAAATAAATGATAAAAACAGCCATCAACCGTCCCATAACTACGCTTATGATATTTTTAAGCCTCGTTGTCTTTGGCATCTACTCGCTAAAGACGATGAATGTAAATTTATATCCGCAAGTAAATATCCCAATCGTTAAGATCACGACCTACGCAAACGGCGATATGAACTACATCAAGACAAAGATCACGCAAAAGATCGAGGACGAGGTCTCAAGCATCGAGGGGATAAAAAAGCTTTACTCAACTAGCTTTGACAACCTAAGCGTTGTAAGCATCGAATTTGAGCTAAACAAAGACCTAGAGAGCGCTACAAACGACGTCCGTGACAAGATGCAAAAAGCACGCCTAAACGCAAACTACGAGATAGAAAAGCTAAATGGGCTCTCTTCATCTGTCTTTAGCCTCTTTATCACAAGGCTTGATGGCAACGAAACTAAGCTTATGCAAGAGATAGATGACGTGGCAAAGCCATTTTTAGAGCGCATTAGCGGCGTTTCAAAGGTCAAGACAAATGGCTTTTTAGAGCCAGCGGTGAAAATTTTGCTAGATAGATTTAAGCTTGATAAAAATGCCCTTAGCGCAAACGAAGTGGCAAATTTAATAAAGGTTGAAAATTTAAAAGCGCCACTTGGCAAGATAGAAAATGAGCAGATCCAAATGGCGATCAAGTCAAATTTCAGCGCCAAAAGTATAGATGAGATAAGAAATTTAACGATCAAACAAGGGGTCTTTTTAAAAGATATCGCAAGTGTTGATCTTGCCTACAAAGACGCAAACGAGGCAGCGATAATGGATAAAAAAAGTGGCGTCTTGCTTGGTCTTGAGCTAGCTCCAGACGCAAACGCCCTAACCGTGATCGCCCTAGCAAAATCAAAGCTAGATCAGTTTAAAAGCCTGCTTGGCAGCGAATACGACGTAAAAATAGCCTACGATAAGAGCGAAGTGATACAAAAGCACATTGATCAAACCGCCTTTGATATGATCCTTGGCGTCTTGCTGACCATCGTGATCGTCTATCTGTTTTTAAGAAATTTCTCGATCACCATCATCTCAGTCGTAGCGATACCAACTAGCATCGTAGCGACATTTTTCATCATAAATGCCCTAGGCTACGACATAAACCGCTTAAGCCTCATAGCGCTCACACTTGGCATCGGAATTTTCATCGACGATGCGATAGTTGTCACTGAAAATATCGCTAGCAAGCTAAAAGATGAGCCAAATGCCCTAAAAGCAAGCTTTGCAGGCATAAAAGAGATAGCATTTAGCGTCTTTGCGATCTCGCTCGTGCTGCTTTGCGTCTTCGTGCCTATTGCCTTTATGAGCGGCATCGTTGGCAAATACTTTAACTCATTTGCGATGAGCGTGGCAGCTGGCATCGTCATCTCATTTTTTGTGAGCATCTTTCTTGTGCCAACGCTTAGTGCTAGGTTTGTAAATGCCAAAGAAAGCAGCTTTTTTCTAAAGAGTGAGCCTTTTTTTGAGGCGCTTGAAAATGGCTACGAGAAGCTTTTAGCCTTAGCGCTTAAATTTAAGCTCATATTTTTAGCTATAACGATTGTGGTCGTTGTTTGCTCGTTTGGACTGGCTAAATTTGTAGGCGGTGACTTCATGCCAAGCGAGGATAACTCGGAGTTTAACATCTACTTTAAGCTTGATCCCTCACTTAGTCTGCAAGCTAGCAAAGAGAGGCTAAAAGATAAAATTTCACTCATAAACGCCGATCCTCAGGTAGCTTACGCTTACTTCATCCTTGGCTACACAGACGCCAAGCAGCCTTATCTTGTAAAGGCTTACGTTAGGTTAAAGGAGCTAAAAGATAGAGCTAATCACGAGCGGCAAAACGCTATCATGCAGAGGTTTCGCGACAAGCTAAAAAGTGACGATATGAGTGTCATTGTGGCTGACTTGCCAGTTGTTGAAGGTGGTGATGTGCAGCCAGTTAAGCTTACTATCACATCTGAAAATGGTAAAGATCTAGAGAAATTTGTACCAAAGATCAGCAAGATGCTAAAAGAGATAAATGACGCAACGGATGTAAATTCGCCTGAAGAAGATCTGCTAAAGCGTGTGCAAATTTCTATCGATGAAGATAAGGCAAAAAGGCTAAATTTAGATAAAGCCAGCATTGCAAGCGCTGTTTATAGCGCATTTAGCCAGAACGAGGTCTCTGTTTTTGAAAACGAAAATGGCAAAGAGTATGAGCTTTACATGCGACTTGATGATAAATTTAGAAGCGATACAAATGATATTTTAAAGACCAAGATAAGAAGCAATGATGGCTTTTTCGTGACACTTGGCG
This sequence comes from Campylobacter concisus, assembly GCA_963516555.1. GTDB lineage: Bacteria > Campylobacterota > Campylobacteria > Campylobacterales > Campylobacteraceae > Campylobacter_A > Campylobacter_A concisus_BA. The sequence goes on along the minus strand of CAUQCU010000041.1, from coordinate 7,062 downwards.
ATGTGGCGACGATTAGTTTTGAGCAAAAGCCAGCTAGCATTTCAAGGTTTAATAGAGCCGATGAGATCAAATTTCTAGCAAATACAAAAAACAACGCTCCGCTAAATAACGTGGCGAATGAAATTTCAAAGAAGCTTGATGAAATTTTGCCAGCAAATTTCAAGTATAAATTTCTTGGTTTTGTCGAGCTGATGGATGATACGAACGCTTCTTTTATATTTACAGTGAGCGCTAGTGCGGTGCTTATTTACATGGTGCTTGCTGCGCTTTATGAGAGCTTTTTGCTGCCATTTCTCATCATGCTAGCCATGCCACTTGCCTTTTGTGGCGTGGTGATCGGACTTTTTATAAGCGGCAATCCATTTAGCCTATTTGTCATGGTTGGCGTCATCTTGCTCTTTGGTATGGTCGGTAAAAACGCCATTTTGGTGGTTGATTTTGCAAACCACTTTGCAAATAGTGGCATAGAGGCAAACGAAGCTGTGAAAATGGCTGCTAAGAAGCGACTAAGAGCCGTTTTGATGACCACTTTTGCCATGATATTTGCCATGCTGCCTCTTGCTCTTAGCAGGGGTGCTGGCTATGAGGCCAACTCGCCTATGGCTATAAGCATCATCTTTGGGCTCATTAGCTCGACTTTGCTAAGCTTGCTTGTCGTGCCAGTGCTTTTTGCATGGGTCTATAATCTTGATAAATTTATAAGAAAATTTTATGAAAGGGAGAGAATTTGAAGAAGATTTTGGCTGTTTTGCTCTTTGCTTTGCCTCTTTGGGCTGGAAATTTACTAGAGATCATCGCTCTGGCGCAAAGTGCGAAGCTTGAGAGTTTGAAAGAATTTAATAAAAATGAATATATAAATAAAAACAAGAGCAACAAGCTAAATTTATCCCTTGATGGCAGATATACCTTTGTGCCTGACGAGCTAAAGGGCGGATATATGACAAAGGCTGGATCGATCACGGCAAAGGTCGAGTATCTCATCTTTGATGGTGGTGCGAGCGAGGCTTCGGATAAGATTTTAGACCACAAGGGCGTGGAGAAAATTTACAAAGATGAAGAGCTGATGAATCTCACTGCTTTTCAGGTCGCAAAGGTCTATTTCAACGCTGTTGCGCTAAATTCACTTATAAATTTAGAGACAAAATTTGTAGATAGCTTTGCCAAGGCTGCGGCTGAAAATGAGTTTTGGTTTGAGTATGGCGAGATAGATAAGAGCGAATTTGATGCGATAAATTTCACTCTTAATAAAAAAAGAGCCGAGCTAGATGAGCTTGGGCTTAAGCTGGCCGAGCTAAACTCAAGGATAAATTTGCTCTCAAACGGCGAGATCGGCTTTAATGCTGGCTCAAAGATAGTGATGCCTGATTTTAGCAAAGATGATCTAAGCGCCAAGCTTGGGGCGATGGAGCAAGAAAAATATATAAAAGAGCAAGAAAATGAGAAGCAAAAGAGCAAATTTGCTCCAAAAATTTACCTAAAAGATACGCAAAGTGTGAATAATAACAGCTTTAAAAAAGGCGAGAGGACGACTTCACAGATGGCTGAGGCATACGCTGATGCGAACAAGCCTAGAGTGGAGTTTGAATGGAAGCTGCCAGATAGCCTAAGCCTCAGCAAGCAAAGCCAAACTAAGCGCATAGAGGAGCAAAAGGCCGCACTTGATCTAAGTGATGAAGAAAACAGGATAATAGCTAGGCTAAAGGATCTAAGAGGCGTGATAGAGGGCTTAAGTGCTAGGCTAAATTTAGACTCGCTAAAGCAAGATAACCTTGATAGCGACTTTAATGACCTGCTAAATGGTTATCTTAGCGGCAAGGTAAAATTTGAGCAGTTTTTATTTGTAAGCGAGAAAAATTTTAGCGACAGGGCAAATTTCATCCTAAATGGCGATCTGCTCGAGCTAAACAAGCTTGAATACTTTTTTGAGTGCGCAAGAAATATAAATGAGGTGGTGATAGAATGAATAAACTGATCTTCGTGACCATTTTATGGGCGTTTAGCTTTAGCTTGATAGGCGAGTTTTTAGCTGGCAAGGTCGATAGCTATCTGGCTGTTTTTGTGCGTGTGACGCTTGCAAGCCTAGTTTTTTTGCCATTTACGAAATTTCGAGGCGTCAGCCCCAAGCTCGCCCTTGGCATAATGGCGATCGGAGCGGTGCAAATAGGGCTAATGTATCTTTGCTACTACAACTCGTTTTTGTATCTAAGCGTGCCAGAAGTCGCGCTTTTCACCATTTTTACGCCATTTTATGTGACGCTCATATATGACGCATTTAGCTTTAAATTTAGGCCGCTTTATCTCTTTAGCGTGGGTGTGGCGGTCTTTGGCGCGCTTGTTATCAAGTATGGCGCGATAAACGAAGGAACGATAAAGGGCTTTTTGCTGGTGCAAGGGGCAAACATCTGCTTTGGAGCAGGACAGAGTGCGTATAAGGCGCTTTTGGAGAGATTTGACGTAGATCAAAAAAAGGTCTTTGGCTACTTTCACTTTGGAGCGTTTTTTGTCGCTGTCATAGCGCTCATAACCCTTGGAAACCCAGCTAAATTTCAAGTAGATCTAACCCAAACTTTGGTGCTTTTATGGCTTGGCATAGTCGCTAGCGGGGTTGGCTATTTTATGTGGAACAAAGGCGCTTGCGAGGTCGATAGTGGTGTGCTTGCCATCATGAATAACGCTCTCATACCAGCTGCTATCATCGTAAATTTAGTCTTTTGGCAAAAGGATACCAATCTAATAAGGCTTATTTTGGGCGCCGTGATAATGTACATCTCGTTACTAATTCACAATAAAATCATGAAATTTTACGGCGTAAAGGCTGTGTGAGGTAAAATTTAAGATCAAATTTGAGTTATTTAAGCTAAGTAGAGAATTTTAAAGCATCAAATTTGATCTTTTTAAGCGCCTTGTATCTTTAAAAGCTGGGCGTTTAGCTGCATTATCTGAGCAAAGATAGCTCCCTTTTTGCTCTGAAGCGAAGCAACCAACTCTTTTGCGTATGGATTTTTGCTAGCACTTGCCTGTTTTATCGCATTATCAATCTCTTTTAGCTGTTTTTGCAGTTTTTCTAACTGCTTTTTTATGACATCGGCGCTACTCTCGCTCTCATTATTTGCCTCGCTAGCTAAATTTGAAGCGTCGTGTAAAATTTCGCTCTTATCTAGTTTTGGCAAATTTTTGCTTTTTAAATTTTCATCGTCAGTAGCCGTAGAGCCATTTTTATTTAAATTTATAAAATTCGAGTTTATCTGCATCGCCACACCTTTAAATTTAAAAGCATATCGGCAAATTTAAGTAAAACTTTGACTACGAAAAATTTAGCAAGAAAATCAAAAACGATGCCACACCAAAGAGTGGCAGCAAAAATGCTGCTTGCTTAAATTTAACGCATAAAAGCGTGATGGCGTTATAGAGTAAAAAGATAAATGTGCTTATGTGAAGATTGTCTGAGCTTAGTCTAAAAGCTAGCATCTTGCTTAAAATTTCATCAAAAATGCCGCCATATCCAAAGAGGTGAAGCAAAAAGCTTAGTGGATAAAATACGCCAAATAGGTAGTTGATAGCTAGCACGCTAAGCTGCAAGAGGCTAATGAGCGGGAAAAAGTAAAGCACCGCAACCTCCATCGCAAAAAAGACATATAAATTTAAAAGTAGCGAATTAGCTAACAAGCTAAATTTGGGCGCAAAGTATAAAAGATAGACGAATATATAAAAGACGCCAAGGCATGAAAAATAAAAGCCAACGCTAAAAAGAAGCTGCGGAAATAGGGCGACGCTAAAGAAAATAACGCCAAAAAGCGTGTAGAAATTTAAGATCTTTATCTTTTTGCAGATCATATAAAAGCCAGCCACGCTCATCAAAAATGCTCGCAAAAAGCTTGCGATAAAGCCGATCATATAAAAGTAGAAGCAAAGCACCAAAAATACGGCGATAGAGATGTCAAAGATATATGAGCGATATGGCAAAAACCTTGCGTAAAAGGGCTTAAAAACGAGCTTTAAAAGAAAAAAGCAAACTGCGCTTATGACGCCAAGATGATAGCCGCTAATGGCGATGAGGTGCGCCACGCCCCAGTTCGAGACGTCATCTCTTAGCTCGCCAAAGACATTTGTGCCAAGAAAGAGCGCTGAGAAAAGCTGCGAAATTTTAGCGTCTTCGTGCTGAGCGGAGATGAAATTTATGGCTCTTTGCCTTAAGCTCTCGTCCTTTTTAATAACGGCTCTATCGTAGCTTGGCATGTAAAATGAGCCAGAAAGATAGTCCGTAAAGCTCACGTCTATTGGCTGAATGCTAAGCGCCACGACGTCATAAAGGCTGATCTCATCTTTTTTAGAAGCGGTTGTGTAAAAGCTAAAATTTGAAGTGTCGATCCTGATGATTTGGCGCTTTTTGCCGTTTTTCTCTTTGGTAAAATTTACGCTTACTTTGCCTAGGACGTCTTGCTCGCCAAGCTCCATAAAAGCGTTATATTCATGAAATTTAAGCGCTAAATTTAGACAAAAAAGCAAAAGGCAAAGCAGGAGAAAATAAAATATACGCCTGCTTTTTGGCAAATTTACTCTTTAAATTCAGTTGATTGCACTGGAGTTGTGGCGATATCGCAAAAGCGAGAGTACTGCTTTTGAAAGAGCACGTCGATGGATCCCACTTCGCCGTTTCTGTTTTTGCCAACGATGATCTCGGCGTTTTCTTGAAGCTTGTTAAAAACGTGCTCGCTTTTATACTCTTTGCCCTCGGCTGCTGCCTTGCTCTTTTTCTCGTTCTCCTCTTGCTCCAGATAGACCTCGTGCCTATAGACAAAAAGGATGATGTCGGCGTCTTGCTCGATCGCGCCTGACTCTCTTAGATCGCTTAGCATGGGGCGCTTGTTCGCACGTGCTTCAAGGCCGCGGTTTAGCTGCGAAAGTGCGATGATAGGCATATCCAGCTCGCGCGCTAGAAGTTTTAAGCCACGAGAAATTTCAGCTATTTGTATGTGGCGGTCGGCGTAGTTGTTTGTACTCATCATAAGGCCGATGTAGTCGATGACACAAAGCGAAATTTCAGGGTGAGCTGACTTTAGCTTGCGAAGCTGCGTCCTTACTTGGTGGATATTTACGTATCCGCTATCATGCACGAAGAGCTTGGCGTGCGAAAATTCGCTGCATGCGTGGCTAAAGTGAGCAAGCTTCTCATCGTCCAAGGTCGCTGTCATTATCTCTTGAAGTGGGATCGAGGTCTTGTCTGCTAGCATCCTCATCATGATCTGCTCTGCTGGCATCTCAAGTGAGAAAAATACAACGCCTGCACCACTTTTTAAAACGTGTCCCATGAAATTTAGACAAAGCGTCGTTTTACCCATGCCAGGGCGCGCTGCGATGATGATGAGGTCGCCGTTTTTAAAGCCTTTTATCATCTCATTTAGCTTTTTAAAGCCGGTGTTTAGTCCGATGATATCGCGCTCGTTTAGGGCAGCTTGCTTTTGCATATGCACTATCAAGCTTTTTATGATATCTTCGCTATCTCTGATGCTGCCAGTGCCGCTGCCATCGACTAGCGAGAAAAACTCCTGGCTTAGCTCATCGACCATATCGCGGCTAGCTTTGTCTTCATTTACCTTGTTTGGGATGTCGTGGGCGATCTTAACTAGGCTTCGTTTTATCGACTTTTCTTTTAGCTCGTTTGCGTATCTTTGGATGTCGATGATCGAGTTTGTGGCCAAAATGCTCGCCATGACGTTGTCATCGTAGCTTTCGCCAAGTTTGTTTTTGATAAATGTCGATGCGATAGGCACATCGCCGTTTAGACAATCAACCATCGCTTTGTAAATTTGAGCGTGAGCCTTTAGATAAAAGTCTCCAGCCTTTATCGTGTCAAAAATTTCACCCAAAGCGTCGTTGTTTGCAATGATCGAGCTTAGTATGGCTCGCTCCATATCAAGGTCGTAAAGGTTGCTAAATTCTATCTCGTTAAGTCTATCTTTTGCCACTGCTTTATCCTCTACTCTTTATCTCGTCGTCGATCTCTTGTAAAAATCTATCCACAAGCTCGCTCTCAGGCAGCCTTGCGACCACTTCGCCGTGGCGCATGATCATGCCATTTCCCTTGCCAAATGCTATGGCTACATCTGCGCCTTTTGCCTCGCCGATCGCATTTACCACGCAGCCCATCACTGAGACGTTTAGCGGCTCTTTTATTCCTTTTGTCTTTTCTTCTACTAGCTTTACTGCTGCCATGAGGTCAGCTTGCAAACGCCCACAAGTTGGGCATGAGATGATGTTTAGCCCCTCTTTTTGGCGGCCACTATCTTTCAAGATCGCCTTTGCGACTTTGATCTCCTCTTCAAGCTCGCCCGTGATGCTAACCCTCATCGTATCGCCGATGCCCTCAAGTAGTAACCCACCAAGCGCGATCGCGGACTTGATAGTCGCGTGAAACGCCGTGCCAGCCTCGGTAACACCTAGATGAAATGGGTAGTTTGTCTTTGGGCGAAGCGCCCTATAAGCTTGCATAGTGCGCTCGACATCGCTTGATTTGAGCGAAATTTTAATGTCTGTAAAGTCAAAATCCTCAAGAAGCTTGATGTTATACATCGCACTCTCCACCATCGCCTCCACCGTGCGGCCGTAGCGGTCTTCAAACTGCTTTTCAAGCGAGCCAGAATTTACGCCTATGCGGATAGGTAAATTTCGCTGCTTGCAGGCATCAACGACTGCTTTTATGTTTTTAGCTGAGCCTATGTTGCCGGGGTTTATGCGGATAGCATCGACAAATTCGCTAACGATGAGCGCGTAGGTGTGGTTAAAATGAATGTCTGCAACGACTGGGATGGGTGAGCTGGCGACGATCTGCTTTAGCGCGCTGACGTCCTCTTTGTCAAAAACTGCGCAGCGCACGATGTCACAGCCTGCAAAATATAGCCTTTGTATTTGTTCTAGCGTGCCTTTTATGTCCTTTGTCTTTGAAAATGTCATCGACTGCACGGAGATCGGTGCGTCACCGCCTATTAAAACATCGCGAATTTTTATCTGTTTTGTCGGGTATCGTTGCAAAATTTTGCCTTTAAATTTTATTGGGGATTATAA
>CAUQCU010000040.1:0-15569 GCA_963516555.1 Campylobacter concisus | reverse complement strand
ATCTCAATGATCTCGCTCTTATCTGGAGCATCTTTTGGACTTACTGTCCATCTCCACATATCATCTTCTGGTGCGTAACTCGGGTCTTCAAGCACTAAGCCTTCGTAGCTTATGTGAAGTAAATTTGCGTCCATTGAGTATGGGCTTTTGCCTGGTTTTTTGGTGATATCTATGCCGTTTTTCTCAGCGTATGCCAAGAGTTTTTCGCGGCTATTTAGATCCCACTCACGCCATGGGGCGATGATAGTTAGGTTGTCGCCAAGCGCGTAGTAGCCAAGCTCAAAGCGAACTTGGTCGTTGCCTTTGCCTGTTGCTCCGTGGCTCACGCCATCAGCGCCAACAGCTCTTGCGATCTCGCTTTGGCGTTTTGCTATAAGTGGGCGTGCGATCGATGTGCCAAGCAGATATTCGCCCTCATAGACTGCGTTTGCTCTAAACATTGGAAATACATAATCACGTACAAATTCTTCTCTTAAGTCTTCTATAAAAATATTTTCAGGTTTCACTCCAAGCGCTAGGGCTTTTTTGCGTGCAGGCTCTAGCTCTTCGCCTTGTCCGATGTCAGCTGTAAATGTGACTACTTCGCATTTGTATTCGTCTTGAAGCCACTTTAAAATAATACTTGTGTCAAGTCCGCCTGAGTATGCTAAAACAACTTTTTTTACATCTTTTTTCATAGCTGTCCTTTTGTTGAAATGGTCGTATTTTAGCCTAAATTGATTAATCTTTAATAAATTAATCTATTAAATAATGTAAGTAAAAATTTTATTTTTCTGATAGTTTTTGTCTGCGAAAATTACAAATTTTAGTTTAAGTGAGATTTGCTTGCAAATTTTAAATTTACAAGCAAAGTGTTTTTCTAAACGCCTAGTAATTTAGCAAGTGCAAAATAAAATATAGCTGATGATATTGCAGCTGCAGGAAGCGTGATGAGCCAAGCTAGGATGATAGGTCTTACCATTTTCCAGTTTGCATTTTTATTTACGATACCAATGCCCAAAACAGCACCTATTAGGATATGCGTAGAGCTAACTGGTATGCCAAGCTTTGTAGCTAGAAGTATGACGATACTTGAGGCAAGCTCGGCGCTAAAGCCAGTCGTAGGTAAAATTTCAGCTAGTTTTGAGCCAATAGTTGTGATCACTTCTTTGCCTAAAAACCAGAGTCCAACAACAAGCGAGATGCCAAAGGTTACCATTGCGATGCTTGGTATGGGTGAGCTTTCGTTTATAGAGCCAGTTTTTAGCACGTCAAGCACGGCTGCAAATGGTCCAACTGCGTTTGCGATGTCGTTTGCGCCATGTGAAAATGCAAAAGATGAAGCGGTAAAAATTTGAAACCATGAGAAAATTCTATTGATGCTCTTTTCGCTATCGTTTTTGCTCATGACGTTTATGATAGCAAGGCTTGCAAGATACGCTAGAGCGCCGATGACAAAGATGATCCAGACTGTTTGGATGATACTAAAGGCTAAATTTATATGCTCAAGCCCTTTAAAAAGCATCATTGATGAAATGACCATTGCGGCAAATCCAGCGATGATCGGGATGTGCTTTTTCATAGCTTTAAAAGTATCTATCTCTTTTTCGCTATCTTTCATGATGCGAATTCTTGAGCGGTACTCGCTGTATTCAGTGGTTTCGATCTCGTCCTCATCGATAACTGCGATCTTTGAAAGAGTGGCTATCTGCTCCTCAGCTGGCTTTGTTTTAAGCGCTTTTATAAAGCTTTCTTTATAGGCTTTTCTCTCAGCTTTTAGTGCTTTTAAATTTATCTTTAGTTCGTGCGTTGGCTCGATTATTTTGCTTTTTACATAGCCAAATATAATGTAAGACATCACGCCACCAAGCAGTGGTGAGATGACCCAGCTAACGGCGATCCTGCCGATCTCACCCCAAGAGACCATATTAAGTGGCTCAGGATCTTTTATCATAAAACCCATGGCAAGTCCTGCGCCAACGATGCCACCAACGATCGAGTGAGTTGTCGAGACTGGCAGACCTTTTTTAGACGCATAAAATAGCCAAAGACCAGAGCTTAGGAGGGCTGAGATCATGATGATGACAAATTTCATCGGGTTTATGTCGATTGGAAATTTCACGATCTCGTTTCTAATGGTATTTGTAACCTCAGATCCTGCGAATATCGCACCACTAAGCTCAAAAATGGCGGCGATTACGAGAGCTTGTTTTAGTGTGAGTGTTTTTGCGCCAACGCTTGTGCCAAAGCTGTTTGCAACGTCATTTCCGCCGATATTAAACGCCATAAAAAGACCAAACATACCAGCGATTAAGAATAAAAAGTAGTTATTTGTCGGGATGTATTGATAGCCCCAAACGAAAAATCCAACGCTGCAAATCGCAAAAATAACTAACGCCAAGAAGTTATCTCGAAGCAATCAAGCCCCCTTGTAAGAGTTTTTGGCAAAATTATATCTTGAAAATTATTAAAGTTTTTAGAATTTTCTCACTTTAAATGATACTAAATTATCATATGTTAGAATTTGGCAAAAATATTAAGGATAAATTTTGGTTATAGCGATCGATCTTGGCTCAAACACCTTTCGCGTGGCACTTATAAAAAAAGTGCAAAATGGCTTTGGTAACGAGCAAATTTATGAAAAGATAGTTGGAGCTGCAATGGGCTTAAATGAAAGTGGCAAGATAGGCTTGGAGGCTAAAAATAGACTTTTTGAGGCGATAGCGGAGGCTAAAAGCAAATTTGACTTCACTAAATTTAAATGCGTGGCAGTCGCGACTGAAGCTTTTAGAGTGGCATCAAATAGCGAAGAAATTTTTAGCGAGATAAGAGAGAAATTTGGCATAAATTTTCATATCATTGATGGGCAAGCTGAAGCAAAACTTACATTTTTAGGCGTGCAAAATGCCTTAAGAAAGCTTGGCATAAATGATAAATTTAGCCTGATCGACATCGGTGGCGCAAGCTCAGAGATAGGCGAAGAGGGAAAATTTATAAGCTTTAAATTTGGCATCATCACCTTTTACGAGAGGTTTAAAGCGCTTGATCTGATGCAAGAAAATGCAAAAATTTACACAAAAGAGGCAAGGGAATTTTTAACAAGTCTTAACAACAGACTTATCGTTCTAACTTCTGGCGTGCCGACCACTATCGCAGCACTAAAGCTTGGGTTAAACTACGAGAGCTATGATCCAAAAAAAGTGAGTGGATATGAGCTTAAAAATGGCGATCTTGCTTGGTTTGTAAATGAGCTTTTAAAGATGGATGACAAAAGCGCTGACGTGGCGGTTGGAAGAAGTAGAAAGTATCCGCTCATCGCTGGAACACTGCTCTTAAAAGAGCTACTAAGCGGGCAAGAAGCGAAATTTATAGTTATCGACGATGGGCTTAGAGAGGGCGTTGGAGCGGCTTATTTAAAAGGCATATTTCAAGAAATTATCACAAAATTTTAGTTATGATTTCAAAAATTTAAAGGAGAGAAAATGAGTATAAGAGAGCAAATTTTAGCTGATATAAAAGAGGCTATGAAGGCAAAAGATGAGTTTAAAAGGGACACTTTAAGAACGCTAAATGCAGCACTTAAGCAAGTAGAAGTCGATCAAAGGATCGAGATGACGGACGAGGTCGTGCTTCCGCTACTTCAAAAAGAGATCAAAAAGAGGGCTGACTCGGTTGAGCTCTATCTAAAGGGAGCAAGAGAGGATCTAGCCAAAAAAGAGCAAAACGAGATCGAGCTAATCAAGGCATATCTGCCAGCTCAACTAAGTGATGATGAGCTAAAAGAGAAGATCAAAAGTATCATCGAAAAGGTTGGTAAAAATTTAGGTGCTGTGATGAAAATGGCAAAAGACGAGATCGGAGCGAGCGCTGAAGCAAAACGTATAAGCATGATCGCAAAAGAGCTTTTGGGTTAAAAACAGATAAACCCATGCAAATTTTCGCATGGGTTTTAAAAGCTATAGTTAAATTTTAAATGCTATAAAAGCATTTCATTTATTTTTAAATTTTTAAAAAGTTACTTTGAAAAATAAAATAAATTTACATATTTTTTTAAAAAACCTTGACAAATGGCATTAAAGTCTATATAATTACAACTCTTAAAAACATTGGGGTATCGCCAAGCGGTAAGGCAACTGGTTTTGGTCCAGTCATTCAGAGGTTCGAATCCTCTTACCCCATCCACCTTTAAAAATCCCAAATAACTCTTATCGCGGAGTAGAGCAGTGGTAGCTCGTCGGGCTCATAACCCGAAGGTCGGCGGTTCAAATCCGTCCTCCGCAACCAAATACCAAAGACTTTTACCACCTTTTTCTAAACACCAACTCCCATACCATCACGTATATCATCAACATTGAGATGCACGTAATGCAGGCTACTTTTAATATCTGTGTGACCCATAAAAGCCATCAGTTTATGAGCATTAAATCCCTTCAAACTCACTAACCTAGAAGCCACTGTATGGCGTAATACGTAAAGTCCGTGAGTGTTGCTAGTCCCTAAATATCCAAGATGGTTTCTCACAGCCCACCACATACGATTTGCTGTATCGTGATTTAGGTGAGTTATAGGACACTTATCTAGGGGTAAGTCTTTGCAGTTATCATAAAGCTAATTTAAGGTATCAAATTTATTTCAGCAGTGAGGCATTACTTTTTGCAGTTATAATAAAGCTCATTAAGGCATTAAATAGCGTGTATGTGAGGTGCGCCACTATTTTTACTCTAAAGAGTTTAAATATTTTTGATTATATTTTTAGCTATTTTAAAATTTCATTTTAAAATTTTTAACGATAATTTTAATTTATAAAATTTCATTAACCATCAAATTTGGTAGATAAATTTAAATTAACACAAGGCTTTTTATATCTTATCCGCGACACATCTAGCAAGTTCATCTGCATTATCGCCCAGATATTCATCACCCCAAAAATCAATCTTCAAAATTTTTCCTAACTGCTTTGAATTTTGCAAATCATCCAGCCAACGACCATCTATATAATCAACCTTTTTAACTTCTGAGAGTAGAATTTTTTGTGTTTTTAGCTCGTAAGTTTTTCTAATCAATATTGCATCATAATCATCCTTTTCTTGCGCATCATCAAAAGATCTGTACTTTTCTATACACTCTTCGTATCTCTTATACTCTTCATTGCCCTGATATAGCAAATTTGCACTTTTCTCTAGCCTATGATTTATAAAGTCCATTTGCACTATATGCTTTGGTTTAGGACCATTATTATCACTACTAAAATACTTTATAAGTTTAAAATCTTTTCCATCTAATGCAAAAACATACCCCCAGTATCCATACCTGCCATGGCCATATAAAAATTTTAGTTCGTTATTTTCTATCTCTACTGCAAGCTCTGGTGGATAATAAACGCCACCATCTTCATTTGGGCTCTCAAAGATATCTCGCTTAGTTACTACGGCCTCATATTTATCACCATTTGAGAGCAAGATCACGATACCACGACGATTTTTATTTACTATTTGACACCATTTGTCGTCTTTAGTACTCTCGTCGCAACCTTCACTAAAAGGTAAAAATTTATCCTTAAATGTTTCTTGAATTACCACAGCTACATCCTCTATGCCATCTTTATTTAGATCACCTTTAATGGCATCATATAGCTCGGTTTGTTTTGGCAATGATGCTTTTACAGCCGCTAGCATCTTATCATCTAGCTTGGATAAATTCTCTATTTCATATTCATCGCCAGAAAAAGGTATGCTCATCTGCTTTAGAGTTTTTAGCATAGATGTTGAGTTTTTCTCTACAATACTCGTATTAAGATCTTTAGCAAAACAGAAATTTAGCATAAAAAGAATACAAAAGATAGCTCCAAATTTAAACATTTTTACTCCTTTATCTTTACATTGCTATATAAATTCAAACCAAAATTTCTCTTTGGCCTTTTGCATTGACTGGGCTTAAAACGCCCATTTTCTCCATCTGTTCGATTATATTTGCAGCTTTGTTGTAGCCTATTTTTAAGCGTCTTTGTAGGTAACTGATAGATGTTTTTTGCTCACTTAAAATGATCTCTTTTGCCTCTTCATATAGCTCATCAAGCTCATCTTCACCTAGCGCACCAGTGGCTGAGCTAACACTAGAGCCCTCTTCTGCTAGAAATCTCTCATCATAGATCACATCTTGCTGCTCTTTTAAGAAATTTACGATCATCTCGATCTCTTTTTCACTAGCAAATGGCGCATGCAGTCTGATCACTCCAGGGCTTCCAGGAGGCGTAAATAACATGTCCCCGCGTCCTAGCAAGCTCTCAGCTCCCATTTGATCTAAGATGACCTTACTATCGATCCTCTGCCCTACTCTGTAGCTTATCCTGCTTGGTAAATTTGCCTTTATAAGGCCGGTCACGACATCGACACTTGGGCGCTGAGTGGCCACTATCAAGTGTATGCCACTAGCCCTTGCCATCTGCGCTAGACGCCCTATATAAAGCTCCACGTCCTTGCCGCTAGTCATCATAAGATCGGCTAGCTCATCGATGATCACAACGATGTATGGAAACTGCTCGCCACCTTCACTCTTCATCTTTTCGTTGTAGCTCTCTATATTTTTTGTGCGAGTTTGGCTCATTATCTTATATCTTCGCTCCATCTCCGCAACCATATTTGCAAGCGCTGTGATCGCCTTTTTAGCCTCCGTGATGACAGGTGTCAAAAGGTGTGGGATGTCGTTATATATGCTAAATTCAAGCATCTTTGGATCTATCATCATTAGGCGCAAAGTTTGTGGGCTATTTCTATAAAGCAAACTTAGAAGCATCGCATTTATGCCCACACTCTTGCCTGATCCCGTTGTGCCTGCGATCAGCAAATGTGGAAGCTTTTTAAGGTCAGTTACAAAAGGAGCACCCACGATATCCTTGCCAAGAGCCATAGTTAGCGGACTGCTAGCGTTTTTAAAAACTTCGCTTTCTAAAATTTCTTTTAGATAGATCGTCTCTAAATTTTGATTTGGCACTTCGATGCCAACGACATCTTTGCCAGGGATCGGCGCTTGAATGCGGATAGTTTGCGCCTTTAGCGCCATGGCTAGGTCATCTTGTAAAGTGAGAATTTTACTCACTTTGATGTGCGGGGCTGGGCGAAACTCAAATGTCGTGACGATAGGGCCAGTGTATGTTCGCACCACGTCGCCATCTATCTTAAATTTACGCAGTTTATCGAGTAAATTTGAAATTTGCTGGTCAATCTCCGCCTCATTTATATTGTGTGAGCGCTTTGGAGGGTCGTTTAGAAATTTAAGTGGCGGCAAGACAAAGTCTTTTGGCTTTTCAACCTTGCCGCGCTCTATCTGATCAAGAAGTTTTTTATTTTCAGCCACTTCGTTTAAAATTTCAACCCCGCCTATGGTTGCAGGTCTGCTCTCTTGTGCCGGCTCCATCTCTGGCTCTGGTTCAAATTCTGGCTCACTATCTAAATTTGGCTCATCATCATTTAGCACCTGAGCATCTATAAGCTCTTCTTCTTTTATCTCTTCGGCTTTTGGCTTTTTGCGTTCTATCTTTGGTATCTGCCTTGCCCTTACCTCTTTTACGCTTCTGCTTTTTTCTTCATAGCCATTTGGCTCTTTATCTACAAAAGCCTTTCTTAAAACGATGATAAAATTTTCTCTAAAAGCGAGTCCAAGTGAGATGATAAATATCATAAGTATAGCAACCGCAGTGCCGATAGCGCCGATGACTTCTTTTAGCGCTGAGACTATAAAGCCGCCTATCACGCCACTATTTGCCCCAGAAGTACTTAGCGCTTGAAACATCAAAAATGCGATAAAAAATAGAAAAATCCCAACTACAAACTGGGCAAAATCAAAGTCAAATTTCTTAAAATTTTTATATACAAAATAGCCTAGAACGATAAGTAAAAATGGATAAACATAGGCTATAAGTCCAAAATATTTAATATTAAAAACGCCAAGGCTTTGTCCAAGTGAGCCTACAAAATCAGCAGTCGGAGCAGCCGTAGCGATACCAAAATATATAAAAAAACAAACAAAAATAGTAAATAATATATGTCTTAAAATTTTAGATCCTTTTGTTAAAAAGGCTTATTATAGCACGCTTGAGTTTAATTTTTAAAAAATCAGCAAGCTAGGCCTGCTGATTTATCATTTTAGTTTAGGTAGTTTAACAAGCTTAGTTGATTTATCTTAGCGCTTGCTTGAAGAGTAGCTTGATATGAGAGTGAAAGCTGTGTAAATTTAAGGTATGACTCTGCATAGTCTGCGTCTATGACGTCATTTTTAACAGTTAGCACATTTACTTTCATGACCTCTGCACGCTGATTTGTCGCAGTTAGTAGCTTTGTTTGAGAGCCTATCTTTGTAAGCTCTTTATTTGCGTGATCTATCAAGTGATCTAGCCTTTTTAAAGCGCCTTGCATGCCGGTATTTCGTGGATCGTGATTGTTAGCATCTGCTCTATAGTAGCCATTTCTAACGGCAAATATCATATCATCAAGGTCTTGAAAGACGCTTGTGCTTGGCTCATCGATAGTTAAAGCGTTATTTTCATTAAAGCTAAATACTGAGCCCTTGCCTTGAGGGTGGCTTGCAGCACCAGCGGTGTTCATGCCAGTGCTATCTCCGTCAAATATATCTCCATTTTTTGCGTCATACATGGTTAGCTCTATATTTGTGACAGATTTCGTCTTATCAGTTAAAACCATCCTGCCTTTATCATCTAAATTTACCTCTACTGCGCCTTTAGTCTTTGACAAAGCCTCTTTATAGGCATTATAGTTTTGATCTCTTCTTACCTTTTCGATATCTGTATCAAAATTTGCATTTTCTACGTTTTGAGGATCAGGGATATTATCGCTTGCAGCCATTGCTACGATATCCATTAGCTGGCGATACGTAAAGTCGCTTGCATAGGTTCTGTAACTGCCAAATTCATCTGAGTTATAGACGGTCAAATTTCTAGTTGGAGATACCACGCCAGCAGCTGTTGTAGATGTTATTTGAAACTGCACTGGGGTATTTACGCCACCTGCTTCGCCCATTTTTACTTTGATGTCATACATTGTGCCAGTGATTGACTTTACTTGCATGCCTATCTCTTGATTATCTATATTGTAAAGCTCCCTCTTTCTAGCATCGACATCTTTTGGGTATAAATTTCTATTGTAGCTCTCTTTTGTACCAGAAACCTCGCTTAGCTTTGTCTGATCAGTTGCAAACTCGCCTGTTCTTCTAGCTACTTGAGGCAAATTTGCGATTAATTCATTGTCTTTTCGCTCAAATCTAACCTTGTCATAGTCAAATGCGTTTGTTAAATTTCCATCTTTATCAAGGTATTTGCTCTTTGTAAATTCAGTTATATGAACCGTTTTTGGCACAGCATTTGCCATATTTTCAAGGCTTTGTAGCGAATTTATCGTATCAAGTGTATTGTTTGGAGCTATCGCACCACGATTTGCCGCCACAGAAGTAGCTGCAACCATGTGAAAGTCTATCGTTTGATTACCTTTTGTAAGGTCTTTTATATTAAATTGTCCGTCGTTATTTATGCTCACATCGACAACTTTTGTCGTCTTTGTGTTGCCAAATTCCATACCGATCTTCTCCATCAAGCCAGCCATTGACGTATCAGCACTCATCTTAAATTTACTCGTAAATGTCGTGCCGTCTGGCTTTTTGCCCTGCATGAAAAAGTATGTGTCAGGAAAATTTACATTTGAAGTATCCAAAAAGTCGAAATCTGGCTCGATCGTACCTTTATAAGAGCCGTCACTGCCCACAACTGAGTCGCTTGCGTAGTTTAGACCGATCATATTTTTTATCTTGCTATTTTCGTCAAGATATTTTGGCGCATAAGAGATGTCTGTTCTAGTTTGATCAGCTAGCATCACATTTGTTGTTAAAATTTTGTTGTAGTCGCCATCTTTTCCTAAAAAAAGATCAAATCCTGGAATATTGTAAGGTAGTTCAACTTGCGCACCGGCTGAAGTTTTCATATAGTCGCGGTTGCCTTGATATTTACCTGAGCCATCGATCGGCTTAGTATCCACAGCACTTCCTGAGAATAAAAACTGCCCATTTATAGAGGTATTTGCGATATTTACAAGGTGGTTTTTGATGCCTTGAAGGTCGTTTGCCAAAGCTTCGAGAGAGGTTGTGCTATGCACGTCGCTGGCTGCTTGAACGACTTTTGTTTTAAAATTTTCAAGCTGTTTTTCAAATTCTTTCAGCGCATTGTCTGTGTTTTTCGCAAAATTTACTGACTTACCGGTAGCATCTGCCACTTGAGTGAGAGTGGTCGCTTCATAATCAAGCCTCATAGCATCGTTATAAACCGCAGCACCGTCGTATGGATCTTGAATTTTTAGTCCATTTGAGAGCTGCTGGTAGCTTTTATTTACGCCAACCATATTTTTTTGATAGTCGTGCAAAGTCTGACTAAAACGTAGTTGATTTGTAATTCTCATAATTTTTCCCTAAATTTTTATTCACTCTAAGCAAGAATAATTCCGCTTTGTGATATATCGGTGAAAATTTGATTTTTTTTAGTGCAAAAAAGTTTTATTGTATAATCTGCAAAAATTTACATATATAAAATAGGAAAGAAAATGGCGTTAAAAATCCTCTTCTCACCAAGCGAAAGCAAAATTTCTCTAAATACAAATGATAAATTTGATGGTAAAAATTTGATTTTTTCTGAGCTTTTTAACAAAAGGGTTGAAATTTTAAAAAGATATGATGAGTTTTTAAAAAGCGCAAATTTAGACGAGATAAAAAAACTTTTTGGACTAAAAGAGCTTGAGGATAGCGAGCAACTGCGAGAAAGTCTATCTAAAAAAGGTAGTATAAAAGCTATCTTAAGATATGACGGAGTTGCCTACAAACACCTAAACTACCGCGGGCTAAGCTTTGAGGCTCAAAAATATATAGATAATAATGTTTTAATATTTTCAAATTTATTTGGGCCAATTTTGGCAAAAGATGAGATAGCTGAATACAAACTAAAGCAAGGCGAAAAGCTAGCTGGCTTTGATATTTGTAAATTTTATGAGCAAAATTTTAGCAAGGCAGTCGATAGCTTTTTAGAAAATGATGAAATTTTAGATCTTAGAGCTAAATTTTATGAGAAATTTTATGTGGTAAAAAAAGAATTTACGACATTTTGCTTTTTGAAAAACAAAAAGATATTAAGCCACCATGCAAAAGCTTATAGAGGTGAGGTTTTGCGCCAGATCGCAAATGCTAAAGTGACAAACAAAGATGAGCTAATGGCTCTAAATTTTGAAAATTTAAAGCTTGTAGATATGAAAAAGATAGGGCTAAAAAACGAGCTTACGTTTGAAATTTGTGAGTGAAAGTTCAAAATTTGGTCTTTTTTACTAAAAAAATGCAAAAAAAGAGCTAAATTTAGGGAAAAAGTATTGTATTTTTTTTTAAAAGAGTGTAGAATTGCCGCATAACTTCTTAAAAGGATGGTTCATGAAAAAAGCTGAATTTATTCAAGCGGTTGCCGACAAGGCTGGTCTTTCAAAAAAAGATACTCTAAAAGTTGTTGATGCTACTTTGGAGACAATCCAAGCGGTTCTTGAAAAAGGCGATACAATTAGCTTTATAGGCTTTGGTACTTTCGGTACTGCTGACAGAGCTGCAAGGAAAGCTAGAGTTCCTGGAACTAAGAAAGTAATCGACGTTCCTGCTAGCAAAGCAGTCAAATTCAAAGTTGGCAAAAAACTTAAAGAAGCAGTTGCTGCTGGTGCTGCTAAAAAAGGTAAAAAGAAATAATTTTCTTTTTCGGGGAGCAACTCTCCCCTTTTTTCTTCTCACAATTTTAAAATTTCAATCTTAACTTGGCCCGAGTGGTGAAACTGGTAGACGCGTCAGACTCAAAATCTGATAAGGGCAACCTTGTGTCGGTTCGAGTCCGACCTCGGGCACCATTATAAACTTAAACATTTTATAAATTTAACCGATATTGTTTGCAACATCTTTAAAAGGATTTTAGATGAATGTTGCACCGCAAAAGTATGATTTTATAAATTTAAATGATTTGCAAGATCTTTCCAAGAGATTTTCAAATCATAGTGATCAAAATACTTTAAAAGTAAATTCAAGTCAGCTTAACGAGCTTTATGAAGCAAATAAAACAGATACTATCTACATAACTGAAGCTGATATCAAAGAATACAACAAACATCTAGCAATACAAAAAGCAGAAGAGATTTTAAAAAATTACGCGCAAAATTTAATAAATAGCAACAGCAAAATTTACTCAGACGAACTTTCTAATGGCTTTAGCAAAAACGCCTACTTTAAAAACATAAATACCACAGATGACGCCACCATGCTACCTGTCTTAAAAAGTGGCTATCTAGAAAATACAAAATTTAAAAATTTAAACGACTACGCCTACTCAAACACACTAAAGACAAATTATGGTGAAGTTGAAGTCTTTTTAGATATTTACGGCGATAACGATAAGCTAGGCATTGGAAAGCTAGAAAACAATAGCGCACTTTTTAGCTTTGATAGCAATAATGACGGCACACTAGATCAAAAAGATATACTCTTTGACAAGCTAAAAGTAAGAGGATACGACAAAGATGGAAATGAAAAAATAGCAAATTTAAGTGACGTCACGGCTAGAGTTGATCTTAGGCAGTTTATCAGCACAAATGTCATAAATCACAACCAAATAACAAGAGAAGAGCTAAACCATAAAGCGGTGATCACAAACAATCCCGATCTTTACATAGATACAAAAGAGATCGATCACAGGCACTCCTACTACGCCTCAGATCCAAATACCTTGTTTGCTGCTGAAAATAGATATGAAAAGATAGGCAAAAATGATATAAATAATTTCTTTAAAAAATATGCTCAAAATGACGGCTGGGTCGATCTAAGGCACAATAACATCTTTGGCAAGGATAGCTCTTTTAAAAATTTCGCTTACACAAAAATAGGCTTTGATGAGAGTGCAAGACTAAGCGAATTTAATCCAATCATCGAGCCAAGTAAAGAGCACAAAAAAGATGAAAATTTCTCATATACAAAATTTCAAAAAGATAGTTTTATGAAATTTTATAATGACTATAGCGCTGAGCTTGATGCGCACAATAAGATGATAGAAAATCTTAGCGCTAATTTAAAGAAATTTGACGAAAATGCGGACGCTTACATATCAAAGCTTGAAGATACGAAATCAGCCAAGATGATCACAATGGAAAATGAATTTAAGCAAGTAACTGGGCTTGATTTTAGTATCTCAAATCTAAAAAAGGTAAAAAAGGCTTTTATTACAAATGAAGCCACAGCTGCCACTGCACTGCGAGATAGCGATAGCGTCATAGCTATGAAGCTAAATCAAGATGGCACGATAAGACTAAAATTTGATAGCGGCAGAGAGATAGATGTAAATGAGCTTTACAATGACACTGGCAAGCTAAATACGCCAAGCGAGCTAAAAACTAGTGTAAATTTAGAGACAAAAAAGATGGATAATGCGCAGCTAAATAGCCTAAATTTCAAAGACATCGGCGTCATGCAAAACGGCAAGATCACAAGCCTAAAAGATGCTGGTGCGATAGCTATCATCAACCTATCAAATAAATTTGAGAGCAAATTTTTAATCAGCCTAAATAGTGGCAAAAGCATATCCGCAAGAGAAATTTACAACATCAGCTATCTTGAAAACGATCTAAAAAATAAAGAAAAGATAGATGAGAGAGATAAATTTTACAAAAAGGTTGATATTAGAGTTTAAATTTGAGAGTAAAATCCAAAAAAGTTTATTGTAATTTAATCTTTTGGGGCATATAATCAACTCTTTGTAAATTCCAAACTTAAAAGAGACTGCTATGAATTTCACACCACTTTTTGCAATATTTTTCATAATCGCAACTGGTTTTTTTGCTAAAAAAGTCGGCATTGTTGAGCAAAAGCACTCGATCCCTTTTGTGGATTTTGTCCTTTGTTTTGCAATGCCTGCGCTAATCTTTGATAAAATTTATCACGTAAATATCGATGCCTCGCTTATAAATACGATCTTAATCGGCTTTGCCTCAACCGCCATTAGCGCTGCTTTGGCATTTGTCATAGGTAAGGTTTTTAAATTTACCAAAATAACAACCGTCAGTATGGTCATGCTAAGCCTTTTTGGTAACACCCTATTTGTCGGTATGCCTGTCATTCAGGGCTTCTTTGGCGACGAGATGGTAAATGAGGTCATCTTTTACGATCAAATAGCCACTGGCATCCCACTTTCGATCCTTGGACCACTCATCCTATCTTTTGCCGCACCAGAGAAGGTTTCGCTATTTCAAAATACAATGAAAATTTTAAAATTTCCACCATTTATAGCGCTTATCATGGGTCTTATCTTAAAAGAAGTCCCACTTCCAGATTTTATCTTTGCGCCACTTAGGATGTTTGAAGGTAGCGTCACTCCGGTTGCACTTTTTGCGATCGGTGTTGGCCTAAATTTTAACAGTATCACAAGCTCATATAAAGGCGTTAGCGTCGTGCTTTTGTGCAAGATGATCTTGCCAGCTATCGTATTTTTCATAATATTAAAAGTCTCAGGTATCCAGATGAGCAAAACTTGGGTCGTTGGTCTCTTTCAATGTGCGATGCCAACATCAGCCCTTGCAAGTGCGATGGTTATAAAAGCTGGACTTGATAGCTCGCTAGCCATCTCGTCAGTAGCCATAGGCGTGCTATTTTCATTTATCACGCTTCCAGTTATCTATTTTGTATTTGCGTAAATTCACACTTATTTCACACTAAGAGGCTAGTATTTCATCATATTTCATTTAAAGGAGACGTTATGAAAAAGTTAATCTTAGTTGCACTTGGTGCTATGTTTATGCTTGGTGGTCTTGCAAATGCTACTGAAATGATGAAAAAAGACGACATGAGTAAAGACGAGATGATGAAGAAAGAGCAGATGAAAAAGGATGACATGGCTAAAAAACCAATGATGAAAAAAGACGAAATGAAAAAAGATGACATGGGTATGAAAGATGAAATGAACAAAGATGACATGGGCATGAAAAAAGATGACATGGGTATGAAAAAAGACGAAATGAAAAAAGGCATGTAAAGGTGCTTAATGGTTAGAATTTTGCTCGTTGAAGATGATGAAATTTTACTTGATCTCATCAGTGAGTATCTAAGCGAAAATGGCTACGATGTCACCACTTCAAACAACGCAAAAGATGCACTTGATCTTGCTTATGAGCAAAATTTCGACCTTTTGATCCTTGATGTCAAGCTCCCAAAAGGAGATGGCTTTTCACTTCTTTCTTCCTTAAGAGAGCTAGGTGTTAGCGCACCTAGCATCTTTACCACTTCACTAAACACCATTGATGATCTTGAAAAAGGCTACAAAAGTGGCTGCGACGACTATTTGAAAAAGCCATTTGAGCTAAAAGAGCTACTCATACGCATACAAGCTCTCATAAAAAGAAATTTCTCACACCAAAATGGCGAAGAGATCAAAATTTTAGATGATCTTTGCTTTCATCCGCAGAGCAAAACCCTAAGCAAAAACGGCGAAAATATAAATATCTCGAGCAAAGAGAGCGACCTGCTCGCCCTAT
>CAUQCU010000039.1:0-15632 GCA_963516555.1 Campylobacter concisus | reverse complement strand
CTATAAATTTCATCCTATATCCTTTTAGAAGATTTATTTTGGGTATTTTATTGTCGCAATATTTACAATCCAATTAATTATCTCACGTTTAAATTTCCAATCCTTAAGAAAAACAATTAATATTAAGAGTAAAATAGGCTCTTTTAGGCGAAATTTCGCAAATGGCGTATCTGCCAAATATTGATAAAGAATTTCAATATTTTTTACTATCAAAATGAACCAAATATTGAAAAAACTAAAGCATTTTTTTAAACTTGCTTTTAACTTTTTTGTTATAATATCCCATCAAAAATAAAAGGGATATTTTTTATCCGAATTAAGGTTTTAAATTTGAGAGTATATTTAGACAATAACGCCACAACGATGGTTGATCCAGAAGCTTTTGAACTTATGAAGCCGTTTTTTTGCGAAAAATACGGCAATCCAAACTCACTTCACAAATTTGGCTCAGAAACCCACCCAGCGCTAAGAACAGCGCTAGATCAGCTCTACGCCGGACTAAATGCAAAAGATAGCGATGATATCGTCGTTACCTCATGCGCAACCGAGAGCAACAACTGGGTTGTAAAAGGCATCTACTTCGACAAGATCGCAACTGGCGAGAAAAAACGCATCATCACAACCGCGGTCGAGCATCCAGCCATTTTGGCAACTTGTAAATTTCTAGAAAAATATGGCGTGGATCTTACAGTCTTAGACGTAAATAGCGACGGCATCGTCACTCCAGACCAGCTAAGAGCCGTCATGGACGAAAACGTCGCGCTTGTCGCCATAATGAGCGCAAACAACGAAACTGGCATGATCTTTCCTATAAAAGAGCTTGCCAAAGTTGCCCACGAATACGGCGCTTTATTTCACACTGACGCCGTGCAAGCAGTCGGCAAGATAAAGATAGATGTTCAAGATTTAGACGTTGATTTCTTAAGCTTTTCAGCTCATAAATTTCACGGACCAAAGGGCGTTGGAGCGTTATTTATAAAAAATAGCATGCCACTAAGCAGCTTGCTTCACGGCGGCGAGCACATGGGCGGACGCAGAAGCGGCACACTTGATGTACCAGGCATTGTTGGCATGGGCAAGGCGCTTGAACTAGCAAATAAATTTATGGACTACGAGCACTCACACGTTCGTCGTTTGCGTGACAAACTTGAAGACGCGCTGCTACAAATTCCTGACGTTAGCGTCGTTGGCACAAAAGATCAGCGCGTGCCAAACACCATCCTAGCATCTATCAAAGGTGTCGAGGGCGAGGCGATGCTTTGGGATCTAAATAGAGCTGGCATAGCGGCCTCTACTGGCTCTGCCTGTGCGAGCGAAACGCTTGAGAGCAATCCTATCATGGAGGCGATCGGCGCTGACAAAGAGCTAGCTCACACCGCACTTAGACTCTCTCTTTCAAGGTTTAACACAGAAGAAGAGATCGACTATGCGAGCGAGCAGATAACAAAGGCTGTAAATAGGCTAAGAGGCATCTCAAGCACATTTGCATACGCCCCAGAGTGGCATAAGAGTGGATTATAAAATTTAAAGGAAAAACATGGCAAAAAATAACTTAATCGGCGGCTCTATCTGGGATGAATACTCAAAGGTAGTGCAAGATAGGATGAACAATCCTAAATTCATGGGCGAGCTAACCGAAGAGGACGCCAAAAAAGCAAACGCAAAACTTATCATCGCTGACTTTGGCGCAGAGAGCTGCGGCGATGCGGTCAGGCTCTACTGGCTCGTTGATGAGAAAACTGACAAGATAATAGACGCTAAATTTAAAAGCTTTGGCTGTGGCACGGCGATAGCTAGCTCTGATACGATGGCTGAGCTTTGCATCGGCAAAACGGTCGATGAGGCGGTCAAGATAACAAACCTCGATGTCGAAAGAGCTATGCGTGACAACCCAGACACACCAGCTGTGCCACCTCAAAAGATGCACTGCTCGGTTATGGCATATGACGTTATCAAGGCAGCTGCTGCAAGCTACAAGGGTATAGACCCAGAGCACTTTGAAGATGAGATCATCGTTTGCGAGTGCGCTAGAGTGAGCCTTGGCACGATCAAAGAGGTGATAAGACTAAACGACCTTCACACGGTTGAGGAGATCACGCAATACACCAAAGCAGGCGCATTTTGCAAATCATGCGTTAGACCTGGCGGACACGAGAAGAAAGATTACTATTTAGTTGATATCTTGCGCGATACTAGGGCTGAGATGGAGCAAGAGAGGCTAGAAGCTCAGGCAAATGCTCAGGCAAACAACACGCTTAGCGACGTTAGCTTTGAGAGCATGACGATGGTTGGCCAGCTAAAAGCGATCGAATCGATCATCGATAAAGAGATCCGCCCGATGCTTATGATGGACGGCGGAAATTTAGAGATCATAGACATCAGAAACGATAACGGCGAAAATATCGACGTTTATATCCGCTATCTTGGTGCTTGCTCAGGCTGTTCAAGCGGCTCGACTGGCACGCTTTATGCGATAGAAAATGTCTTACAAGAGAGCCTAAGTCCAAAAATCAGGGTTATGCCTATTTAAATTTATCGAACGGCTTCTTTTGGAGCTGTTCGCCCCCCCCCATGCTAAAATAAATTTACCACCCAGACAATCTGAATTTAACCAAGCTCAAATTTAGCCTTTAAAAATTTCAAAATTTCACTTCTGGTCTGCGCCAAATCGCCCACAAATTTCTTCTCAAACTGCGAGCGGTTAAAGGTTCTCTGACGCTTAGCAAGCTGGGCTGTGTGCGTGGCGATAAGCGTTTCTAGCTCACTTTTTGAAATTTCATCCTCCAAAAACTGCTTGCACTCTTTTAGACCTATTGATTTTAGTGGCTTTGGCTCGCTTTTATACTTGTCAAATAAAAACTTCGCCTCATCTATCAAGCCCTCATCTAGCATATTTTTCGTCCGCTTTGCGATGCGAGCTCTAAGCTCCTCTTTATCCCATAAAATTTCAAATATCGCAAGCTCTTTTATGACGCTCTCTTTGGTGTTTTGCTTTAGCCAGATGCTTGGGATTTGACCGCTAAATTTATAAATTTGATACCATTTTTCGAGGCGATAAGAGTCGTTTTGGCTAAATTTACTTGCAAACTCAGGGTCATTTTGTAAAGCTAGCTCGTAAATTTCTTCGTTGCTTAAATTTAGCTCGCATTTTGGCACATCTGGCGCAAGACCGCTAAGCATCGCCTTTAGATAAAAGCCACTGCCTCCTGTGATGATGAGCAGGCACTCTTGTGAGCGTGCAAATTCCTTTGCGTTTTTGTAAATTTCAAAAAATGCCCCAACGCTAAATTCCTCATCAGGGTAAATTTCATCCACTCCAAAGTGCCTTACAGCCCCCAGCTGCCAAGGCTTTGGCTTTGCGCTGGCGATATCTATCTCTTTATAAAGTGCGAGTGAGTCAAGGCTTAAAATGACGCCACCAAATTCCTTTGCTAGCTCAAAGGCTAGATCGCTCTTACCGCTTGCTGTGGTGCCAATTAATGCTAGCTCGCCAAACAAGCTTAGCCCTCATAAAATGAGCTAAATAGCAAAATTTCATCGCTTTGCTCGTTGCTTTTGCCCTCTTTTATAAGATCAGCCAAAACGCCTGCAAAGTGCGGTGCAAAGCTTAGTTCGTTTAGCCCGTACGCTTGGTTGTAGAGTAAATTTTGATAGGTCTCATCACGTCCGATCGCTGGCTTGTCGTTTGAGCTAAGAAGCACGAAATTTGCCCTAAAACTAGGCTCTTTTAGCTCGCTTATGCCAAGGTGTCTTTTTAGTTCGTTTAAAAATGCGTTGATCTTTTCTGTTTTTACAAGCGTATCGATCGCGCCCACTTGTAAATTTGTGATGATCGTGACGCCATTTTTGGTTGGATAAATTTTGGCAAACATATCATTTAAAATGATCGGTTTTTTAGGGATTTGACCCTCGTTTAGCGCGAGATCTATCGTGTAAAATTTAGCCAAGATGGCGCTTAAATTTGTCCCAAGCTTGCTTGAAAGCTCTAAATTTCTGCTCGCCACGACAAAGCTATCAGCCTCGTACTCGCCAGCTGCACCAACAGCCTTTTGCACGGCTTGCCCCTGCGTTTTTAGCTCATAAATTTCATCATTTATAAACTGCACTCCGAGTTCATTTAGCTCGCTAACAAGCGCTTTTTTTAGCTCTCCTGCATCGATACTCGCGTTTTTAGCTAAATTTAGCGCACCTTTTATGTTTTTATTTATCAGGCCAAAATTTGCTAGCTCACTATCCACGCTTAAAATTTCTTGCTCGCTATCAGCGACCCTTGTCTCATCAAGCCTTTTTTTAAAGCTCTCATCCTCGCTAAAGATGAGATAAACGCCGCTCTCATCAAAATTTATCTGCGGATATTTTTCGTTTAGCTCTTTGAAAATTTCAAAGCTCTTTTGTCCAAATTTCTTAAACAAAATTCTCATCTTTTTATCGTGAGCCTTTGTTGATTTAAGCGTAAAATTCGCCATCCACGCCCTAAAGTTTTCATTTAGGCAAAGTGCTATATCAAGCTCGCTTTTTTTACTAACTAGCCCCAAAAATGAGCTAGATATCGCTCCATCTCTTGCGAGCGCTGGGGTGTTAAATGGGGTTAAAATTCCGCTCTCAAACTCATCTTTTTGGCTACTAATAACTAAAATTTCCTCACCCTTTTTAGCTAGCTCAAGTGCCGTAAATAACGCACTAAAACTATCTCCGATAATCGCTATTTTACTCATCATAACCCTTCATTTTAAATTGCTCTCGCAATGATAATATAAATTTAGATTTAAAGCAAAATGATGTAAAATCAAACACTTTTTAAAAAACATGGAAATTTATATGATTAAAAAGCTAAAAGATATCGCAGAACTCATCGTTTTTAAGCACTCGGTTTTTGCCCTGCCATTTATCTTTGTGGCGATGATAGTTGCGAGCAAGATAGAAAACGGCTCGGCTTGGTTTGGCTTTAAACTGCTTATTTTAGGCACTCTTTGCGCAGTCAGCGCTAGAAATTTCGCCATGGCGTTTAACAGATACCAAGACGAAGACATCGACAAGCTAAACCCACGCACCGCAAGCCGTCCAAGCGTCGATGGGCGCATCGGCAAGGGCAATATGCAGCTTTTCATCGTAGCAAACGCGTTTATCTTTATCATCTGCGCTTATTTTGTAAATTCACTCGCATTTTGGCTAAGCTTCCCTATCCTTGCCGTGCTTGGCGGATACTCGCTGTTTAAGCGATTTAGCGAGCTAGCGCACTTGGTGCTAGGCCTTAGTCTTGGACTTGCCCCCATCGCTGGCGTGGTAGCAGTGAGCGCTGCCATACCGCTTTGGAGCGTGCTACTTTGCCTTGGTGTGACATTTTGGGTGGCTGGATTTGACCTGCTTTACTCGCTTCAAGATATTAAATTTGACCAAGAGAACAAGCTCTTTAGCATACCAGCCATTTATGGCGACAAGGCGACACTATTTTTATCAGCCATTTTTCACGCTCTAGCCTTTATACTTTGGCTACTTTTTGCTTGGGCGGCTGGGCTTGGAGCGATGGCGTTTTTTGGCATTGTGGTAAGTGGCGTGATATTATTTTTCGAGCATAGGATCGTAAGGCGCGACTTTAGCAAGATAGATCGGGCGTTTTTCACGCTAAATGGCTACTTGGGAATTTTATTTTTCATCTTTGTTTGGATCAGTGTATTATGAGCGAAGTAAGGCTTTTTAAAGCGCCTCTTAGCATGGTTTATGAGTGTGACAGAAGTGGAGATGAGAAATTTTTAAGAGAATTTAACTCTATCTTGCCAGGCGACGAAGATGCGCTCGGAGCGTGGCTAAAACGAGCCAAATCACGCGGCGAGACCAAAGAGAGCGACCAAGTCTTGCTAACGCTTGTCATCGAGCTTCATAGAAAGATCGATGCGCTTAGTGATTATATAAAAAACGAGCACAAGCAATACTTGCCACTAAAAGAGAGCGCAGATATCGATGAGATCGGCTTTACGCATATAAAAATAAGCGAAGATAAATTTAAAAAAGATGAAATTTACTACGCAAGGATCGCAATGCCTATCTTTCCAAAGAGAAATTTGAGCCTTTATCTAAGGGCGCAGGATGAGAGGCTAGCAAAGATAGAGAACATGCACGAAGAGGACGAGGCCGACTGGAACGCTTACGTGACGGCTAGAGAGCGTGTGATGATAAGAGAGCTTAGAGCGAATTCGTAAAGGAAAAATATGGAAATTTACATTTTTTTAGGTTTTGGCATCGTTTTAGCGATAATAATAGCTTTGATATTTATAAAAGATAGCGAGACAAATAAGAAATTTGCAAGGTATGAGCGTGCCATAGAGAGCGCCATGCAAGAAAACTACAATCTCAAAAAGCAGCTAGCCGCACTAGCAAGCTTCAAGCCTGATGATGACGAGCAGCTAAAAGATGTAAAAGATGAGCTAAAAGAGCAGATAAATGAGCAGATAAATGAAAAAATCGTGCCGATAATCCGTGCTATAAAGAGCATCGAGCGAGTGATCGATGACTTTGCAAACGAGCAAAAAGATAGGATGTTTAACCTTGAGGAGCGAACAAGAGATATCAACAAAATCGCCCCGAGCGTTATAAATGAAGAAGAGCAGATCCTAAAGATGTTTAAAGATGGCAAAAGTGCAGCCATGATCGCTAAAGATCTTCACGTGGGTATGGGGAGAGTTGAGTTTGTGCTTAAATTTCATAAATTAGCCTAAATTTATAGGATAATTTTAAAAGACAAAACTACTCTTAAACTACAAAAATTAGCTTAAATTTTTATTTAAATTTAAATCTTTTAACATATAATTGAAAATTAAAAAGCTCTAACCAAGCTTAAAAAAGGTGCTTTATGCTAATAGATAAATATGGTCGGGTTGTTGATTATTTAAGAATTTCCGTGACGCAGCGCTGCAATTTTAGATGTAGATATTGCATGCCTACGACGCCATTTAGTTGGACACCAAAAGAAAATTTACTGACATTTGAAGAGCTATTTTTATTTGTCAAAGTAGCTATCGACGAGGGTGTGAAAAAGATCAGGATCACAGGCGGCGAGCCACTCGTGCGCAAGGATCTGGACGTCTTTATAAAGATGATAAGCGATTACAAGCCAGACATCGATCTAGCGCTTACGACAAATGGCTTTATGCTGCCACACTTTGCCAAAAGGCTAAAGGACGCTGGTCTAAAGCGCATAAATATGTCGCTTGATACACTAAATGAGCAAAAGGCTAAATTTATCGCTCAAAAGAGCGTCTTAC
The DNA here is from genome assembly GCA_963516555.1 of Campylobacter concisus. Classification (GTDB taxonomy): domain Bacteria; phylum Campylobacterota; class Campylobacteria; order Campylobacterales; family Campylobacteraceae; genus Campylobacter_A; species Campylobacter_A concisus_BA. The sequence goes on along the minus strand of CAUQCU010000039.1, from coordinate 8,373 downwards.
ACGAGGTTTTGGCTGGCTTTGAAGCAGCACTTGATGCTGGGCTAAAGGTCAAGATAAACACGGTCGCTCTAAAAGGCTTTAACGACGATGAACTCGTAAATTTGCTTGAGTTTGCTAAATTTAGAAACTCTCAGATCAGATTTATCGAATATATGGAAAACTCGCACGCCAAAGAGGATCTAAAAGGGCTAAAAAGCGATGAAATTTTAAATATCATCTCACAAAAATATAATGTCACAAAAGATGAAAAGTTACCAAACGCACCTGCGTCTATTTATAGGCTTGATGACGGCTATAAATTTGGCATCATTGACCCCCACAAACACGACTTTTGCGAAAGCTGCAACCGCATCAGACTAAGCGCTGAAGGACTTTTGATACCATGTCTTTATTTTGAAGATGCACTAAGTATCAAAAAAGCAGTTGCAAATGGCGACATCGTCGCAGCAAGCGAGATCTTAAGGCAAGTGCTAGCCAACAAGCCAAAAGAGAACAAATGGGCTCTAGGGGCTGAAAATGAAACCTCTTCAAGGGCTTTTTACCAAACTGGTGGTTGATGAGCAAAGAGCTAGAATTAGTTGAGGCATTTTTAAGCATCCAAGGCGAGGGCGCTTATCAGGGCAGGCTCGCTGTGTTTTTACGCTTTTTGGGCTGCAACCTAAACTGCTCTGGCTTTGGCGTAAAGACAAGGTCTTTAAAAACAGGCGAAGAGCTTTTGGGATGCGATAGCATAAGAGCCGTTTTTAAGGGACATTTTCACCACAAAACATATAGCACAGATGAAATTTTAAGCCTAGTTGATGGGCTTTGTAAAGGCTTAGAGCAAAAGCCAATCATCGTTTTAACAGGCGGCGAGCCACTCATCTGGCATCAAAATGAAAATTTCATAAATTTGGTAAGAAATTTGCTTATAAACTACGAGGTGCATTTTGAGACAAATGGCACGATCTTGGTTGATTTTGATAAATTTGAAATTTATAAAAATTGCCATTTTGCACTTGGCGTAAAGCTAGCAAATAGCGGAGTTAGCGAGCAAAAACGCATAAATTTAGATGCCATTTTGGCTATAAAAAATAACGCAAAAAGCAGCTTTTTAAAATTTGTCCTCTCGCGCTTTGATCAAAGCGAGCTGGAGGAAATTTTATATATAAAAGATAGAGTAAATTTGCCCGTCTGGTGCATGGCGATGGGCGCAAATGGGGACGAGCTAAGCAAAAATGCTCTAAAAACAGCGCAATTTGCCATAAAGCATGGATTTAACTACTCAGAGCGTATCCACATCAGGCTTTGGGGCGACAAAGAGGGTGTTTGATGATTATTAGAAAACTTTTTAGATTTGAAAATGCGCATATCGTGAGATTTTGTAGCTCAAAGCGCTGCAGGACGAGCATCCACGGACACAGCTACGTGGCAGAAATTTTACTTAGCTCAAATTTTCTTGATAACGCTGGCATGGTCTATGACTTTGGGCTGATGAAGCAAAACATAAAAACGATCATCGATAGCTTTGATCACGCTACGACCATATATTCAGGCGATAGTGATGAATATAAAAACGACCTTAAAAAGCACTCTGCAAGGTGGATCGAGATCCCGCTAAATCCCAGTGCAGAGCAGTTTTGCCGCATATTTTTTGTAATGATCGAAAGGCTGCTTGAACTTAGCGTGATGAATAACGGCGAGCGCGAGGTGAAGCTTCATAGCGTCATCGTGCACGAGACCGACACTGGCTATGCGCAGTGCTTCAAAGAGGACGCGATAAACCTACAAATGGGCGAGATAAGGCTTAGTGATATCAAATTTTCAGAGGCGGTTATGGACGAATGGGAAGATAAAAATTTACTTGAAAAGATGATAAATAAGATAAAAATAGAAAATCCAAAGGACGTTTAATGAAAAAATTTATAACCTCTTTTTTGCTTATAGCTGGCGTATTTTTGGGATGTGGAGATCAAGAAGAGGCCAAAAGTGACGTTAGTGAGCCAGTCCCTAGTGATGTTACGATAGCTCAGCCTGATGCGAATGTAACTATCGACGAGCAGCTGCCACCTGAGCCAGTCGTCGAAGAAAACGAGCCTCCTAAAGAGAAGAAATGAACGAACACTTAAGCTCGCTTTATGCTTATACTTTGCCATTTCACGTGACATTTTTTTATGCGCTACTTGCTTTAGCGGCGCTTTATCTAGCGCTTACTCAGTTTGGAGTAAGAACTAAAAATTACGTGCTTCGTATAAGGTATTTTTTGCCTATTTATCATATGATGCTTAGCTTTTTGGTGCTAACTGGGCTTATTTTGTGGGCATATTATAGTTATGAACCAAAATTTAACGCCATAAAAATGCTTCTTATCTTGATAGCCCTGATCGCACTTAGCGCAGTTGGGTATAAAAGGCTAAAGAGATATGCCGTTGCTGGCGAGCTAGAGAAATTTAAAAAATTTGCCCTTGTCAAAGGCATTTGTGAGATTATTTTGATTGTTATTGCAGGAATTTAGATGAAATTTTTATATGATAAAAACGCTGGTGAAGAGCGCCTGAAAATAGTAAATGAGGCGTTTTTACACCTAAAAGCTAGAAGAGTTGAAGCAGGAGAGCGCATAAGTGTTAGAAATTTATGCGACGGCAAAGAGTATATCTATGAGATCGATGAGATAGAGCGCAGAAGTGCAAATTTAAGCCTTGTCTTTGCCAGCCTAAACTGCGAGCATAAATTTGACTTTACCATCGCTTGGGCGGTCGTTGATCCAAGGACGATCGAAAAGGCGCTGCCCTTTTTAAATGAGCTTGGCGTTGGCAAGATAGCCTTTGTATATACTAAATTTTCTCAGGCAAATTTCAAGATCGACCTTGAAAAGCTAAACTACATAAACGCACTTTCATGCGAGCAGTGCGGGAGAACGTCGCTAATGGAGTTTGAAATTTATAAAAATTTAGACGAGTTAATGAGCGTTTATAAAAATGTCTCGGCCATAAATTTTGGCGGTAAAAATTTAAATGAAAAAAGAGATGATGAAATTTTAATAATCGGTCCAGAGGGCGGATTTAGCGATGATGAGACGGCTAAATTTAAAAATAGCTACGGCCTAAATACAAAAAATATCCTAAGATCACAGACCGCAGTCATATCTGTGGCGGCAAAATTTCTTGCCTAATTTATTTGATTTTTAGATTAGTTTTTATATAATCAGCAACTTTTAAGGTAACAAATAGCCCAAAATAATAAAGGAAAGATGATGAAAAAAGAGATCCATCCAGAGTATGTAGATTGCACCGTAACTTGCGCGTGTGGCAACACTTTTAAGACAAAGTCAAACAAAAGCGAAATCAGAATTGACATTTGCGACAAGTGCCACCCATTTTTCACAGGCAGCGAAAAGATAGTTGATAGTGCTGGCCGTGTTGAGAAATTTAAGAAAAAATACGCTCAAAAATAAGCCTTGCTCTACTTTGTTCCTACTCCAATAGGAAATTTAGAAGATATCTCGCTTCGCGCGATCAAAATTTTGCGTGAATGCGAGATAGCTATCTGCGAAGATACAAGAGTTTGCAAAAGCCTTGTAAATCTACTAAACGAACGCTTTGACGCAAATATAAACATCTCAAATTTTATCCCGCTTCACACCCACAACGAAGATGATTTTTTTGCAAATTTAAGTGAAGAAATTTTAAGCAAAAATGTAGCTTATATGAGCGACGCTGGCATGCCAGGCATAAGTGATCCAGGTGTTAGCCTGGTAAGATACGCTCAGAAAAATGATATAAAATACGAAATTTTAAGCGGAGCAAACGCTGCACTTTTAAGCGTGGTTGCAAGCGGACTTTGCGATAAAGAGTTTGTTTTCTTAGGATTTTTACCAAACACCGGCAGAGAAAGGGCACTAGCCATACAAAACGCTCTAAATTTAGCCTATCCAGCCGTGATCTATGAAAGCCCAAAACGCATATTAAATTTGATAGAAAACATCGTAAATTTAGAGCCAGAGAGAGAAATTTTTGCCATAAAAGAGGCCACCAAAAAATTTGAGACCAAATTTAAAGGCACAGCCAAAAATTTAGCCCAAATTTTAGAAAAAGCAAATTTAAATGGCGAGTGGGCAGTTGTCATCTCAAAAAGTGCAAATGCGGCGACTCAAAACATCACAAAAGACGAGATCCTATCGCTCGATATCGTCCCAAAAGCAAAGGCAAAACTGCTTAGCAAAATAACTGGCGAAGATGTCAAAAAGATCTACGACGAGCTTATAAAAGCGTAAATTTAAAAGCTCAAATTCTCTCAAAAAGTTTCAAAAATTCACTCAAATTTAGAAGCAAAATAAGTTAAATTTTACTTGACTTTAGCTACCATAAGCAACCATGATAATATACGGAAAACAGCTATTTTTACATATTTTGAACAAGCGCCCGCAGATCCTAGAAGAGATCTATCTCTCAAAAGAGTGTGATAAAAAACTCTTCTCTAAAATTTGTGGTACTGGCAAGAAGATCATCCGCGTGGATAATCAAAAGGCGCAGTCGATGGCGCATGGCGGCAACCATCAAGGCTTTTTAGCAAGCGTTAGCGAATTTGAGTTTTCAGACTTTAGCGAGCTAAAAAAGCTAAATTTCATCGCCGTGCTTTATGGCATAAGTGACATCGGAAATATCGGCGCCATCGCTAGAAGTGCCTATGCTCTAGGCTGCGAAGGGCTAGTTGTCGTTACAAAAAGTGTAAATATGCAAGGCGTTTTAAGGTCAAGTAGCGGTGCTGCTTACGAGATACCAATAGCCATTTTTGAAGACGGACTTAGCCTGCTAAATGAGCTAAAACAGTGTGGTTTCAGGCTCTATGCTACGGCGAGCAACGGCAAAAATATAAAAGAGATGAAATTTGCTGGCAAGAGGGCTTTGGTGATGGGCTCAGAGGGTGAAGGCATACCGCAAAAAGCTCTAGCAAAGTGCGATGAGTGCGTCGGTATCAAGCTAAAAGATGGCTGGGACTCCCTAAATGTAAGTGCAGCTTTTGCGATAATTTGTGATAGGATGATAGATGAATGAATTAGAAAATTTAAAAGAGATAGGCATAAAGGAAATTTCGCGTAAGACGCACATTGAACCGACATTTTTACAATACATTTTTGACAAAAATTTTGAAAAGTTATCACGCTTAAACATCAGAGGCTACGCCAAAATTTTACAGCGTGAGTATGGCGTCGATCTTAGCGAACTTCTAGCTGAATACGACGCATTTATGCAAGAAAACATGCCTGATGAGAGCAAAAAAACAAAAGTTAGCCCAAAAATTTCATCATACACACCTGAAGATGTCTCGATCCAAAGGCAAAGTAGCGGTGGCGGGGCTGGATTTTTCTTTTGGATCATCATTTTAGCTATCATCGCTGGCGGCGCTTACTACTTTGACGCTTATAAATACGTCCAAAATTTCATCGCAAGCTTAAATGAAGACAACACAAGCGTGAGCTACTCGCAATCAAGCATCGTAAATGAAGTGAAGAAAAATATAATCGACACAAACGTAACAATTTCTCAAAACACTCCAAAGATCGATGCAAACGCTACGAGCGTGAAAATTTCAGCTCCAGCTGAGCAAAACGTGACTGTAAGTCCTGCTAGCGTTGATCAAAATGCCCTAAAGCCTAGCATGGCAGCCCAGCCAGCTCCAAAAGTAGAGCAAAACGTGACAAAACCACTAAATGAGGCGGTCATCACACCAAAACAACGCGTTTGGATAGGCATCATCAACCTTGAAAATGGTCAAAAAACATCAAGCGACACAAGCAAAAGTGTAAATATAAATTTAGACCAAAGACAGCTAGTCGTTTGCGGAAATGGCAACATCGAGCTTAAGATCGGCGATAAAGTGACAAAGTATAACCCAAGCCGTCCAGCTAGATTTTTAGTAGAAAATGGCGATATGAAATTTTTAACTTATGACGAGTTTGTCGAGATGAATAAGGGCAAATCTTGGTAAAAAAACTAGCCATATTTCTTCTTTTTAGCGTTTTTTCATACGCTTTTGATCTAAATAGTAGCGCAAACGCACTAAGTAGCGGAAAAGATCTGCAAATTTCTTTAGAAAATTTAGACACTAACGGCTCGCTAAACGTTGGCGAGCTAGTCTCAAGACTAAAGCAAAGCTCAAACTACGATGCGCTCTCTTTTAGCTCAAATAGCTTAAATTTAAAATTTATAAGCACGCAAAAAGCCCCCTCAGCACTATTTGTAAAATCGATAAATTTAGCTCTTGAAGATGCAAACATAAGCGTGGCAAGGGTAAATTCTCTAAAAAATGGCAATGAAATTTCTTATGGGATTTTAGCTCTAAAAAGTGGTGGCATAGATCCAAATTTGCTAAATTTCACGCTTAGTAAAAGCGGCTTTAAGATCATGGGATTTGATAGAGTTGATGGAAATTTAGCGCTTTATTTGGATGCTAAAAATATGAGCCTTGATGCGTCAAAAGTAAATTTTAACGAAGAGACCCCACTTGTAAAGAGTGGTGGCGTCTATATCGTCGACGTGGCAGGTGCAAGCAGCCTAAATATCATCTCAAACGAGCCAAACAAATGGGTGCCACTTGTTAGAATTTATGATAAAAATTTAAACCAAATCGATCTAAAAAGAGAAAACGAGATAAAAACTAACTACACCATAAATTTAGCTAACGACGCAAAATATGCGTTAATTAGCGACAATAGCGACATAACTAACATTAAAAACGAGATAATTATCAAGCTTATAAAATAGGAGCAAACAGTGTTTGATGAGATAAGATTTAATACAATTGAGCGTTTGCCAAACTACGTTTTTGCCGAAGTAAATGCTATAAAAATGGCAGCACGCAGAGCTGGCGAGGATATCATCGACTTTTCTATGGGCAACCCAGAGGGCAGAACACCACAGCACATTGTCGATAAACTATGCGAAAGCGCGCAAAAAGACAAGACCCACGGCTACTCAGCCAGTGCTGGAATTTATAAGCTCCGCCTTGCCATTTGCAACTGGTATAAGAGAAAATACGGCGTAAATTTAGACCCAGAAACTGAAGCAGTCGCCACAATGGGCAGCAAAGAGGGCTTTGTGCATCTTGCCCAAGCTGTGATAAACCCAGGCGACGTGGCTATCGTGCCTGATCCTGCATATCCGATACACACGCAAGCGTTTTTATTTGCTGGCGGAAGCGTTGCAAAGATGCCACTTCACTACAACGATAAATTTGAGCTAGATGAGAATAAATTTTTTGAAAATTTGATCCAGACGATACATGCAAGCTCACCAAAACCAAAATATGTGGTTGTAAATTTCCCTCACAATCCAACGACTGTGACCGTGCAAAAGAGCTTTTACGAGCGCCTTGTAAGCGTTGCAAAGCAAGAGAGATTTTACATCATCTCGGATATCGCCTACGCTGATCTTACATTTGATGGCTACAAAACGCCAAGCATCTTTGAAGTAGATGGGGCAAAAGACGTTGCAGTCGAGTGCTACACCCTTTCAAAAAGCTACAACATGGCTGGCTGGAGAGTTGGCTTCATGTGCGGAAACAAAAGGCTTTGCGCGGCTCTTAAAAAGATAAAATCATGGGTTGATTACGGCATGTTTACACCGATACAAGTATCAGCCACAGTAGCGCTTGACGGCGATCAAAGCTGCGTTGAAGAGATACGCCAAATTTATGAAAAAAGAAGAGATGTGATGATAGAGGCCTTCACTCAGGCTGGTTGGGAGCTTAAAAAGCCAAATGCCAGCATGTTTATCTGGGCGAAACTGCCACCAAAGGTTAGCCACTTAGGCAGTCTTGAGTTTTCAAAGCAGCTTCTTACAAAGGCATCAGTCGCCGTTAGCCCTGGCATTGGTTTTGGCGAGGGAGGAAACGACTACGTGCGCTTAGCTCTTATCGAAAACGAAAACAGGATAAGACAAGCAGCAAGAAATATAAAAAAATATTTGAAAGAATTTGAATGAATGTAGCGATATTAGGCGTTGGAACCGTTGGCGAGTCGGTTGCAAAAATTTTACTAAAAAACAAAAAGCTAATCGCAGCAAGATGTGGCGAAGAGATAGTGCCAGTCATCGGTGTGGTTAGAAATTTAAATAAAAAAAGAGACGCTGGCATCCCTTTGACTGACGATATAAATAGCGTCATAAACCGCGATGATATCGACGTTTTTGTCGAGCTTATGGGCGGCGTTGAAGAGCCTTTTAGAGTGGTGAGCGAAATTTTAAAGCGCAAAAAAGCGGTCGTCACTGCAAACAAGGCGCTTCTTGCCTATCACAGATATGCTTTGCAAAATTTAGCCAAAAACACGCCATTTGGCTTTGAAGCAAGCGTGGCTGGTGGCATACCGATCATCAGAGCCTTAAGAGAGGGGCTTAG